>CAYMOV010000125.1:5497-6830 GCA_964392085.1 uncultured bacterium
CGGGGTACATAGGGGCAGAGCCCCTATGAGAGTTCGTGATTGAGGTCCGCACAACGTCCCCCCGGGAAAGCCCCTTCAAAACGGAAAAACCGGGGCGGTCACCCGCCCCGGTTTTTCAGGAAACCGACTTCACTGGCCCGGCCCTCAGTTGGTCAGGCACTTCTCCGATTCGCGGTCGAAGATGTGGGCCTTCTGCATGTTGAACACCAGCTCGATGTCCTGGTTGATCTCGATCTGCTCGAAACCCTTCACCTTGCCGATGAACGGGCTCTTGCCGGTCGTGAGGTACAGGAGGGCTTCCGAGCCGAGGGTCTCGATGACCTCGACGGTGGCCGTGATGGTGTTGTCGGGCGAGGCGTTGGAGGCGTCCATCTTGTCGTGGATGTCCTCCGGGCGGATGCCCAGGATCACGTCGCGGCCCACGTGGCCCTCGACCTGCGCCAGCATGGAATCCGGCAGGCGCACCTCGAAGTTTTCCTCGTTGAAGAAGACGCCCGTGCGCTTCTTGTTCAGGGTGCCTTCCATGAAGTTCATGGCCGGCGTGCCGATGAAGCCCGCCACGAACTTGTTGACCGGCTTATCGTAGAGGGTGATGGGGTCGGCGATCTGCTGCACGAAGCCGTCCTTCATGACCACGATGCGGTCGCCCATGGTCATGGCTTCCAACTGGTCGTGCGTCACGTAGATCATCGTGGCCTGCAGGCGGGTATGCAGTTTGGACAGCTCGGCGCGCATCTGCACGCGGAGCTTGGCGTCGAGGTTCGAGAGGGGCTCGTCGAACAGGAACACCTTGGGCTTCCGGACGATGGCGCGGCCGACGGCCACGCGCTGGCGCTGGCCGCCCGAGAGTTCCTTGGGACGGCGGTTCAACAATTCCTGGATGCCCAGGATGTTGGCGGCCTCGTACACGCGCTGCTTGATCTCGTCCTTGGGGTACTTACGGAGCTTCAAGCCGAAGGCCATGTTGTCGAACACGGTCATGTGGGGGTACAGGGCGTAGTTCTGGAACACCATGGCGATGTCCCGGTCCTTCGGGGGAACGTCGTTGACGAGGGTGTCGTCGATGCGGATCTCGCCCGAGGTGAGTTCCTCGAGGCCGGCCACCATGCGGAGGGTGGTGGATTTGCCGCAACCCGAGGGCCCGACGAGGACGAGGAATTCCTTGTCCTGGACGTCGATGCTGACCTTATTGACCGCCATGATGTTGTTGTCGTACATCTTGACGACGTCTTTGATCAAAACGTTTGCCATGGAAAAGGCTCCGTTGCGTGGGACCGGTCCGCCCCAGGGAAAGGCATGGGAACGGGCCAGAGGCCAAAAGTCCCGCCGGGCG
>CAYMOV010000126.1:0-6785 GCA_964392085.1 uncultured bacterium
CAAAGACGGATTGGGCAAGGAGTTCCCGGACGGCCGCCTTGTCCTTGCTGAATTCAGCCATGTGCTCTTTTTGGGAAACGTAATTCTTTTTCATTGAGACTTACCCCTCCGTACAACGTCCATCGTGCGCCAGAGGCCGCACGCATGGGTAACCTCACGAACGGGACTTGGTCCGTCTTTACCTTCTCTTTTCTCCCTTGTACTCGGCCCACAACGCCTTGGACCTCTTAATGTCCTTTGCCTGGTGATCCTTCGGCCCCGCGGCCACCACTACCACCAAGGTATCCCCGTCCAAACCGTAATAGAGGCGGTACCCCGGCCCGGCATGGATCCGCATTTCAAAAAGCCCATCCCCCAAGGGTTTGTGGTCGCCGAAGTTACCCGTTTGGGCCCTGGCAATCCTGATCTGTAAAGCCGCCTTGCCCTTCGCGTCCTTCAACCCATTGATAAAAAGGCTGGCATGGGCTTTACCGTTGGCCGCTTTGTAGTAGATGGCTACCCGGGTTTTGCTTTCCACCAAAGCCCCCTTGTTAACAATAGAATACAACAATACGCCATAACTTACAATCGCGGGTCTGCCCCCCTGAAATCCGAATCCCGGGGTGAAAAAACGAATCGCCACCGGAGGCTAGGCGCCAACCGGAAGCAGGATTCAATCCTTGGCCTTAACCTTTAACTTCCTCTTAGGCGCGGCCCCCGGGGCGCGGCCGAACCCCTCCAGCTCATGCTCCATGAAACGGTTCACCTTGCCCGCGATATCCCGGCCGTCGTTCAGGGCGAGCTCCATCATCACCACCCCCCGGCTGGCGTGGAAAAGCAGTTCGGCCGTCCCATCCAACCGCTTCCCGAGGGGCTTGATCCGGCCTTGGCGGGTCGAGTGCTCAAGGAAACGCCTGACCAAGGCCGTCCCGGCGGCGTTCAACTTCCGCGCGACCTTTCGCACCTCGCGGTCCCGCATGGCCAGGACGTAAAGTTCATACATGGCCCTCAACTGCCGGGTGTCCCTCAGCACCCCGGAGAACCGGGCCAGGTGGTTCCCCATCGCGTCCCTCAAATCGATCCCCCCGCGGAGGTCCCTTTCCATGGGTTCGGTGTAGCGCTTGAACAGGTCCTCGAACATCTCCTGGAACAGGTCCGACTTGCTCTTGAAGTGGTGGTAGAACCCGCCCTTGGACCTTCCCGCGCGCTGGATCACCTCGTCCACGGACACTTCCGCGTATCCCTTCTCGCAGAAGAGTTCATAGGCTGAATCCAAAAAACTCCGGCGGGAGGCCTCGGGTTCCTTCGGTCGTTTGAGTCCGCGCTTAATCATAGAACCTCGCCCGCAAAAGGATGGTCCGGAGGGTCGATCCGTATTGGCTTTGGGCAATGCCGCCCGTCGACCGGGGGCCGTAGCCGATGAAGGCCACCCCTTGGAAGTCCAGCGAGTCGGACAGGGTCCAGCCCGCCGACGGGACGACGACGCCGGAGGGGTCGTCCAGGCTCTGGAGTATTTCCAGGGCCACGTTCCAACTTGGGTTGAAGGTGTAGGTCCCCTGCGCGGCCAAGGCCTGCCGACCCAGGATCTGGGTGTCCCCCCGGTTGAGGCGGTCCTGGAAATCCGCTTCCTTTAAAAGGCCCGGGAGATCCTTCGCGGCCGCGGCCCCGAAACCGGAATAATGGTATTCCAGGAGAACCCTCAGGCCGTTGCCGAGGTTGAAGTTGTTGGACGCCCCCAACACCGCCTTGGGGACGAGCCGGGGGTCCCCAAAGGCGCCGGAATAGAGCGGTGTCCCGCGGGTCCTGAACAGCGCGTATTCCCCGTGGACCTCCAGTCCCCCGAGGGTCCTGGACCCGTCGACGCCGTACATCACGTCGGTCCCCCGCTTGGCGAGGAGGACCTCCCCGTCGAGGGGGCCCTGGTAGCCGCTGAACCGGACCCCGGCGGCCGAATGGTCCCAATCCGGCCCCCAGGCGGTCACCAGGTCGGTGGAGAAGGTGTCCGCGACCTTGTACGTCGCCCGGAAGGCGTCCACGCCGCGCCGCCAATCACGGTCGATTTCCAGGGGCGTGAAGGGCGCGAAGATGTCCACCGCACCGAAAAGGACGCCCCGGCCCCAACCCACCGCCTGGCGTCCCGCGGTCACGCTCCACTTCTGCGACTCGAAGGACAGGAAGGCCCGGTCCAACTCGTGGTAATCGACGGTGTCGCCGCTCCGCGCGGCCAAGCCGCCGATTTGCCGGATTCGGAAGGGCCCGCCCGAGGACGCCCGGACGGTCGACGTGAGGCCCGTGGCGCCTTGCCCCGATTCCAACCGGTTGTCATAGCTCAAAGCGGCCTTCCATTTGCCGCCGAGCCGGAATTCGGAGTCCAGGCGCAACCGGCCCAACCAGGCCCCGACCGTCGAATGGGACCCCGGCAGGTCCGGAGGCGGGGCGGCCGCGAGGCCCATGCCCTCCAAGGAAGTGGCGAGCTTGATGGAGGGGTTCCCGTCGCTGTCCGTGAGGAGGGTCCGGGCACAGGTTGAAACGGGGGTCCCGAGGCACCCGACGGCCCACAGGACGGCCGCGAGGGCGGCGGGCACCCTCACGGCCGGGTGTCGCCGCTGATGACGCCGTCCGTCAGGGTCACCACCCGTTCGGCGTGGTGGATGACCCGGGGGTCATGGGTGGCGAACAGGAAGGTCATCCCATGGCGGTCCCGGAGTCCCTTCATCAGCGCGACCAGGGATTCGGCGTTCGGGCCGTCCAAGTTCGCCGTGGGTTCGTCGGCCAAAACCAGCTTCGGGAGGGAAACCACGGCCCGGGCCACCGCGACCCGTTGCTGTTGCCCCCCGGACATTTCCGAGGGCCGGCGGTCGGCGAGGTCCGCGAGCCCAAGCTCGTCGAGGACCGCCAGGGCCCGTTCCCTTAGGCCTTCCCCGGCGCCCTGGAGCTCGAGCACGAACTCCACGTTCTCGACCGCCGTCAACACGGGGACAAGGTTGTACGCCTGGAAGACGAACCCGAGCCCCCCCAGCCGTAACTTCGCGCGCTCCTCGCGCGATAGGTCGGCGACGGGTTGGCCCAACACGGTCAACTCACCCGAGGTGGGCTTGTCCAACGCCCCCAGGAGGTTGAGGAGCGTGCTTTTGCCGCTCCCGCTCGGGCCCACGAGCGCGGTGAACTCCCCTTGGCGGACCTCCAGGTCCACGCCCCGGAGGGCGGGCACCTCGAAACGACCGTTGTGGAAGGTCTTCCCCAGGCCCTTCGCCGACACCAAAATCTTGTTTTCCATCATTCGGACCTCAACGCTTCCGCGGGTTCAAGGCTGGTGGCGAACCAAGCCGGGTAGGCCGAAGCCAAAAGGGTCGCGGCGCACGAGAGCGCCACCGCGTACCCGAAGAACCAAGCCCCGAATTCGCCGTGCAGGACCGGGTCCACCGCGCTGCCGAAGGCGCTGACCGACTTGCCGTCCAAGACGACGATCCCATGCGCCGCCAGGTACCAGGTGACCGGGCCCCCCAGGGCCACCGTGGCCAGGGCCGACAGGATCCCCAAGGCGGCCGCCTCGCTGAACACCAGCTTGAGGACGGAGGATCGGCCCATCCCGAGGGCCGTCAAGACCGCCAATTCCTTCCGGCGTTCCAGGACGGCCGTCAATTGCGCGCTCACCACGCCCAGGAACGCCACGAACACCAGGAAGGCCGTGACGAACTTCGCCATGGCCAGGTTGATCCTGACGGCGGTTTCGCTCTGGGGGCTGATCTGGGACCAGGTCAACGCCTCGTCCCCGGCCGGCAACCGGGACCGGACCAGGCCGTCCTCCTTGTCCGTCTCCCCGGAATCCTTCAAGAGGACGGTGATCTCACCGACCCCGGCCAGGCCGCTCAAGGCGTCCACGTCGGCGCGGACCACCTGGCAGACCTGCTCGTCCAATTGGCGGTTTCCCAGGCTCACGATCCCCACCACCTCGAACAGGTCGCTCTTCATGGCGCCCTGGCCGTCGACGACCGTGGCCACCACCCGGTCCCCCACCCCGATCCCCAGCCGGTCCGCGACGCTTTTCCCGACCACCATCGCGTGGCTTTCCCCCGGCACCAGGTACCTGCCGGATTGGACCGTCCGGACGTACCGGTAGGCCTGGGGTTCCGTATCCGGGTCGACCCCGGTGATGTCGACGCCCACCATGCGGGTACCCATGGCCAACATGGCCTGGATCCGGGTGCTGGGGGTGGCGACGGCGACCTTGGGATCGGCGCGCAGGTTCCCCAGGACCCCGGTCCAGTCCTCCAGCCGGAGCATGGGGTTCCGGTCGACCAGCCAGCCCTTGGGGACGATCTTGAGGTGGCCCGCGCCGCCCTCGGCCACGTTCCGGATGAACATGTCCGTCTTGCCCTTCACCATGCCGATGTTCACCAGGGCGATGGCGCAACCCACCGCGATCCCGGCCGCCGAGAGGAGGGTCCGGCGGCGGTTCCTCACGAGGTTATGGAGGGCGTACCGGAGGGTGACCGGCAGGCGCGGGGCGCCGGTGGCTTTGATGGGGTTCATGATTTCATGGCCTCCACGGGCTCCAGCCGCCCGATCTTGCGGGCGGGCCAATAGACGGCCAGGAGGGAGGTGACCGCGACGGCCCCGACGCCGTTGAGGACGTCCCGCAACCTCAGGATCGGGTAGATCTTGTGGATCAGGCTCATGCCCCCGAGGGCGAACCCGAGCGCGTGCTGGGAACCGCCCATCGTGTCGAGGCTGATGCCGTTCCGGACGGAGGGCCAAGCGAGCGCGAGCCCGATGAGGGTGCCGGCGGCCACCCCCGCCAGGCCGAGGGTGAGGGACTCGAGGGCCATCATCCGCACCAACCGCCCGGGGCGGCAACCCAGGGCCAACAGCATCCCGAACTCGTGGACCCGCTCGAAGGTCGCCATCAGCATGGTGTTCGCGACCCCGGCGATGGTCGTCAAAAAGACCAACGCGAGGATGAGGTAGTTCGACTTGCCCACGACCTCCAGCAGGGTCTTCAGGAAGGGGGCGATCTGGTCCCAGGATTGGATGTCGAGGCCCCCCAGGCCCGGGGCCGCCTGGAGGGCCTTCATCAGTCCCGGGACGGCGTCCCGGCCGTCCGCGTGAACGACCAGTTCATGGGCCTGGTCGCCCATCGCGAGCAGGTCCCGGGCCGCCGGCAGGTCCATCACGATCCCCATCCGGTTGATCGCGTCGATGGGCGTCACGACGAGGGCCTTGACGCGGTAGAGGCCGCTGGCCATGGACCCATCCACGGCCTGGCCCATCAGGGCCAGGGTGTTCCCGGGCTTGAGGCCCATCTCATCCGCCAGTCCCCTCCCCACCAGGATCTCCTTCCCGACGGGCTTTTGGGATGGATCGATGCCCTCCAAAACGCCCCCCGTCCCTGTTTCGGCCGCCACATCAAGCCCCAGGATCGACGCGACGTGCCCCTCTTCTTTGAGGGCCACCAAGGTCGTCGCGTAGATACGCGGGGAGACGGACCGGACGCGGGGAAGGCCCCGGACCAGCGCCTCGACTTTGGACGCGTCGGGGATGACGCGCTCGATGGCGCCGTCCTCAAGGTATTTAGGCGCGTGGATTTGGAGATGGCCCGCCATGGGACCCGTCAGGGTGTCGAAGATCATCGCCGAGTAGCCGTTCATGAAACCGGTGACCCAGATGAGGACGGCCTGGGCGGCGGCGATGGCCAGGAAGGCCAAGGCCGTCCGCTTCGGGTTGCGCCCCAGGCTGCGCCATCCCATGCGCAGGTCGGTCCTCCAGGCCTGGGGGGAATCCACGCTACTGCCTCTCGAGCTGGGAGAGGCTGAAGAGGTTATCGGGAACCGGCGCGTCGAACTTCATGTCCAGGTAATGGATTTCCGTCTTGTGGCCGGGTTGGTCGACCGATTCCAGGGTCATATGGGTCGGCATAAGCCTGCCGCCCAAGTTTTTGACCTCCGAGAACATCATGGTCCGGGCCAAGCGGCCCTTGAGGTCGTAGTACCGCCCGAGGATCGGAAGGGTCGCTTCGTCATTGATGATCCACTCGATTTTCTGCCATCGGCCCACGACGCCGGGCCGCACCCTCATGGCCACGAGCCATCCCGCGGGGTTGGCGGAACGGCCCTCGATCCGGGTGTCGAAGTCCTGGGCGTAGGTGCTTCCCTTGACGAGGTCGTCGTTCGTGAAGTCGGTCCCCATCCAGGGGCTCAGCATCATGGAGGGCGGGATCCGGATCGTCCGGGAGATGTTGGGGATGTAGTTCCAAAGGTTGTTCCCGACCTTGAGCGTGGCGTTCCCGGCCTCCCGGGCGGGGGCGTCGATGACCACCAAGGTTTTCTCCGTCCCCTTCGTCCAGATCCGCATTGAAAGCCTGCGGGTCTGCGTCTCGGTCTTCGCGGTGAGTTCCATGCGTCCAATGGAAGTGGTTGAACGGTAGAGGTTGTCCATGACCCGCACGACCGTTTTGACATCAGGTTGAACCGGCGTGGCGGCCGGGGCTTGGCGCGGCAGGAGGGACAAAAAGCCGGTAGTTACGGTGAGGATTAAGGCTGGGAGGCGCATCGGAGCCGCTTTCCGCCGCGGTGGTCCACGGCCGGCGAATCAGACCATTCGGTCTGATGAAGGCTAAACCGGACCCATGGATCCGTCAAGGGCAATCAGACTAATCGGTCTGTTTCAACCAACATGATAGGTCCGGCCCGCTTATTTCGAGGTTTTCATGGGAGCAGGGGTCAGATCTTGATTTTGCAAATGGGGAATTATGAACTTTGACCGAGATCCACCTCTCAGACCTTCGGTTGGAGGATCCTGAACGTCGT
>CAYMOV010000127.1:0-3860 GCA_964392085.1 uncultured bacterium
ACCGGCCCCGACGGCCGGGCCACCTTCAAGGACTGGAAGAAGAACCCCTACAAGTTCGAGCCCCTGCTCATCTTGGCCGAGAACGGCGGGGACTGGTCGTTCCTGCGGCTCGACCGCGCCCCCCTCGACACGTCCCGCTTCGACGTGGGCGGCGACCCCTACCAGGCCAAGGGCTGGGAAGGTTTCCTCACCAGCGACCGGGGCCTCTACCGCCCGGGCGAGACCGTGCACCTGACCGGCGTCGTGCGCAAGGCCGACCTCTCGACCCCCATGCCCCTGCCGGTGAAGCTCAAGCTGTTCGACGTGAGCGGCAACGAGATCCTCAGCCGGTCGGGCCAACTGGACGCCGACGGCCTGTCGGTGTTCGACCTGGAGCTGCCCGAGGACGCCTCCACGGGCCAGATGGGCGCCAACCTCGAGCTGGAGAACGGGGTGTTCCTCGCCCACGCGGCCTTCAAGGTGGAGGAATTCATCCCCCATAAGATCCGCGTCGAGGTGTACGGCAAGGGCCGGCCCGTCCAGGGCAAGCTGTCCTATGAGGTGTCGGTGCACCACCTTTTCGGCCCGCCCGCGGCCAAACTGCCGGTCAAGTCCACGGTGCGGCTCGTGCCCATGGAGTTCAAGCCCAAGCAGTGGGAAAGCTACCGCTTCACCGACGACTCGCGCCAGTATCCCGGCGAGACCCTGACGCCCCCCGACGGCGTGACCGACGCCGAGGGCCGCCGCGACCTCGAACTGCCGGTCCCCGACTCGATCTTCCCGCCCTCCATGCTCAAGGCCGTGCTGTACGCCGAGTGCCTCGACAGCGGGGGACGGCCCGTGGCCGCCAACTCGTCCCTCGAGGTGCACCGCTACGCCCAGTACCTGGGGATCAAGAGCCTGAAGGGCGCCACCGTGGCGCCGGGCAAGCCCGTGACCCTGCGCTATGTGGCCGTGACGCCCGACGGCGAGCCGACCCGCCTGACGGGCCAGCTGTTGACCCTCAAGCGCCGCATCTGGTACTCGGTCTTCCGCCGGTCGGGTTGGTCCGAGCGCGGCTTCCAGTCCGGCTACTACGACGAACTGGTGGGCACGAAGGCCCTGGACGTGGACGGCAAGGGCGAATACGCCTTCACGCCCGACAAGCCCGGCGAGTACACCGCCTACCTGGGCACGGAGGAGGGGGTGCGGACCTCGCTTTCCCTCACGGCCGAGGGGCCCGGGTCGAAGCCCGAACAGGACGAGGACCAAACCGCCAACCTCGACGCGCCCGAGAACCTGGCGCTGGCGCTGGACCAGAAGCACTACGCCCTCGGGGCCGTCCCGAAGGTGGTGGTGAAGGCGCCCTTCGCGGGCACGCTGATTTTGTCCGTCGAGCGCGAGAAGGTCTTCTGGGTGCGGCGCGTGGCCGTGCAGGCCGGTCCCAACGTGGTGGCCCTGCCCCCCGCGGCGGCCGCCTGGGCGCCCAACGTGTACGTGACCGCCGTGATGGCCCGCCCTCCCCGTGAGTCCATGAGGCTGATGCCCCGCATGTCCTTCGGCGTGGCGCCGCTCAAGATCGACGCCCGGGCCTTTGAGATCAAGGCCACCTTCAAGACCCCCAAGGAAGTGGAGTCGCGCGGCGGCATCCCCGTGACCCTTTATACCGGCGTGCCGGGCGCCCGCGTGGTGCTGGCGGCGGTGGACGAGGGCATCCTCGACATCATCAGTTTCGCCACGCCCAATCCCTACGATTGGTTCTACCGCAAGCGCTCGCTCGACACGGCCACCTGGAGCCTCTTCACCGACGTTTTGCCCGAATTGTCGAGGCGCAAGGCGGTCGGCGGCGACGAGGAGGACAAGATGGTGGGTGGGGTCGCGTCACGGGCCGCCAAGCACCTCAACCCGGTGGCCGCCAAGCGCGTGGTGTCCTACGCGAAGTTCTCAGGGCTCCTCAAGGCCGACGCGGCGGGGCGCGTGGTCTACCGGTTCAGCGCCAAGGGATTCCACGGAGAGGCGCGGGTCATGGCCCTGGCCGTGAAGGGCCGCCGATTCGGCGGCGGGGCCTGGCGCGTCCAGGTGGCCGACGCCGTGGTGCTGGAACCCTCGTTCCCCCGGTTCCTGGCGCCGGGCGACAGCTTCGACCTGCCGCTTTTCCTCTCGAACCAGACCGACCGGCCCCAGACCCTGTCGGTGAAGTGGTCCTTGAAGGGCCCGGTCAAGATGGACGCCGGGGGCCCGGCCTCGACCGTGTTGGAGCCCAAGGGCCAGGGCCAGCTCAACTACCACGGCCTGGCGTTGGCCGACGCCGGGACGGCGCGCCTGAAGGTGTCCGTGGCGACGGCCGAGGGCAAGACCTACGACGACGAGACCGAGATGTCGGTGCGGCCCCCGAACCCCCTGACCACGAAGGTCGACTACGGCGAGATCGCGCCGGGGGCCAAGGCGGACCTGTCGGTGCCGGGCGGCTTCATCGCCTCGGGCCAGAAGGTGCGCCTGTCGGTGTCCGCCAGCCCGCTGTTGCCGTACTTGGGCGGCCTCGACTACCTCATCGCCTACCCCTATGGCTGCGCCGAGCAGATCACGTCCCAGGCCTTTCCGCTCCTGTACCTCAAGGACATGGGCCTCCTGACCGGCCGCTTCACGGGTCGGGCCCGGGCGGTGGAATACTATGTGCAGTCGGCGGTGGACCACCTGGAGCGGCAACAGCGCGAGGACGGCAGTTTCTCCTACTGGCCCCACGACACCGTGGACGACCCCTACCTCTCGAACTACGTCTCGCACTTCCTGTTGGAGGCCGCGCGGCAGGGCTACGAGGTGAAGGCCCAGGCGCTGGAACGCGTCCGCAAGCGCATCGGCGCCATCCGGGTGCTGGGCCAGGGAGGTCGGCTCGACCGCCGCGCCGAGAACGTGGAGCGCACCGACTCGACCTACCTGCTGTACCTGCGCGCCCTGGCGGGCTCGCCGGACCTGGAAAGCATGAACGCCCTGCGGGACAAGCCCGACGCCATGGAGAAGGAAAAGGCGAAACAGCGCAGGGACTTCCTCCTGTCCCTGGCCTACTCGCTCTCGGGCGACAAGGCGAGCGCCCTCAAGGTGCTGCCCGTGAACCAGGTGCCCAACGGCCTGGTGCGGAGCCTCAACGACGACTGGATGTCCGACGTGAAGTACAAGAGCCTGTACCTGTTGGCCCTCGCCGAGGCGGACCCCCAGTCGCCGGACATCCCGGCGCTGGTCAAGGGGTTCGGCAAGTACCTGAGGACCAACGGCGGCTTCGGCTCGACGCAGGACAACGCCTGGGCCCTCATGGCCCTCGCGAAGGCCGTGTCGATCCAGGGCGCCCTCAACCCGCTGAAGGCCGAGTGGGGCCTGGCGGGCGGTGAGGCGAAACCCCTGGCGGGCGAGTCGGGCCTGGTGCAGGACAAGTCGCTCAGCGGTAAGTCGCTGTTCATCCGCAACCTGGGCGCCCAACCGGCCTACTACCACCTGATGGCGGAGGGCACGGCCCTGGCGCCCGAGACCGTGGCGGTCTCCGACGGCCTGAAGTTGAAGCGTGAGTACCGCGACGAGAAGGGCGCCTTGGTGAACCTGGGGTCGGTGACCCAGGGCCAGATCGTGGTGGTGACCCTGAGGCTCGAGGCCCTGAAGCCGCTGGACAACGTGGTGATCGTGGACCTGTTGCCCGCGGGCTTCGAGGTGGACAACCCGCGGCTCAAGTCGCGCGGCCACATGGACTTCGAGCCGGAATGCAGTTTGGAACCGTCCCAAACCGACTTCAGGGACGACCGGGTGCTGTTGTTCACCGGGGAGATCACCGGCGAGGAGACCTTCAGCTACAGCGTGAGGGCCGTGACCCCCGGGCGCTACACCGTGCCGGCGCTTTTGGCCGAGGCCATGTACGA
>CAYMOV010000127.1:3960-6764 GCA_964392085.1 uncultured bacterium
TCCTATAAGATCCTTTCCGCCGGCCTGGTGCTGTTCTTCCTGGTGATGACCCTCGTCAGTTGGGGCTTCCTGCGGAAGGGGTGGCTGAACCGGTCCGCGGGCTTCCTGCTCGTGGGCGTGCACCTGGCCGCCGTCCTCAACACCTACGCCAACGGCGGGATCGCGTCGAAGGACAACCTCTTTTTCGCGGCCCCGGTGGTGCTCTCGCCCCTCCTCCTGGAAGTCCGTTGGGCCTGGGTCTCCGTGGGGTTCGTGTTCGTTGAACTCTCCGCCTTCGCCTGGCTGGGCTGGGCGGGCGTCGAGATCCCGAGGGTCCTGCCGGGCGTCCCGCTGGGCGTCTGGTTCCTGGGTGTCCTCATCCTGGCGCTCCTTTACCAGGCGATCCGCCTCTCGGTGGACGGTTGGACCCGGTCCCTGGACCTGGCGAACCGTGAATTGACGGAACGGCGCCGCACCGAGACAGAGCGGGACGACCTCAAGCAACGGCTTTTCCAGGCCCAAAAGATGGAATCCCTGGGCCGGATGGCCGGGGGCGTGGCCCACGACTTCAAGAACCTCCTGATGGTGATCAACGACCGGTTGGAGGCCATCAAGGCCGTCCACTACGAGGACGAGGCATTGATCGCCGACATCACCCGGGTGGAGGAGGCCCTCCAGAAGGCCGAAGGCATGACCCGCAGCCTCCTGGACTTCTCCAAGAACCGCGTCCTGCGCCTCGAGAAGATCGAACTGGACGACCTGGTCCTGAAGGGCCAGCCCGTCCTGGTGCAGTTGCTGGGCACCAAGAAACAGTTGAGGATGGACCTGGGGGCCAAGGGGGCGATGGTGCTGGCCGACCGGTCGGGGTTGGAGCAGGTGTTGATCAACCTGACGGTGAACGCCCGGGAGGCCCTGGCCCCCGGCGGGTTGCTGGTGATCCGCACCGACGTCCAGGAGGGCGAGAAGGGGTCCGCCGTCCGCCTGAGCGTGAAGGACAACGGGCGCGGGATGACGGCCGAGGTGAGGGAACGCGTCTTCGAGCCGTTCTACACCACGAAGGAGAAGGGCACGGGCTTGGGGCTGGCGACCGTGTTCGGGGTGGTCCAGCAGTTGGGGGGGACGCTCGAGGTGGACTCGGCGCCCGGCCAGGGCACGACGTTTCGGATCCACCTGCCGAGGGTGTGAGGGAAGGCCCCTAAGCGTTCTTAGAGGGGGCCGAACAATTGGACCAGGTTCGAGCCCGGTTCCACCACGAAGACGTCGCCGTTCGAGTCAACCGACAAGCCGTTCCCATAGTTCGCGCAACCCCAATGGGTGACCGGGGCCCCGGCGGCCGTGAATTCCTTGATGGTGTTATCGGTATTATCCGCGACATAAACGGTGGTGCCCGCCGAATTGCACGCGACCCCGTTGGAATCACCGAACCCGCCGAAGGCCGCGACGGGGGTGCCTGACGCCGTGAACGACTTGACCTGGTGATGCCCTGAATCCATCACGAAAACGGTGGTGCCCTCCGAGTTGACCGCGACGCTGTCGTCGTTGTTGAACCCGCCGCCCCACTGGGTCACGAACCCGCCGGACGCGGTGAAAACCTGGACCAGGTCGTTGTTGTTGTCGGCCACGAAGACCGTCGTGCCGGCCGCGTTCGAGGCGACGTCGAACGGCATGTTGAAGGTCCCGTTCCCGGTTCCCAAGCCGCCCCATTGGGTCACGAACGTCCCGCCGGCGGTGAAGACTTGGATCAGGTTGTTTCCGGTATCCGCCACGAAGATCGTCGTCCCAGCCCCGTCCGAGCCAATTCCCCAGGGGTATTGGATGGTTCCGTTCCCATGGCCCCAGCTTCCCCATTGGGTGACAAAACCACTGGACGAATTCATGACCTGGATGAGGTTGTTGTAGGTGTCGCAAACGAAAAAGGTCGTTCCAGACGAGTTGACGGTGAGGTCGTAGGGTGAGGAGAACCCCCCGTTGCCCGTACCGGTCCAACCCCACTGCTTGAGATAGGGATAGGGGGGCGTGGGAGTGAGGGTGAAAGTGCTTGTGCTGGTGGGGGTTCCGGTCTTCGTGGGCGACAAGGTCACCGTGGGCGTGAGGGTGGGGGTATCGGTGGGGGTGACGGTGGGCGAGTCGGTCTCCGTGAAGGTGGCGGAAGCCGTGGGGGATTCGGTTTCCGTATCCGTTGGCGTGGTGGTGGGCGTGTCGGAAGCCGTGAACGTGGCGGTATTCGTGGGGAGGTCGGTAAACGTCTCCGTCGGCGTGGAGGTGGACGTGTCGGTATCCACCGGCGTGTCGGAGGGGGTCGGGGTCGGCGTCCCGGACTCCGTGGGGGTCGAAGAAAGGGTGGCGGTCGCGGTTTGGGTCGGGGAAGTGGTGGCCGTGTCCGCGGGCGTATCGGTGGGCGAAGGGGTTTTGGAACGGGTCGGGGATAGGGTGGGACTGTTGGTGGGGGTGGAAGTAAAGACGGGGGTGGTGGTGGAGGTGCCGGTATAGGTGTTCGTGGGAGCGGCGGGTGGGGGCGCGGGAGCCGAGGGGCTTTCGCTCTTTTTACAGGCCTGGAAGGATAGGAGGGTTACGATCAACAGGGGGAAGACAAAGCCGGAATAAACCGATTTCTTGGCCAAAGTGGACCGCCTCGTCCTGGAAAATGAGTTTGTTTGACTTTGGTATTAACGGTCATTTGGAAAGTTGGACGTATGATCCAGGCTGGATGAGGGCGGGTGGCCCATTTAGCCGATATTCCGGTTAATTATGATTTATATGTGGTCGATCCACTCGAGAGGCAGGGGGCTGGGGCTGGCCACGGTTTTCGGGGTGGTGCAGCAGCT
>CAYMOV010000128.1:0-6735 GCA_964392085.1 uncultured bacterium
GAGCGGGGATTATAGGAGGGGGGTCTTGGAAAGGTCAAGCAAACACAGGGGTTTCAGGCCATCCAATTACAACCGGATGATGTCGTTCGCGGGGGGTACACAGGGTGGAACGCCCTGTGAGTGTCCGCACTGGAGGCCCCGCACTAACGCCAGCTGAACTTGCCGCCTTTGGGGTTGCCGGGTGTGTCAACCTCTTCACTCGCCCCGGATGTTGAAGTTCGCGGGGGGTACACAGGGGATAAAAACGGGACGGATTGGCTACCCCAAGAGGGCCGCCAGACCCTCGTTCAATACCGGCGTAAGCATGGCCGGTTATGCCCACAAAAGCCGGTTAGCCCGAAGAGAGTCCAACAAGAATCACCAACTGAACTTGCCACCTTTTGGGTTACCAGGAGGATCGGCATCTAACCCCGCATCCGGGTCGCCCTCAGCCGGCGCTTGAGCGTCCGGATGAGGGCTTGGAGGAAAAAACTTCGGTCCGGTGGGGGCGAAGGGGTGGGCCCGGGTGCTCCAGGTCGGGCGCTTTCATAGAACTCATTCACCTGGGCGGCGTCCTGGCCGTAATGGCTGGGACTGCCCCAGGAGGGCCCTCCTAGGATCGGCCCGGGGGCCGGAGCCTTGGGCTTTTCCCACCTGCGGCGGCGAACGGCCTCATAAATGAGGAGCGCGGCGGATACCGAGGCGTTCAGGGAGGATACCTTCCCGTACATGGGGATCTTAACCATGGTGTCGCAGTGCTCCCGCACCAGGCGCCGAAGGCCCTTCCCTTCGCTTCCGATCACGATGACCGTGGGCCGCGAGAAGTCGTATTGGTGGATCTCGGTCTCGGCCTCGGCGTCGGCCCCCACGACCCAGGCGCCGGCGTCCTTGAGCTTGCGGAGCGCCTCGTTGATGTTGGATTCCTGCGCGATGAGGACGTTGTCGGCGGCCCCGGCGGACACCTTCACCACCGTGGGGTTTACCGTGGCCGTCCGGTTGCGGGGGATCAAAACGCCGTGCACACCGGCCGCCTCGCAGGTGCGCAGGATGGCCCCCAGGTTCTGGGGATCCTCCAACTCATCCAGGGCCACCACCAGGAGGTTCTCGCCCTTGGCTTGGGCCGCGTCGATCAGGTCCCGAACGCTGGCGTACTCGAACCCGGCGCAGCTGGCCACCACACCCTGGTGCTTGTCATGGCCCACCAATTGGTCGAGCTTGTGCTTGCTCTCGGAGGACACCGGGATGCCCTGGGCCTTGGCCTGGGCCTCGATGGTGTAGATCGTGTCGTCCTTGGCGCCGGTCAGGATATGGATGTGGTGGATGGTCCGGTTCCCGGAACGGAGGAGTTCCAACACGGGTTTGCGGCCGTAGATCTTGTCGCTCATGGGGATAGTGTAACGGATATGGGGTTCCTGAGGAACCGGAGAGAAACGCCTCAAGAACCAACCAATTATTGAACCACGGGGAAAGCGGAGGTCACGGAGACGCTACTGGGACATTTGGTTTTGCCTGAACGCCCAATCTTATAACTCCGTGTTCCCCGTTCCCTCCGTGGTGAACAAGTCGTTTTGAGGCTCCAACAAAAAAGGCCGTCCCGGGAAGCCGGGACGGCCCTTATACGATCGGCTTAAAACACGGCCCGGACGCGCTTGTCGAGCCCCGGGAACTGGTCCAGGATCTCCGCGCGGTGCCGGTTCAGGGTCTTCTGGCGTTCCTCGAATTCGAAGGCGCCGTAGAGTTTCTTCGGGTGCATCAGGATGTCGTCCACCGTGCGCACGGCCCGGGGGACCATCAACCCGGTCCCCATGGACTCCTCCCAGTCCTGGAGTCCCCCCCTGATCAAGGAATCCAGGATGCCCATGGTGTCGCCCAGCCGGATGTCGTGGTACTCGTTGCCCTCCCCGACGCCGCCCGTGTTCAGCAGGTAGCACTGGATGTGCGGGTTGGCCTTGAGGATCGAGTAGAACAGGTTCGCGTGGGCCGTGCGGTCGCCCGCCACGAACGGATCGTAGAAGAACTCATTCTTGATCTGGCCGGCCCGGGTGGGATCCCCCGCGGAGGACTCCATCGACTGTCCCAACACCATGAAGGCGGCGGCCTGTTCGGCGTTCAGCTTGGCCACAGCCGGGATGATCGCGCCCCGGGTGATGAGGAAGAGGTTGTCCACCCGATCCACGTTGATGTCCTGGCTGCAGTGCATGAAGTCCCGGCGGTGCACCACGGCCCGGCCGTTGGAGGTACGCTCGATGTTGTAGAAGTCGATCTCGCCCTCGGGTGTCACGTGGACGTTCTCGACGTAGGTGTCGCGCCGTAGGGACCCGTAATAGGTCTCGATCTGGTCGTGGGGGTTGAGGCCGTCGGTCTTGGCGAAAATGGCCCCCGCCTCGAAGCCGTGGAAAGAACCGTCCTTCCGGAGGGTCCCGCCGTCGTCCTGGACCAGCCAGCTCTTCTCCGCTCCCTTCTTGGCCAAAACCTTGCAGGTCGTGGAGGTCTTTCCGTTGGCCGACAGGGCCGCGAAGAGGGATGCGGTGGTCTTGTAGTCCCCGTGGACGTTCTCAAGGAAGTCCAGGCGGCAGCCCGCGTGGATGAAGATGGCGTCGTTGTTCCGCTTCACCCTAAAGTCTTCACCCGCGAAGATGCCCTTCTTCCACTCCCCGATGTAGTTCGAGTTGCGGACGAACTTCACCATCTTGCCCTTGGGGTTGTGGGCGTTGCGGAGGGTGACGTCCTTGTCCGGCAGTTTCTTGGCCCGGTTGCCCTCGAACTTGTCGTCGGTGAACATCACGATGGTGTAGGTCGGCTCATCCACCTCGGCGGGCATGAACAGCTTGGTGCCGCCGTAGGCCACGTGGGCGTGGCGGGCTGGCACGATGAGGCGGGCCGAGATCTTGTCCTTACCGTCCCCCACCCAAACGTCATAGGAGATGATTTCCTGCTTGGACAGCACCTCGGCGGCCTGTTGGATCAGTGCCTTCTCGGTGGCCCCGAAGGTCTCGTCCACGTTGTTCTTCGTGAAACGGGCGGCCCGGGAGGTGGGTTCGGTGTCGATGGAGAGGCTTTCATAGCGGGTGAGGCGAGCCTCCGGTTCCTTCAAAAAAAGCTCGCGCATCTTCTCCATGCTGGGGTTGCGGATGAGCCGCTTCTGGGCCTGGGCGTCCGTGAAGATCTTCTGGGCCATCTGGGCGAAGTCGTCGAAGAGTTCGTACATGGCGGACGCACCTTGGATCGTGATGGGGCCGTGACCAGGAGGGGATGGGCGGCGAAAAAGGAGGGGTCTTGGTCTTGGTTGGGCGAAATACTATAGGATCAAGGCTTTCATTGGCATGACGGGCGTCATAGGTTTTATATTCAAACGAAACACAAGATGAATGCGTCGGATCGAAGCCCCTCACCAACCATGCTGCTGCCGAAGCCACAGGACCTGCCCCGTGTGGTGACGGCCGTGCCAAGCATAGATGCAGAGGTTGCGGGCTAAGTTCATCACGGTCCCATCCGGGCGCTTGAAGGTGCGGGCGAACTGTTCCTCGGTCATGGACCGGAGCAGGACCACCCAACGTTTGTGGAGGCCTTCCAGAAGGGACATCGTCGCATCCAAGTCCCCCGACTGGGCGTCGGCCAGGGCGTTCCAGGCTTCCATGTCGTAGGGGACGGCCAACGGCGAATCCTCGGTCAAAACCTTCTTCATGCGGATATAGGCGTTCACGTGGCTGTCGGCTAGGTGGTTGGCGATCTGGCGGATGGTCCAGTTCTTGTAGACCGTCCCCAACTGGGCCTCCGACAACCCCACCAGGGCCTTCCGGAGGGTCACGGGGGCCGCCTCAATCTCGGCGATCAGTTCGGCCCGGCGCTTCGCGTCGGGTTTCTCCTCCATCACCATCGGTCCGATCGGGTATTGGGGCGCTTCCATGTGGACTCCGTGAAAGAAGGATGTGGGAACTCGGCATTATAGGGGCGGGGAGCCGGAAAGAATCAATTTGGGGCGACAGATCCGGAACGGGGAATCAGGGCGTTTGGGGCATCCCACGGTCCAGAGAATTCAAACCGTTTCGGGCTGATTCCGTTTGCGAGTCGATGTCGAGCGCCTTCAAATAATAGATCCGGGCCTTGGAGAGGTGGTCCGTGGATTTGGCATAGTGCTGGTACAGCCGCCCCAAGGTCGAATAGGCCTCGGCGTAATAGAAACCCTTCACTTCCGGGTCGTTGACGGCGACGGCTTTGAGGAAGGCATCCGCGGAATCCTTGTACCGGCCGGCCTTCAAGGCCGCCTGGCCTACCCGGTAGTAATCCATCATTCCACTCCCAGGGGTCGGTTCAACGCGGGTCGAACCAGGGACGGGTTGAACCGTTTTCGGGTCGGAACTCACGATTCGGGCTGGATTTGACGGCTTCTTCTCGGGCCGCTTCAAGCGGTGCTTTCCGGCGAAATGCGCGCTGATCGAGAGTTGGTGGCCCATGCCAAGCGATCCCATGGAGGTGAACGCATAATCAATTTGAAGGGAGGCGACTTCCCAACCGGCCCCGGCCGACAATCCCCGGACGCCCGCCAATTCCGCCTGGTCCATGAATTGCCGGTATCCAACGCGGACAAAATATTTAGAGAGGTAGGCCCATTCAACCCCACCCAGGATCGTCCCCTTGGGATCGTTTCCTCCGAAGGAGCCCTCCATCGTCGCGACCCACGCGGAGGCATCGGGAGTTCCCCATCGAGCCGAAAGTGCCGGCTTAACCGACAGGCTGGTTTTTGGGTCCGAGCCGGCCCCCTCCGCTTCGCCTTGCAGGTAAACCCCGCCCGAAAACGGGCTACGGGAGGGCGCCCAGGCGAGCCCTGAGCCCCAGAGAAGATGGGAACCGTTGAAGCCGGTCCCGGTTTCCCAGATCCCTTGGAGGGAAGCCCCCAACCCGAAGGGCCCCCATCTTTTTCCCAAGGCCGCGGCCAATCGGGTCCCCCCCGGGTGGAAAATTTCGGTTTCGTAAACCCCTCCCCCAGACCCCACCACCGTTCCTTGGACGGACCCCAAGGAGGCATGGTCCACGACCAACGCGCCTCCCAACCCCCGGGCGAGGGAGGCCCCAAAAGCGGCATGCTCGATGGAGGAATCCCCCAACCAAGCGTTATGCATCAAGACCCCTTCGGCCCCTTCCGCCCAACCCAAGAACGCCGGGTTTAAGACCCCCGAATCGGCCCCCAATTCGAGGCCAGCCCCAGCCCCTCCCAGGGCGACGGATCGGACGTTCGGGTCCAGGTCGGCCCAAGCCGGGGTGGAGGCTCGCGCGAACCCCGGCGCCAAAACCAGCGCCAGAGTAAAACGGCAGAGCGGCCAAAGCCTCATGGGGCCACCAGAACTTTTTGGGTCCCAGTCCAGAGTTTGCCGTTGGGATCCTCCGCCTCGATCCGGACGAAATAAAAACCGACCGGAAGGTCCCGGGAATCCCAACAACGGCCCATAGCGTTCGCGGACGATTTACGCGCCTTCATCGAACCCATCGCGTCGAAAAACTCCAGGCGCGCGGTTCCGGCGCCGCCCACGTTATAAAGGCAAAACGGTTGGCCTTGGTGAATCGGTACGGGAGCCAAGACCGGCGAAAGGATTTGGTTCCCATCGCCGGGAAGGGGCGTCAGAGTTGGCGGGTACCAGGTTCCCGTGGGTGTGGGGGTCGCCGTAAACGTAACCGTGGCCGTGAGGGTCGGGGTGGCCGTAAGGGTGGGGGTTTTCGTCGGAGTCAGGGTTCGGGTTGGGGTTCGGGTCCGGGTGTTGGTCGGGGTCAGGGTCTCCGTCGGGGTATATGTAATCGTGGGTGTATCGGTGATCGTCGGGGTGTCGGTGATCGTCGGGGTGTTCGTGATGGTTGGGGTTTTCGTGGGGGTCCGGGTGATGGTGGGGGTTCGGGTGATGGTGGGCGTCCTCGTGAAGGTGGGGGTCGGCGCGGCCGCTGAAGTCAGGACGAACGAGTAGGGACCGTAGGAATAACTCGAATAGCCGTCAATGACCAGGAAGTATTTCCCGGCGGTTAAATAGGTCGTAAAGACCGATTGGCTCCCCGTAGTCACGGGGGCACAGGAATCGTCGTCGAGGGCCACCGGGATTGAATCCTGGCAGTTGCGGAGCAAGAAGATCCCCGTGTCCCAGGTCGCCCGGCCGCAGGTGGAGGCGGTGAGGGTTTGGGCGGAGGCCAACGTGAAGGTATATAAATCATCCGGGCCGGAAAATTCGTTGAAAAGGTTGTTGTGCCCGGTGGTGTTTCCGGTGACTGGACTTCCGTTAATATTACCCGTGACGTCGGCCAAGGGGGCCCAGGAACAGCCCGGGGTATAAGTCGGGGTGGCCGAGGGGGTGGGGAGCCCGTTTGGGGGGATCAGGCCCAAAGAACTCTGGATGGCCAACCGCCCGTTCGCTGAGGCCAAGGTCGCCTCAATCCGGTTGCTCTGCCCCACCGTAAACAAGAGCATGCAGGAATCGTTGACGTAATCCATGTAGTTCATGAACATGTCGCCGTTCGGGCCGTTGGAGCAGGAAGCCGACGGGAAAACCGGGCAGCCGTAGTTCTCCACCGCTTGGTTCGGGGTGTCGTCCACGAAATCGGTCCCCGAGCAGTCGTCGGTTTGGTATTGGTCGTCACCCCAGATATGCCTGAGGTTGAACCAATGGCCCGCTTCATGGACCAGGACCCTTCCCAGATTGGTGGGGATGGTAGCCGTCCCGGTCGTCCCGAACGCCAGGTAATTCACGACGATGCCGTCGGTGGCGGCCGCGTCCC
>CAYMOV010000129.1:0-6723 GCA_964392085.1 uncultured bacterium
TCCCGGCGGACGACCCCCGGATCCAATACTCGGGCCGGATCGACTTCACCGACCCCAAGGCCCCCCGGTTCGACTGGTCGGGCGTGTCCCTGACCGTCCGGTTCAAGGGCGACGCCGTGGGGTTCGTCCTGGCGGACGGGGCCAACAACTACAACCTCACCGTGGACGATCGGCCCGTCACGGTTTGGGCCACCACGAAAGGCCGGGTCGAATACATCGCCGGGCATTTCAAGAAGGGCGACCACCTGGCGCGCCTGTCCAAACGCACCGAGGGTTATTTTGGGGTCGCGACCTTCAAGGGAATCCTGCTCCCGAAGGACGGGGTCCTGCTCGAAGCGCCGCCCAAACCCACCCGCCGCATCGAGTTCCTCGGGGCCTCCTGGACCTGCGGCTACGGCAACGAGGGCACGTCGATCCATTGCCCGGACCTCCGCCCGCTGGAGAACGCCGACCTGGCCTTCGGCCCGGTGGCCGCCCGGAGGCTCGGGGCGGAGTGGCACCTGACGGCCTATTCGGGCAAGGGCATCTGCCGAAACTACGGCGCCCCGAAGGCCGAATCACCGGACCCCTACGGGCAATTGTTCGACCGGACCGTCCAGGGCGACGCGAACCTGAAATGGGACTTCAAGTCCTGGGTGCCGGATGTGGTGGTCCTCAACCTGGGTGTCAACGATTTCAGCACCCAACCCGCGCCGGCGCCGAAGGTCTTCATTTCAAATTACGTGGAACTGCTGGGGCGGGTGCGCTCCGCCTATCCCCAGGCCTGGATCGTGGCGTTCGACGCGACGGGTTGGCCCGATTACATCCAGTACGTCCAGGCGGCGGTGGCGGAGTTCAAGCGACGGGGCGACGGGAAAACCCTGTCCCTGGAGTTCCCCCCCTACCCGCCCGCGCTCCATGCCTGCGACTACCACCCCAGCGTGACGGCTGACCGCCAGATCGCGGAGAACCTGGTCACTCAAATCTCGAAACTCTGGGCGGAGGACGCTTCCCCATCGCCAAGCGGGGTCGTCCCCCCGACCCCCGCGCCTTCCAACCCGCCGGCGGCTTCGCCGACCGAGCCGGCGGCGGACGGCGCTTGGCTCACCGGCGTCCGGCGCGGGGCTTTCCGATACGACTTCAAGGGACCGCTGGATGAGTCGGTATGGGAAAAGGGCCGTTACTCGATCGACGAAGGCGGCAGTTATTCCGACCCCGCCGAGGTGAAGGACGGGGCGGGGTTCCTCACCCTGGTCGTCAGCCGCCTGGCCAATCCCGTCGGGCGTCACCCCTTCACCGGCGCGGGGATCCAAAGCAAGGCCTTCTTCGGCCACGGCCGGTTCACCGTTCGGATGAAGTCGAACATCAAGCCCGGTACGGTCAGCTCGTTCTTCCTGATGAACAAATGGGAACCGGGCAACTGGTTCCACAAGGAGATCGACATCGAGTTTTTGGGAAAGGACCCCCGGACCGTACAGTTCGTGACGCACCGGTACCACTCGGACCAGGGCCCCTCGGCCATGGGCCACGCCCACGTCGTCACGCTCCCCTTCGGGTACGGCGACGGTTTCCACGACTACTCGATCCATTGGACGAAGGACAAGGTGGAATGGTCGGTGGACGGCAAGAAGATCTGGGAGACCGCCGAGAATGTCCCCGACGCGCCGCTCAACATCTTCATGAACCATTGGGGGCCGGACCCGACCAACGAGTGGAGCGCGTCCTGGGTCGGCAAGATGGACCTGGAGGCCCTGCCCTCGAAGGCCGAATACCAGTGGGTCCGCTACGAGCCGGAATAAAAAAAGGGCCCCGGGAAACCCGGGGCCCTCTTGAATAACCGAACAGCTGTTGGTTAGAGGTGAAGGACCAAGTTGAGCCCCGCCCGAACCCCGCTGAAGTCGATGTCAACGGGCGAACCGTCGCTGTAGCTGCTGAGGGGGCCCGAACCCGACCCGCCGCCGGTGACGGTGTAGGTCGCGTTCCGGATGTGGGCCCATTGGTAGCCCAATTGCAGGAGGAGCGCGCCGCGGTAGTGCCGCATGAGGGTGAGTTCCAGGTCCGCGCGGTAGTAGGGCGCGCTGCCGCCGTAGCTCTCGGAATACCAGGTGCCGTAGTCGTCCGAAGCCGTGAGGCCAGCGCCCGAGGCCAACTGGAGGCGGCCCCCATAGAGGGCCAGGGCCACCCGGCTGTTGGGCTTGGCCCGGAGCCGCACCTTGAGGCCGTAGGAGTAGGCGTTGAACAGGAAGTCGTAGTTGGTGTTGGCCACGGTGGTGTCATAGCCGTACCAACGGGGCACGTAGGTCACGTTGGAGACCGTGGCCTGGTTGCCCAACCCATCGACGTAGTATTGGCCGAAGGCCCCCGCCTCGAAACGGGGGGTGACGCGGTACATCAGGTCCAGGTCCAGGCTGGTCGGGGAGGGGACGTCATAGCCCCCCAGGGACGGGTCCACCGAATCAAGCCAATATTGTTGGATCTCGTTGTTGGGCGTGTGGCCGCCCGTCGAGAAACCGACCCCCAGGTTGAACCCGCGGTGGAAGGGACCGGGCCCCGGGTCGGGACTGCCGACGCCGGTCTCCACGAGCAACCTGCGGCGGTGGTGGTGGCGGAACCAGAAGGGCCCGAAACCGAACCCTTCCTCCTCGATCACGGTGGTTTCGGGCTGGGGGGCCGGGGTGGCTTCCACGCCCGGGGTGTCGGCGGGGGCCGGGGATTCGGTCCCGTCGTCGGCCGTCGGCGCGGGTTTTCCCAGTTGGCCCGTCAGGTCCTCCTGCGTCTTCGAGTCGAAGACCTTGGCGATCGTCCTCGCGGGATAAAAGCGGGACTTCAACGTCTTGTCCTTCAGGTACAGCCCCGTCGAATCCATGCCGATCAGTTCGCCTTTGATCAAATCGTTGTTGACCATGACCAGTGAGACTTCGCGGCACCAGGCGGCCAGGGGCAACCAAATGAGGACCAACCCCATCGCCAAGATTTTTTTAACGCACATGGGCCGCTCCTTGGAAGGTTCTATGGGGTTTGGACGCTAGAGGGAGGCTTCGGGTTCCCCAGGTGGGGACCCCATCAAATAGACGAAATGTGGGGCCCCAAAGTGTCGGCCCGCCCCGGGGTTCAAGGTTCCTTGGGCCTTTCGAACCGCAGGTCGGTCACGGGTTGGCCGTCCCCGTCGTTGAACCTCACATAGGCCCCGTAATGGGCCGGGTCGAAGCCCGTGCCGCCCGACGGGTCCGCGCCGTACAGCAGGCGCAGGTCGTTCCAACCCTTCCGCAAGACGGCCCCTCGGTCGGCTTCCAGGTCCCCGTTCACGCTCCAGGATCCCACTCCGACCGGAGGGGTCACCAGTTCCACCTTCCGATCCGACGGCGAATAAACCCGGCCCACCAATAGGTAGGAGAGGACCTTGCCGTAGGGATAAAAGACCGTCTTGTCCCAGGTATAGAAGTTCTCGCCGGCGGGCTTGCCCGTGGTCAACACGAGGTTCGGGTTGAAACCCTGGGTGTCCCGCGCGCTCCAGGCGCGCCAGGAGACGGTCACCCCCTCGAAGAGCTTGTAGCCCCCCTTGATCCGGGCGCCCTTCAGGATCGCCCAGGTGAACCGCTCGAAGTCGAAGTCCTTCCGGTCCGAGGGCAGGGGCCCCAGCGCCAGGAAGCCGTCCCGCGCGAAGGCGGGGTCGGGCTTTTCCTCGGGCACCCGGCAGGTGGCGTAGAGCCGGGCCCGGACCTCGCCGAAGAGGAAGTCCACCTGGGCCGCGTCGAACTCCTCACCGCGAAGGTCGCGCGGGTCCTGCGCGGCGCCCGATTCGGTTCCCCGGGGCTTGACCGTGATGGCCAAGGTCTTGTCACCGCCCGGCGCCAGGCCTCCCGCGGGCCGCGCCGTTACCCCGTCCTCCCACCTTGGGCCGGCCCGGAAGACCACCCGCATATCGTGGAGGATGCGCCATCCCTTGTTCTTGACCTTCAGCACCAGCTTGCCGTCCCGTCGGTAGAGCCTCACGTGCAGGCCCGCCAAGTCGTCCGGCACGGGCGCCGCGTCCACGTCCTCCTCGTTGCCGGGGTTGTCGGTCTTGGAGTAGATCTTGGGCAAACCCCGGCCATTGTCGTGGAACAGGTCGAAGCCGTAGACGCCGTTTCCGCCGAAGGGCTTGGTTGGGGCCCCTTCGCAAACCACCGATTCGGCGTCCCCCGACGCCACATCCTCAAGGAGGAAGGACAGGGGCGTCAGGTCGCCCAAGTCCAGCGGGTCGGGCCGGGAAACCGAAAGGGTCAGGACATTTCCCTCCACGCTCGTGGAGATGTGGGTCTTGAGGGCCTGGGCCCGGTAGGCCGCGTATTGGTTCTGGTTGCAGTACCACCAACGGCCCACGCCGTCCCAGGCGTCCAAAAGGGCTTCGAGACGCGGCAAGCCGGGCCCGCCCCAGGCGTCGGGCCACGCGTGCATGGTGGCGAGGTACAGGGGCCGTTCCGCGCCCCGGCGTCGGCGCCTGCGCTCCACCGAAACCTCCAAGCCGTTCTGGGGCGACCCATCGAGCGACACGAACCGCGAGGCCAGCAGGCGCCCCTCGGGGATCCACCCCTCGTCCTCCCCGAGGAAGTAGAGGCCCGACCGAAGGATCAACTCCTCCAGTTCCTCCGGACCGGGTTCCCCGGACAAGGGGTTCTTGAAGGACACGAAGGGGTAGGTGAAGGCCGACAGGGGCGATTGGGACGCGACCTCGCGGTCGATGCGCCCCCCCAGGATCTCCTCGAAGGCTCGGTTGCGCGAGAGCCAGGGAAGGTACTCGTGGTTCAGGGTGTGGTCACCGATGGAGTTGCCGCCCGCCAACAGGGCCTTCGGGAGGGCGGTGGCCGGGTCCCCCGCCAGGGCGAGGCCCAGGGCGTTCGGCGCGGCCCAGGCCGAGGAGGCGTTGAGGTAGAAGGTGCCCCTCATGTTCCGGGCCCTCAGCAACCGGGCCACGGTCAGGTCGTTCAGGTTGTTGTCGTCCCAGCGCGACGAGAAGGCCGCGTCGAGGTCGTGGTACAGGCCGGTCACCGTCACGCGGGCCTTCTGGGCGGCCTCGGGCGTCTTGAAGCGGATCAGGACGGTCTGGCGGTAGAAACCCAGCTCCGGGATGTCGGGCGCGGTTGAAAAACCACAACAAGGCCAAACAATTTGAACCACCAAGCTCACCCAGAACACCAAGAAAAACTTTTTCGGGGAAATCATTTTCATGGCTGAATTTCTCCAAAGACGGTGAAAGCGGTCAACGGCGACCCTGTTTGAACCGGCACCCATCTGGCTACGTCAGGGGGCGTAATCCAGGTCACCAATATAGACTTACTGAAAATGGATTTCGACCGACCCAAACACCCCTCACCCAACCCTCTCCCCCAAGGGGCGGGGGTTAATCTCAATACCAACCGCTGAACTAGTCTCCCTCTCCCTTGAGGGGAGAGGGGCGGGGTGAGGGTGACACGAAGCCTGTTCATGGGTTTTTCATTGGACGACGGTCGGATGGAATCGGGTCATTCCGGAACCGAGACGGGGGAGATCCACCACTTGGGCGGGGGGGCGCCCGCCTCCACCTTTTCGATCCAGGCCGGAAGGTCCTGGAGGCCCGTGATCAGGCCGATCCGGTCGTCGAGCGGCGAGGCCGCGTAACGGGCCGTGCGGTTGAGCCAAAGGGCCGACAACCCCGCCCCGAGCGCCCCCTCGACGTCGCGCTTCGGGTTGTCCCCCACCATGAGGCACAGGTGCGCGTCGACCCCCAGATGGCGGCAGGCGAACAGGAAATGCTCGGGGTGGGGCTTGGCGGCCTGGCATTCCTCCGCCACGAACACCGCGTCGAACCATCGCTTCAGGCCGAGGCGCTCGAACTTGCGGTGCTGGAAATCGTTGCCGCCGTTGGTCACCACCGCGAGCCGGTACCGGCCTTGAAGGCCTTCCAACACGGGCTCCACGTCGTCGAACAGGCGCCAGCTTTCCTCCATGCCCGAGACGAAATCCCGGGCCAGGGCCTTCGGGTCCCCCAAATTCGGTTGCCGCGACTCGGACAGGACGCGTTCCCAGGCCCGGGCGAGGATGTCCTCGGGCGAATCATAACGGTCGGGCCGCTCGCCCAGCATCCATTCCTCGAAGGCGAAACGCTCAAAGAGCGGCCGTAGCCGGTCCCAATCCACGCCCGGCGGGGTGTCGGCTCGGCGTCCCCTCAGCCGGTCCCAGGCCTCCGCCAGGGCGGAGGTGGAATCCAGCAGGGTGTCGTCCATGTCGAAAAAGACCGCCTGGAACTTCATTCCATCCCCCACCCGAATATGGGTTTTCCCCGGGTCCGGACCCCGGTTCGGGTCCCATCCGCCTGGGTAAACGTGTCGCCAAGATTTTACCGGAGGTCCGTTGTAAAAAGTGGGATTCCCACCGTAAGCTTCCCCAACTTCCAAAATCAAATGCCGGGGGACCTATGAACCGCGTGACCCGCCGCGTCGTTTTGTCTTTAATCGTCATCCTATCCGGGCTGCAAGCCTGCAAGAAGAACTCGTCACCCTCGGCCCCCACGCCCGATATCCAGGCACCCACCAATACCTTCACGCCCCTCTTGAGCGTCACCCCGACCCCTACCGGGACGACCGGCGCCACCGGATCCCCCAGTCCGACGTCGACTTCATCATCCACCGATACCTGGACCCAAACCTCCACGCCCTCCTCGACACCTACCCCGATCACCTCCACCACCCCGACCTGGACCTCCTCCCACACCCGCACCTTCACGCC
>CAYMOV010000130.1:0-6643 GCA_964392085.1 uncultured bacterium
CCGTGGCGAGGTTCAGGCTTCGGGCCCCCTCACCGGGCTGGGGCAGGACCACCAAGCGGTCCCGGTACCGGTCGTAGAAGGCGGGAGGAAAACCCGACGATTCCCGGCCGAAAACCAGGAAATCCCCGGGGCGGAATTCCGCCTCCCAATGGGGACGGATTCCCTTCGTGGAGAAGAAGTGGAGCCGGTCCCCGGGCCCCAGGGTCCCCTCAAAAGCCTCCCAGGTCGCGTGGCGGAAAACCCGGACCTGGGGCCAATAGTCCATGCCCGCGCGCTTGAGCTCCTTGGCGTCGAGGTGGAAACCCAGACGCCCCACGAGGTGCAGTTCAGCCCCGAGGGCCAGGCAGGTTCGCCCGATGTTCCCGGTGTTGGCGGGGATTTCCGGCTCAAGGAGGGCCACCCGAAGCATCCGTTATCCTATCACGCGTTCCGGATCAGGGTGTGGGCCGGAAATCCCCCCCTGTTTCACCCGACTTCTCCAGCCTTTGGGCGATCCGCCGTGCCCTTCGGGCTTCCCCTGGTTTTCCGCAAGCCTCATAGGCCACGCCGAGGTTCCACCAATGACGCGCGTCCGAGGGCTTGGAGTAGGCGGCCCGCCGCGCGAAGTCGAGAGCCGCCTCGAACCGGCCTGTCCGGAGGTCTTCCCGGGACAAGGTGGTCAAGGCCGAGGGATCCGGGTAAAGGGCCGCCGCGCGGCGACAACCTTCAAGGACCAGGTCTTCCCGTCCCATCCGCCCCCAAAGCCCGCCACGCCTGGTCCAAAGGTCGGCCCGGACCATGGGACTCCGGGCCAACGCCAAGGCCCGTTGGAAGCATCCGTCGAAGGCGATGCCCCGTCCCCGGGACGCCTCGAATTCCCCCTCGTTCGACCAAGCCATGGCGTCCAGGTCCCCCACGCGATCCATCGGCCCGTTCCCCAGGAGGGCGCGGGAACCCGCGCCCCGGTCACGGGCCCCTTCCAGGAGCCTTCGGCCATCCGGTGGTTCGGGGGCTCCGCCGGTCCAGTCCCAAACCCAACCCCGGGGCCTCAGGATGGAATAGATCTCCCCGGACGCGGCCGTCCGGCGGGGATCCAGGACGGATTCGAGGAACCGGTTGTTCACCAGGAAAACCTGGACCGGACGCCGGCCCTTCACGGCGGCCCAAAGGATCCCCAAGTTGCGCCTGGGATCGTCCCCGGCGTCGCGGGCCGTCCGGGGAGCCACCTGTCCCAGCCCCTCGGGGGAACCGTAAGGGTAAGGAAGGAACGTCAGGTCGGGCCGGAGGTTTTCCACCGACTGGTAGTACGGGAGGAGGAACCGCGCCTCATCCACTTCCACGAGAAAGACAGAATTCCTTTTCAGGGACCGAAGGATGTCGACCGCCTGGTCCTGGAACCGTAACTCGCGCCGCAGGTCCACGCGGGAATCGTTGGACCCCAGGCTCCAGAGGGGCGCGCCGAGGGCCGCGAGCGCCACCCAAGGGGCCCATCGGTTCCGGCCCAGGGTCCGGAAGGCCCGGACCGCACCGAACCCCAGGAGGAGCGCGCCCCAAAGGCTGACGGGAAGCATCAACTTATGCAGGTGCCAAACGCCCTCCTGGGTGATCGGCAAGGTCAGGACCACGGCCAGGGTCCCGGCGACGGCCCCCAGGGCCCCACAAACGAACCAACGGCGGCGGTCGGAGCCGCGGAGCCCCGCGAGGGCGAAGAGCCAGGGCCCCCAAGCCAGGAGACCGAGCGAAAGGGCCCAATGGCCCGCCGCGGTCCGGATCATGGCCAGGAGGGTTTGGGCCTGGGCCATCCACTCCCACCCGTCCATCCGGCCCCTCAGCCAATCCGGGAGGAGGAAAAGCACCCGGCCGGGCGCGTCCTGCCAATAGGCCCTGCGGGAAACCAATTGCCGGAAGCCGGAAAAATTTTGGGGATCGATCCATCGGGGTTCCGCCGCGCTCCAGGGCCGGAGCGGCAGGTTCAGGAGGAGGGAAAAACCCACGAGGAACCCCGCGCCGACATGGGCCAGGAAGAATCCCGGGGAACGGAGGGCGGGACGTAGCCGCGGGAGGAACCAAGGGAGAAACGCGAGAAGAAGGAGGAAATGCCAATCCCAGGTGTGGGCCGCCCCCGCCCCAAGGGCGAACCCGAGCCCCAACCCGAGGGCCCCGGTTTTTCCCTGGTCCAGGAGTTTTCCCGCCAACAGGATCGCACCGAGGAAGAGGCAAACCTGCAGGAGGTAAACCCCTCCCTTCGCCGTATGGGATTGCTCCCAATAAGGTTGGGAAAAGGCCAAGGTGAGGGAGGCGATGGCGGCTCCCAGGGGGACCCAACGTTCACCGGCCTTTCCCTCCACCGGAACCAACCGATGCAGGAGCCGGAAGGCCAGGGTGACCCCCAGGACGGCCCAAAGGGTCGCGAAAAGGTTCATCCGGAACGCGGGGGTGGCGAGGGGAAGGAAAGAGAAGAGGTGGCCCATCAGGGTGAACAAGCCGTAACCCGGCGGGTGCTGGAGCGTCAGCCGGAAACAAGCCTCGATCGTCTCGGGGGAATCATCATTTTGGAAAGTCGGACCGAGGGTCTGGAGATAGACCGTGAAGGTGAAAAGGGCGATCAACGCGCCCAAGACGTTGGAAACGGGGCGGTGGGAAGCGGCCCCCCAGGCGGCCGGGGGCGCCAGGGAAGGGACCGGGGCCGCCCGGCGCTTCATGAGGGTCCCCTCGTCACGCGCCGAATACCCGGCCCGTCAGGCGCTCGAAGGCCTCGACGTATTTTTCCCGGGTGCGGGACACGACCTCGTCGGGGAGCGCGGGCCCCGGAGGGGTCTTGTTCCAGCCCTTCAGGGTTTCCAGGTAATCCCGGACGAACTGCTTGTCGAAGCTGGCCTGGCTCTTGCCCGGGGCGTAGCCGTCCTTCGGCCAGAACCGGGACGAGTCGGGGGTCATGACCTCGTCGATGAGGATCAACTGCCCGTCCAGGATCCCGAACTCGAACTTGGTGTCCGCGATGAGGATCCCCTTCGCGTCGGCCAGGTCCCGCCCGCGCCGGTAGATGGAAAGCGCCGTGGCCTTCACCTTCTCGGCCAGGGCTTCGTCCTTCAGGAGTTTCTTCATCTCGTCGAAGGAGATGTTGAGGTCGTGGCCCTCCTCGGCCTTGGTGGAGGGCGTGAAGAGGGGCTCGGCCAACTTGGAGGACTCCACCAATCCCCCGGGCAGGGGGATGCCGCAGACCTTCCCGGTCTTCTGGTAGTCCTTGAGGCCCGAACCCGTGAGGTAGCCGCGTACGATGCACTCGGCGGGCAGGGGCTTGGCCTTCTTCACCACCATGGACCGGCCCTCCAATTGCGCGCGGGCCTTTTGGAACGGGGCGGGCAGGGCGTCGAGTCCCTCGTTCAGGAGGTGGTTGGGCACCAAATCCTTCACTTGGTCGAACCACCAGAGGGAGATCTGGTTGAGGACGGCCCCCTTGTCGGGGATTCCGTTGGGCATCACCACGTCGAAGGCGGAGATGCGGTCGGTCACGACCAAAAGGAGCTTGTCGCCCAGGTCGTAGATATCGCGGACCTTGCCGCGTTTGGGGGCCGGCGCGCCGGGTATGTCGGTCTGGAGCACGAGGGGGTAGCGGGACTTCATGGGTCATTCCTCCGTGAGGTTGATCGCATTGTACCCGGCCCGGGTCAAAAAAAAAGCGGCGTCCCGAACCGGACGCCGCCTAAACCTTTCCCGCGGGGGATCCCCTTAAACCCCCTGGCGGGGGCCCCGAAACGAGGGATCCTTATTCGAAGCCGTAGTAGGAATAGGGGATCTTCTTCGAATCCTTCAGGGTGCTGTTGACGTAGGCGGACCCGAGGGTGCTGTCATACAGCCAGCCCGAGCTTTTGGCGGCCGGGGCCCCGTTGACCGAAGTCAAGTTGACCCAACGGCCCTTCGGGGTGTCCGTGCCGGTGTTGGGATCGAACTTCCCGGTCACCTTCACGTCCGGGACGTTGTCCAGGTACAGGCTGTAACGATAGGTCGACTTGCTGTTCATCGTCGTCGGCCAAATGCCCTCCTGGTCGCCGTAATAAATGGCGTTCGCCGATTTGATGCTTCCGGCGTTGCCCTTCGTCGACCCTTCGCGCGACTTCTCGATCATGTCCGCGAACTTCGGCAGGGCGATGGCGGCCAAGATCCCGATGATGGCCACGACGATCATCAGTTCGATCATGGTGAACCCGCGGTGACCCAGTTGCCGAGGGCTTGTCCGGGGTTTCAACCCGGGCGCGGACCGACCTAAATAAAGCTTACTCATTCCAAACCTCCGAAGACCCCCGGTTTCCATCAAACCCAACAGGGCCGAAATCGATAAAAGGGGCCCGACCGCCCCATGAATCACTATGAGAGGAAACGGGCCTGTGATTTATGACCGGGGACACTTTTGTCGTACGGCATTTCATGCATAAAAGGGGTTCCACGAGAAAATATCCGGCCCGTCAAGCTCCACCCAGGTCCTAAAACCCAATCCTCCCGGGCATCCCCGGCCAAACGGTGCCGCCCGCGATCAATCGTTCAACCCAGGAACCTTCCTTCCAAGGACCTCACTCCCCTTGGGTCTTCAACCATGCCACGTACCGCGCCACGCCCACCTCGATCGAGGTGGCGGGGTTGTCGTAGCCCGCGGATCGGGTCTTGCCCATGTCGGCCTGGGTGAAGTACTGGTAGCCGGACCGGTATTTCTCGGGGGTGTCCACCCAGTGGACCTGGGCGGGCTTGCCGATGGCGCTGAAGAGCGCCGCCGACAGGTCCTTGAAGGTCCGGGCGTGGCCCGTGCCGCAGTTGTAGAGGCCCGGCGCGCTGTTGCCCCTCAGGTGGAAGAGGCACATCTCCACGATGTCGTCCACGTAGACGAAATCCCGCTTCTGTTCCCCATCGGCGATCCCCTCCTGGTGGCTCCTGAAGAGCGTCTGCCGGCCGGTCCCCTGGATCTCGTGGAATCCGTGCCAGACGGGGGAGGCCATGCGGCCCTTGTGGCCCTCACCGGGCCCGTAAACGTTGAAGAACTTCAAGCCGGCCCAATGGGGCGGCGCGGTTATCTGGTCCAGGGCCCAGAGGTCGAACCACTGCTTGCTCTTGCCGTAGAGGTTGAGGGGCTGGAGCTTGGTGACGCTCCCGTGGTCGTCCGAGTATCCCGCCTCCCCCCGGCCGTAGGTGGCCGCCGAGGAGGCGTAAACCAGCGGAAGGCTTTTTTTCGCGCACCAGGACCAAAGCGATTTCGTGTAGTCGGTGTTCCACTTGTCCGTATAGGCCTGGTCGGAAACGCCCGTGTCCGTGCAGGCGCCCAGGTGGATCACCGCGCCCATCGGTGAAAGGGACTCGAGCCGGTCCAGGAGGACGGCGCGATCCTCAAAAGGAAGTTTTTCCAACCCGGCGAAGCAGGGGCGGTTTCGGTGCGCGGGGGAGTCGGTCAGGAGAAGGTCGGTCTTTCCCCTTTCGAGAAGGGACCTTGCCAGGCGGCTCCCGATGAACCCACAGGCGCCCGTCACGAGAATTTTCATGGGAATCCATCCGGTAATGTTCGGTTTTTACGTTCCGAAACATCCCCCCATGAAGGGGGGATAAGGACAGGATATCGTTTCAGGACGACCGGGGGGGCCCTAAAACATGGCGCCCATCATGAAAACGTAAAAGCGGAGCCCCCGGAACCCCTCAGCCCCCTTTCCAATAGCACGGTTTTTCGTTTTTTGATAGCCTACCGCGCGACAGAGAAGACCCGTCCTTCCTTTTAAGGTGAAAGAGAGGGGCGGCTTTTTTTTACCCCGGCCCCCACCCCCCTTCGCCCGCCGGAAAACCCCTGGAGGCCCCTCGATGAATCCCCGCAAGCGCATCGCGTTGTCGTTGGAGCGTGAGACCCCGCCGTTGGAGGACTATAAGAACAGCCCGGCCCAGAAGATCTACGGGTCGCTGGTGTTCAACGACCAGGCCCAGAAACAGTACCTCTCGAAGGACGTCTATAAGAAGCTCCGCGCCACCACCTTGCGGGGCGAGCCGATCGACGCCTCCATCGCGGACCAAGTCGCCCAAGGCATGAAGGAATGGGCCCTTGCCCACGGCGCCAGCCACTACACCCATTGGTTCATCCCGCTGACGGGCCTCTCCGCCGAGAAGCACGACACCTTCCTGGAGCCTACCGCCGACGGCGGGGCCCTGGCCGAGTTCGACGGCAAGACCCTGATCAAGGGCGAACCCGACGCCTCGAGCTTCCCCTCGGGCGGATCCCGGTCCACCTTCGAGGCACGCGGCTACACGGCCTGGGACCCCACCTCCCCCGCCTTCATCCAGGAGGAGGTCAACGGCGCCACCCTGACCATCCCCACGGCGTTCGTCTCGTACACCGGTGAGGCGCTCGACCATAAGACGCCGCTCCTGCGGTCCAGCGAGGCGCTTTCGGTCCAGGCCCTGCGCCTGCTCAGGCTCTTCGGCAACAAGACCGTCAAGCGGGTCTTCACGACCCTGGGCCCCGAGCAGGAATACTTCCTGATCGACCGGCAGTACTACGAACTGCGGCCCGACCTGGTGGCCTGCGGCCGGACCCTCTTCGGCGCCCCGCCTTACCGCGGGCAGGAGCTGGAGGACCACTACTTCGGCGCGATCCGCGAGCGCATCCTGGCCTTCATGATGGACCTGGACCGCGAGC
>CAYMOV010000131.1:0-6642 GCA_964392085.1 uncultured bacterium
GCTTTACACGCAGGGGGTCACAGGTTCGAACCCTGTTTCGCCCACCAATATTGTCCCGGCCAAAGGCCGGATGAATGAAGAAGTGAAACGAGTGAGAAGCTGGGGGAAGGGGTTCGGGGAAAAGGGAGTTTCCCCGTCAGTTCGCCCGGGGTACATAGGGGGATGTTTCCCCTATGAGCGCCCGCGCGGTTCGTACCCTGTTTCGCCCACCAATTTCGCCGCTTTGGCGGTAAAACTTGATCAGCCGACGAAGAATATGCCGTTGGGTTCCTTTTCTTTCTTGCGGGTGCATTGCCGGATAGGGGAGTTATAATGCCTTTCAAGTTTCATTCGACCGGCAAATGGGGCCCCCTTGACCACGATTGAAGCGCAGGAAACAATCCAGGAAATGGTCCGAAGGATCGTCGAAAAGTTCGACCCGGTCCAGGTGATCCTTTTCGGCTCCTATGCCCGTGGGACCGCCGGGCCTGACAGCGACGTGGACCTGATGGTGGTTATGCCGGTCGAGGGCTCAGTCCAAGAGAAACGAATCGAGATCCGCGTAGCCCTTCGTGGAATGGGTATTTCAAAGGATGTGGCCGTCGTCACACCCGAACAGGTCAAGAAATACCGGGATATCATCGGAACGATTATCTATCCGGCATTTCGCGAGGGGAAAGTCCTCTATGAACGCGTCGCTTGATCCCCTCAAGCTGGTGAAATAGTGGGTTGGGAAGGCTGAAAGAGATATTGGACGCTTTGTTTTGCAACGAGCAAAGCAGAGGATGCTTTGAATAAGGACGGATTGATAACTGGGTTGCTTATAACTTTCATTGGACACATTAGCTTGTTTTCATCGGTCGTTTTATTGAATGGTATGCTTGTGAAGTTTGGATCTAATGGTTTACTAGGCTTGTTTGGCCCAGTATTTAATGTTTCGATATTCTTTATTGGTTTGACCCAATGGTTATATCTATTGCCACTTGTCTTTTGGTTTAGAAGGAGAGGGCTTTTTTTGACGGAGCGCGGAATAATCATTTGCGGTGGTTTGACCATCGTCATTAATGCCCTTGTTTTGATTTGGTTTAGCAGATTAAAAATGTTTTGAGCCGGTGCAATATTGATTCGAAGTTGGGGGAAAGTATATCGGTGGTTGAGATGAGTGACGAAGGCTGTGGGCTTTATATTGAGGTATGATCCCCCTCGTGAATTCTAACCCTTTCCAGGAGAATCCCATGTCCTCCAACCCAACCTTTGAACCCCGCAAACTCGGCGCCCATGGCCCGTCCGTATTCCCCCTGTCCCTGGGTTGCATGGGCATGTCGGGCATGTACGGCCCGACCGACGAGAACGAAAGCATGGCCACCATCCACGAGGCCCTGGAACGGGGTGTCACGGTGCTGGATACGGGCGATTTCTACGGGATGGGGGCCAATGAACTGTTAATCGGGCGGGCCCTCAAAGGCCGCCGGGACCAGGCCCTCCTGTCGGTCAAATTCGGCGCCATGCGCACGCCGGACGCGGGGTGGGTGGGTTTCGATTCGCGCCCGGCGGCCGTGAAGAACTTCCTGTCCTACAGCCTGAATCGCTTGGGCGTGGACCACATCGACATCTACCGCCCCAGTCGCCTCGATCCCCAGGTGCCCATCGAGGACACGGTGGGCGCGATCGCCGAGATGGTCAAGGCGGGCTATGTCCGTTACATAGGCCTGTCGGAAGTGGGGGTCGAGACTGTCCGGCGGGCCCAAAAGGTCCACCCGATCACGGACCTCCAGATCGAGTACTCCCTAGTCAGTCGAGGGCCCGAAACCGCGATCTTTCCCGAACTGGAAAAGTTGGGGATCGCCGCCACGGTCTATGGGATCCTTTCCCGGGGATTGTTGAGCGGCGCGAAACCATCCGTGAAGGGGGACTTCAGGGCCCATATGCCCCGTTTCAGCGGGGGGAACCTCGAGAAGAACCAGGGCCTGGTGTCCAAGCTGGGGGAAGTCGCGGCGAAAAAGGGGATCACCCCCGTCCAGCTCTGCATCGCCTGGGTCCTGGCGAAGGGCAAAAGCTACTTGCCCGTGATCGGCGCGAGGACCCGCAAACAGCTCTCGGAATCCCTGGGGGCCTTGGCCGTGAAACTTACCCCGGAAGAGATCACCTCCATCGAGGCGGCCTTGCCCCCCACGCTGGTGGCCGGGACCCGATACGACGAACGACAAATGAAAACCCTCGACAGCGAAAAATAGGATCCTGAAGCGGACGGCTACGGGGTTTGGATGGTGTGGTCCGGGTTCCGGGCGATCGGAAGGATGCTTTCCCCATTGGAAAAGGGTTCAGGGACCCCAAGGTGACCCATCCTGAGGTTGCGAAGCCCGAATAACCCCTTATCGGGCGGTTGTCTGGAACCTGGACCCGCTCGTTTCTGTTGTTTTTTTCGGGGGTTTGGATACAATTTGGGGCCGTCCACAGAGGGCGGAAGCGGGTATTTGGGGACGTAGCTCAGCTGGGAGAGCACCTCCATGGCATGGAGGGGGTCGTGGGTTCGATCCCCATCGTCTCCACCAAATTAACCCGCCTCAAACGAAACCCTCCGGGCCCCTGGCCCGGGGGGTTTTTTCATTCCAGCCTCCCTATAATGCCGCCCAAGGTGACATTCATGCTCGACCGTCAAGCCTTGGAAGAAATGGAAGACAAGACCCTTGCGCCTTACGCCCAGCGGGCGAGGGCCAGCAGGGGCCGGCAATATCCCGAACCCGAACACGCCTACCGCACCGCCTTCCAACGAGACCGTGACCGGGTCATCCACTCCTCCGCCTTCCGCCGCCTGGAATATAAGACCCAGGTTTTCGTCAACCACGAGGGCGACTACTACCGTACCCGCATCACCCACACCCTCGAGGTGGCACAGATCGCCCGCACGGTGTCCCGCGCCCTCGGCCTCAACCCGGACCTCACGGAGGCCGTGGCCCTGGCCCACGATATCGGTCACGGCCCTTTCGGCCATTGCGGCGAGCGGGTCCTGACCCGCCTCATGGCGAACGACGGCGGCTTCGAGCACAACGCCCAGAGCTACCGCATCGTGACCTACCTGGAGGACAAGTACCCGGGGTTCCGGGGCCTCAACCTCACTTATGAGGTGTTGGAGGGGGTGGACAAGCACCGCACGCGCTACGACCGACCCGGGATGTCCGGCGAACAGCACTCACTGGAGGCGCAGGTCGTGGACCTGGCCGACGAGATCGCCTATACCTCCCACGACGTGGATGACGGCCTGCAATCGGGTCTTTTGGATTGGGACGACCTGGCGAAGGTTCCGCTTTGGAAGGACCATGCCGAGAAGGCCGGGGCCGTCGCGGGGGAGCTTTCCCGCGAGAAGGCCAAGTACCACGCCGTCCGGGGCATCATCAACGAACTGGTGTCGGACCTCATCGCCGAGACCGAGGCCCGGATCGGGAAGTTCGGGGTCACGAACGCCGAAAGGGTGAGGAGCTGCCCCGAGGAGCTGGCCTCCATGTCGCCCGAGGTGCGCCAGAGGCACCGGGACCTCAAGAGTTTCCTGTTCGACAACCTGTACCGGCACCACCGGGTTCTCCGCATTGAGGCCAAGAGCGAGGCGGTCATCAGCACCTTGTTCAAGCTTTATGGGGCCAACCCCGACATCCTGCCGAAGAACACCCGGCAAAAGATCAAGGACCAGACGGACCCGCCCAACAGGGTCATCTGCGACTACATCGCCGGCATGACCGACCGCTTCGCCATCGAGGAATACGAGAAGCTGACGGAGCCCTCCATCCGAGTTTGAGCTGCGGTGGTCGGCGGTCGGCCCCCAACTTAGGTTGGAAGTCGACCACCTATCGAACCGATCCGGAGGCCCCCGTACCGGTCTGGAATGACTGAGGCAGTCGATTCGGCTGTCGGCTTTTAATAAAAGCCTTCGCTGACCGCCGATGGCCGACAGCTGACGGCTCCGTTTTTTGGCCTTGTGGGTGTTGATTGACACCCCCCGCCCCCCCAATTATCATGTTCGTTGTGCCCTCGGCCCAACAAGCCGGGGGTTTTTGTTTTTGGGCCCATCGCTTTTTCCGCCCCTCAACGTCGCTTTGGGGGAAAGAAGAAGGCGGGTCCGGCACCCCATGAAGGAGGAGAACCGTGGATACGACCCAGTTGATCCAAAACGGAGAAGACTTCTTGCTGGGGAATTACCGCCGCCACAACTCCGTCCTTATGCGGGGGGAGGGACCCTGGCTCTACGATTCCGAGCGGGGCAAGTACCTTGATTTCTTCGCGGGCATCGCGGTGAACGCCTTGGGGCAGGCCTCGACCGAGGTCGTGGAGGCCGTGGTCGCCCAGGTGAAGAAGCTGGGCCACACCTCCAACTGGTACTACAACGAGCCCGCCATCAAGCTGGCCAAACTCCTCTGCGAGGTGTCCTTCGGCCAGAAGGTCTTCCTCTGTAATTCGGGCACCGAGGCCAACGAGGCGGCCCTGAAGCTCGCCCGGAAATACCACCGGCGCAAGGGGCAGGACCGCTACGAGATCATCTCCTTCCACCGGTCTTTCCATGGGCGCACCTACGGCTCGCTCTCGGCCACCGGCAACTTCCATTACCACGAGGGGTTCGAGCCCCTCGTCTATGGGTTCCATTTCGCCCATTTCAACGACCTGGACAGCGTAAGGGCCCTGATGGGCGAGAAGACCGCGGCGGTCATCGTCGAGGTGATCCAGGCCGAGGGCGGCGTACACCTGGCGGATCCGGCCTTCCTGAGGGGCTTAAGGGAATTGACCAAGGAAAGGGACATCCTTCTGATCGTGGATGAGGTCCAAACCGGGATCGGCCGCACGGGCCGGATGTGGGCTTATGAGCACTATGGCATCGAGCCGGACATCCTGACCTCAGCCAAAGCGCTGGGGGGAGGCCTGCCCTTGGGGGCCATGCTGGTCACCAACCGGTTGAAGGACGTATTCCAACCCGGCGACCACGCCACCACCTTTGGGGGAAACCCGATTTGCTGCGCGGCCGCGGTGGCCACCATCGAGACGATCATCATGCGCAACCTGGTGCCCAACACCGCCAAGAACGGCGACCTGCTCCGGGGGAAGCTGGAGGACCTGCGTAAGAAGCGGCCGAACGTCATCGCCGACCTGCGCGGTCTCGGCCTGCTCCAGGCCGTGGAGACCACCTTCCCCTCGAAGGATGTCGTGCAGGCCTGCGCCCAACAAGCGCTGTTGGTGGGCCCCGCCGGGGAGAAGACCATCCGGTTGACCCCGCCCCTCATCGTGACCGAGGCGGACATCGAGATGGCCGTCGCCAAGTTGGACCAGGCCTTGGGGGCCCTGGAGTCCGGGTCATGAAGAAGCCGGCGCTTCCCGGACACCTCCTCACCCTGCAGGAATATTCACCGGCCCAAGTCGCGGGCCTGATCAAGTTGGCGGCCCAGGTGAAGGCCAAGCCGGCGAAGTGGTCGAAGGCCCTGGCGGGGAAGTCCCTTGCCATGATCTTCGAGAAGAGCTCGACCCGCACCCGCGTCTCCTTCGAGGTCTCCATGACCCAACTGGGGGGACACGGCCTGCATCTGAACGGCGGGGAACTCCAGCTCGGGCGGGGCGAGACCGTGGCGGACACCGCGCGTGTGCTGTCCCGGTTCGTCCAGGGCGTCATGATCCGCACCTTCGGCCACGACAAGGTGGAGGAACTGGCTCGGTACGCCACGGTTCCCGTCATCAACGGATTGACCGATTCCCACCACCCTTGCCAGGCCCTGGCGGATTACCTGACGCTCCAGGAACGCTTCGGTAAGTTGAAGGGAACGACCCTGGTGTACGTCGGGGATGGGAACAACGTAACCCACAGCCTCCTGATCGCGGGTGCGTTGCTGGGGGTCAAGGTGAGGGCGGTCTGCCCGAAGGGCTATGAGCCCGATCCCGCCGTGATGGCCTGGGCCAAGAAAGCGGCCCTGGAAACAGGCGGCGCCGTGGAGTTGGTGAACGACGTGGCGGGGGCGGCCAAGGGCGCCCAGGCGGTCTACACCGACGTTTGGACCAGCATGGGCCAGGAAACCGAACAGGCTGCCCGCGTGAAGGCCTTCCAGGGGTTCCAAGTCAACGACCGCCTGATGGCGGAGGCGCCCAAGGCGATCTTCCTGCATTGCCTGCCCGCCCACCGGGGCGAGGAAGTGTCCGCCTCCGTGATGGACGGCCGCCAGTCGGCCGTCTGGGACCAGGCCGAGAACAGGCTCCACGCCCAAAAGGCTGTTCTCCTCACACTCCTTGGAAACAACAAGAGGAAGCCCTGAATTCTGGGTTTTAAGTGTTTGGATTTACGACAACGACTTAAAACTAGAGATTTTATACCCAATACTTTTGAGGATGGTTTGACATGAAGACCTACAAGAAAGTCCTCCTCGCCTACTCCGGCGGGCTCGACACTTCGATCATCATCCCCTGGCTGAAGGAAAACTACGGCTGCGAAGTGGTGGCCTACATCGCCGACGTGGGCCAAGGAGACGAGTTGGAGCCGGCGCGGCGCAAGGCGCTCAAGACCGGGGCCAGCCAGGCCCTGGTGGGGGACCTCAAGAGGGAATTCGTCGAGGAATACTGTTTCCGGGCGATTAAGGCCCAGGCCAAGTACGAGGGCTCGTACCTGCTCGGCACCTCCCTGGCCCGGCCGGTCATCGC
>CAYMOV010000132.1:0-6625 GCA_964392085.1 uncultured bacterium
GGCGGTAAAAAGCTTTCCCCGGTCACCACACTTTTCCCAGTTTTGCTTTCAAGTTCCAACCTGGTCCGACGTGCGATACCGCCCCCACGCTTACCCGCGTCCTTGTTTGGCTCTAACCCTACAGCGTTGACCGTTTCGGCGATCTGCCGGGTGGATAGCTCGGCCAGCGCGGTAAAGATCAACTCAGCCTCTGACATGTGGTCGCGTAGGTTCTGGGTCTTCAAACCCTTCATCTTCTTGTGACCCTTCACCGTGACGCCTGACCATTCTCGATGGATCAGGTCGGTCAATAAGGCGTATTCTTCATCGCCCTTGATCTCGTGGTTCTTCCAGTAATCCGTCAGCTTGTTGCGGGTTTCCTGGCCCATCATCCGCTGTTGCACCCACTTCTCACTTCGGCCCTGCCGTTGCCAAAACTCTCGGGCCCGGTCCAGCGAAAGGGCTGGGTCAGCCATATCCTTCAGGCGCTCATGGCCCACCTTGGCCAGCCAAAGCTTTAGGGGCTCGGCCTTGGGGCTGGGAACGGACTGGACCAGCCTGAACAGGGTCTCGGCGTCCGCCACATCCGTTAGGTATTCTTTTCCATCGGCCGACCTCAATTTCAGTTGGTTACATTTTGTAACCAACTGACTTCCCTCAAGCCGCAGCCGATTCTTCAAGACCTTCCAGTAATTGGCGGCCGCCTTGTGGTTCGGATGTTGGGTCAGCGCGCGAATGACATCGATGACTGAAAACATCCATTTATCAATCTTTTCGTCATAAACGCGGCGGATCCCGACGTTTTCGAAGAAAGCCACGGATTTATTCTTTTCCATCGACGCCTCCCCACATGGCGAATCCATCAAATGATACATCAGGTTATGACTGAAGGTCTTTCAAACACTTTGGGGCCGGACGAGGGGTCTTCACGCCTAAGACGCTTCGATGATCTCGGGCCCTATAACGAACAGCCATTCGGTGAAAACAAATGGCCGATCTCACTTGCCTCCCCGGCCTTTTGAGGTTCCAAATTGGAACCTCAAAACCCGATGTCAGACCCCCACTTGATGTTCCATATTGGGACATCAAGTTGTCCAATCACTCGTATGAGTCACACCCAGCTTGGTGAAAGCGACCGGCATAGCGCTTGAATGCATGAGTGTTTTGAACCGGTCACAGTTCGTGACCAGTTCAAGCCGGGTCAACCGAAAGGCTAAATTAATTGGTCGGTTTAGACCCTCAAAGCCGCCATCCGGATCTCCCCCATATAGCCCTTGAATAGATTTACGGTTTCCTTCGCCCGATCCCTGGCCGAGAAGAGATTTACCCATGTATGCCTCAAATCGAACCTCAATCGCTCAATGCCGTCGTTTTCGCCCCCGTCCACGAAACCACATTTGATCCAGGAAACCAGCACTTCCATCAGTACCTGATGGACCGAAAGCATGTCCGCCTCCAGTCGTCCGACCTGTCGATGATGTTCATAAAGGTCCATCGAGTGCCGACGGACAACCCGCGGGAATTCGATGGACAGGGCCTTTCCCAACCCGTCCAGTTGGCGAAAGGCCCTTTCGCGGTCATCCCTTGACCCATCCCTCAACAGGTGTTTGAACGCGTATCCCTCGCCGTTATTCGGCAGGTCGGTCTTCCATAGAGCCGATTCATCCATGCGCGGGTCCAAAGGCGCCAATGGCCCATAGAAGCCCCAACCCTCAAGCCCCGCCAAAAGCCCTTCAGCCATTTGGACGACCGCGAAGCCTGCGGCGGACACCGATTCGAGGTGTTCGGAGTACCGCTTCAACCTCCGCTCGCGGCCGGTTAAATGCCCCCAAACATCGGCTACAGTCATAAGGTCCTTGATTTCAGCCAACATGACGACCCCTCCCTTGGTTGCGAAGGAAATCGTGGGCAACGGGCCCACCCATGGGTCCATTCCTTATTCCACCGGCCAGAGACCTTCCCGTTCCAGGCGAACACCGATCACCCGGTGGTTCACGCCGAACCGGGGACCCAACCGCTTCGCGATCATTTCGCGGGCGCCCTCAATGCGCCACCAATCGGCGTGATCCACGGCGAAAGCCGCCTGGACCCTGTCATATTCCGCCAAAAGGTTCTCCCTCGGCACCAAGAGCCGACCTGCGGACTCGTCCGCCTGGTATTCCGGCGAGCAGGGGCCTTGTAAGGTCTTTCTCCAGGCCAGGTACTCCTCCACTTTCCCGTAACGGATGCTTTCCACCGCATGGCGGTGCAAAACGAAATGCCCGATTTCATGCGCGATCGAGAAGCGCAACCGGTTTTCACGCCACGCCTGACCGGGAATCTCCCCATAAACCAAGCGGTAGGATTCCTCATCGACATAGAAACCGCCCAAATCAGGGGTCAACGCGGCGTCAATCCTCAGGTCGTCCCAAAGGCGCTTGAGGGGGATCGGCTGGAGGGAGAGGCAAACCTCGGCGATATAGGCGGCATCCAAGGGTGGCCCTAGGAGGTCCTGGTCCAACCCGGCCTTGAAGGCCTCCACCCTCGCGTGGATCAGCGGATCGGTTAGGAATGGGATTTCAGCGCCCATCAGGGGTATTGGCTTCCTTGATCTTCTCGATCAGTTTCTTGACTTCCGCCTCCCCTACCTCCGCCCCTCGGACCGTCCTGAAGAAAGCCGGCAAGAGCGCGGCGGCCTTTTCATCGTCCAAAATGTCCTTCGGGATCTCTCCCCTCGAGATACGGGCCACATCCATGAATTTCACCCAACCCTCCGATTTTGGCTTGAGGCCGAAATAGGCGGCCCAAACCTTGAGGGCGTTTTCATCCTTAGGGGGGGGATTGATGTCCCGCTCCACCTTGCTCCAATTGCTGGGATCCAACCCGTTTTCAAGGCAAAACTGGCGGAGGGTCTTTTTATTAGCGATTCGAAGATCCTTAATATATTCACCGAAGCTCATGGCCCACCTCCCCGTGAGTGTGGTTTATTTTTTACCACATGTGGTTATATCAATACCACACTCTTTTCTTGGCCTGGGGGTCGTAATCGATGCTGTTGGCGTAAATGTCGGTGATCTTCTGGTAAAAGCGCCTCTCCGATGCCCGGATGGCCCGGATCCGCCCCAACAATTCGTCGAAATAGTCCGCCCCCTCATCCCGCTTCAGGCGCTCATCGTCGAGCACGAAGCCCTTGACGATGTACTCCCTAAGGCTCCGGGTCGCCCATTGCCTGAACTGGGTACCCCGGCGGGACTTCACCCGGTATCCCACTGAAAGGATGGCGTCCAGGTTACAGTGATGGGTCCCATACCCCTTCTGTCCGCGGCAGTTATCCGGAATTTCCGGATAACTGAATCCGGCGAAAGCTCGCCTTCATCGAATATGTTCTGGATATGCTCGTTGATGGTGCGCAGGTCTTTTTGGAACAATTCAGCCATTTGTTTCTGGGTCAGCCAAACGGTTTCGTTCTCCAACCGGACTTCAAGACGGGCTTGGCCGTCCTCGGTTTGTTAGATAAGGATCTCGGACCCGTGCGGTGGATCCGACTTACCGGGCTTTGATTTTTGAGCCATGGCCAGCCTTATCCTTCAGGTTCTCTTTTGATCCAAAGATCGCGCATTTCCCGCCAAAACCGCAAGGGCATTATGCCAAATCCACAACTGAAAATACCGTTCAAACAGGTCCCAAAAACCTATCTCAAGGTGGTCACAGTTTGTGACCAGTTCATCTCGCGCAAGTCGGGTCTACCGTGAAAAACGGGGTCAGGTCCAGTCTTCGTTACATTTCCGGCTTCGTAATACTACGCCGGACAAGCGGGTTGGTGGTCATGGCCTTTACCGCAGGACCAGCACCTTGGCGTAATGGACGCCGGACGGCTCGGTCAGGACGATCAGGTAAACCCCGCTGGCGACGTCATTGGAAGAGCCGTTCTTGCAGTCCCATTCCACCACGTCCACCCCCGCGTCGTGGAACCCCCTCCCCCGGAGGACCCGGACGCGTTCCCCGGCCGAGTTGTAGACCATCAACGAGCAGGTCCCCGGTTGGCAGATCGTCGTGGTGATGACCAGGGGCTGCGCGTCCCATCCCGGGCGACAGACGTTGCGCGAGAGGGCCATCGGGTTTCCGCAGGGGGCGGGAAAGGGGGTGGACGTCGGGGTCGGGGTGGGGGACCCGACTGTGGGGATGGGCGTCACGGTCGGCGTCTGGGTCCTCGTCGCGCTCGGGGTGAAGGTGGAGGTGGGTGGCGGCGTAGTTGAAGGTGTCGCCGTAGGGCTGGGCGTTCCCGTCGGGGTGCGCGTCGCGGTCGCGGTAAAGGTATAGGTTACCGTCGAGGTTGCGGTGGGCGTATCCGTCGCGATGGCGGCGGCGCAGGCTCCCCCACCCATGAAGCAAAACATGGCTTTGACGAAGTTCGTGTTCTCCGTTTGGATGGCGGTCGACAAGGTGGAAAAACGAAGGTAGGTGTTATCCCATACCGTCACGAGGTTCCCGACGCTTCCGGTCAGGCGAGCCAGCTGCCCGGCGCTTCCCTGCCACCCGGATACGATCGAGCGGTCCACGCCGTCCCCCCAATCGGCCAAGATCGGGTCACTGACGAAGTTCGTGCCGTTGAGGTACTGAAGGGGAATGCCCCCCGCCGCGACGCCGGAAAAGCTGGTCGGGCCCGATTGGCCCGGGATGGCGCAGGGCAGGAGCGCCGTCGTCATATCCAGGCCGTTGCCGTTCGTTCCCGGGCAATCGGTGTAACCCGCCGTCACCGCGCCGATGGCGATGAGCAGGTCACTCATGCCCGAGTTCTTGCGGTTGAACGAGTTGAATTCACCGGCCAAGTAGAGGTTACCGCCCGATTGCAGGTAATTGACGGACTTGGTTTGCCAACAGGCGAGGAACGCGTCAAGGTCCGGATTGACCTGCGGGCAGGCGCCGGATGAGATGTTCAGGCACCGGAGGTCCCAAACCTGGTTGTAGGCGCCCCAGTTGTCGCCCGTGGGGCAATAGGACGCCGCGACCACATCGATCGACGTCACTTGGGCGCCCGCCGCTACGAGGATACTCGTCACCACCGTCATGGGCTCGGCTGACGCCGTGGGAGCGGCTGAATTGTAATAGATCAAGACCTTGGTCGGCGGCGGGGTTTGGGCCTCGAGGAGGGCGGGAACCAGGAACAAGGCCAGGAAATAGGCGATCCCCGCCTTAAGGCGAATGGGGACCAACGGATTGGGGTTCATATTGGCCCGACCTTTTGAGGGGGCGAATGCCTTCACGGCCGTTGCACGATGGTGGGTATGGACGTCCTGGGATTATATACCGCATAGGAGGCGCCAACGAGGACCTCGCCTCGGGGCGGGCCAAAATTTTGGGCGCTGATTTAATTGGCTCCGGGATTCCCGGCACCGGTTTCAGCTCGGGTCCCGGGGCAGGCCCGCATCCGTGGGGTCCGTGGATCGATGGGGCCGAAAAAAACGGCCTGACTCACCAGAATTCGCACCCGCCCGACTTCGTAGGATTACGCCGGGCGAGCCCGACCTTTGGGGTTCACCAAACCAACAAGACCCAGACCCCTAATCCTCCGGAGAGTCATCGGAGGAATTGTCCTCCTTCTCCAAATCGTCGATGGATTTCGATTCCAACTCGATCTCGGTCGATCGGCCCTCGGTGAGGCCGGTCAGGATCCCCCACTTCATGGCCTCGTTGTATTCCTTCGGGAATATAGCCTTGTAGAACGCCACCTCCTGGTCCCGGTAGGCGATCCAGGATTTTTCCGCGTCCACCAAATCCTTCACGCACCCCTCCTCCACATACTCGTCTTTCCCCTTCAGCCTGTCCCGGAGGACCTTGTAGACCCGGTTCAGCCTCAGGTCGGCCGTTTGGTACCCTTGGGCGGTGCCCTTCAGGGTCGGGTTCTTCTTCAACAGGGCCCCCAGGTCCAGGTCGAACTGGGCCAGCATCGGTTGGTAGGCTCCGTGCCGCAGTTCCTGGCCCATGGTCCCCCGACCGGCGATGGCGCAGGCGTCGATTTCCACCCAATCGCCCGCGGACTTCTGCCAGGCGTCCTCGTACTTGCGGAAGATGGCCTTGAACCCCGGCCCGAACCCCAGGAGCGCCCGGCGCAACAATAGGGTGTGTTCCAGTTTTTCCGCCTCATCCTCCAGGATGAAGTTACCCCGGCTGTGGCCGATGTCCGCCATGGTCAAGAACCCGTCGGCGCCGATCTGGTCGTTGTCCCGGTCCCCGCCCCCATCGTCCTCCCCCAGGGCCGCCCCCAGTTGTCCGATCGCCTCCAGTTTCCAGTCCGTTTCCTCATCTTGCCGTTTCCGGATAGCCCCCTCGGTCTTGGACCCTTTCCGGGCCCCCAAGGATTCCCTCCCGGTATTGAGCCCCTTCTCGAATTTGTCCAGGAAGGCCAGGGCCGCCTTCGGGCCCTGCTTCTGGTAAAGGATGTAGACGATCCGTCCAAAGTGCTTGTCGGGGTCGGTCATGTAGCACTTCAGGGCCTGGGCTTCGTCCTTCGGGAGCCCCACCCCCTGGTACCAGGCGTCGCATAGGTCGCATTTTTCGCCCTTGTCGACGGCCAGGCGCAGGTACCGGTCGGCTTGGGCCGAATCCATGGGGCTAGGGGGGACGCCGTAGTAGTACGCCAAGCCGAGGTCGAGGCAGGCCCGGGGGA
>CAYMOV010000133.1:0-6617 GCA_964392085.1 uncultured bacterium
AGGTCGTGGAAGTAGTCGAGCAGGAAGTCCCGCTTGACGATGTGGTTCCAATCCTCCGCCTCGACCTGCCCGTTGTAGGGCCTCTTGCAGAGCAAGCCGTCGAGGCCCACCAGGGCCTTCAACTGCGTCAGGTGGGACCACTCGATGTATTGGTTCCACTCCGCCCCGTTCGCGGGGGAGAAGGGTTGGTTCGCCAGGTACCAGATGGCCATGGGGGGTTCCTAAATGTGGGGTAAGCCGGATGTCGAGGCCCCACATCTTACACCGGGATAAACGGCCCTTGGTAACGGCTCCATCATCACCCTCACCGGACACCGCATTCTAATTTAAACGCTCGGTTTAGCCCTCAAGTTAGGCGAGGCGCTGGGTTCCAACTGCGCTCTCCCCTCTAGGGAGAGGGCAAGAAACCACCCATCGGCCCCGTGGGTTGTTCTTGTGTAAACGTGTAAGCAGGGCCAAAATGCGTTCAGGGAAATTTAGCCCTAGGAGTTCGCCTTATGGAACCGGTCCGGATGAACGACCCCTGCCCTTGCGGAAGCAAGAAAAAGTACAAGCATTGCCACGGCAAGGAAGCCCATAAGGCCAACCAATACAACCGCCCGAACAACGCGACCCTGCTTTGGGGCATCCTGGCGGTCATCCTTCTCCTCGGCTTGATGTCCATATTCTTCAAAAGGGCCGAGGCCCCCGCCCAGGCCTCCCCCGCCCCCACCGCCCAAAGCCAGACCAAATCCTGACCGTTTGGGGTGGTGCAATTCATCCCTTCCTCTATGTAAAATAGCGGCCTCCATCCATAGAACCGAGGGGCCGCCATGCGCAAGACCCTGTTTTGGGCCTTCACATTATTCTTCCTGGTATCGGCCTCCCAGGCCGCGCCCCACCACAAACCCATCCGGGCCACCGGGAAAGCGGTCCTGACCGGGAAAGTCCTCGTCACGGCCCCACCCCGCAAACCCAAGAAGGCCTCCAGCTCGTCCTACTACGGGGACGACAACCAACCCACGCCCACCCCGGGTCCCCAACCCCCCGAGGAGATCCTGGTTTACGTCGAGAAGGTCCCGGGCAAGTGGCCGGCCCCCCAGCGACCCGCGGTCCTCGACCAGCAGGGCGTCAAGTTCACGCGCCGAATCCTCCCCGTCGTGAGGGGCACGGTGGTGAGGTTCACCAACCAGGATCCGATCTACCACAACATCTTCTCGAACTCCCAAAGCAACCGCTCGTTCGACCTGGGCAAGAAATCCAAGGGCCAATCCGCCTCGGTCACCTTCACGGAACTTGAGGTCCCGGTCAAGCTCTTCTGCGAGATCCACGCCTCGATGTCCAGCAACATACTGGTCCTGCAGAACCCCTTCTTCGCCTCCACGACCCCGGGCGGCGCCTACCGGATCGAGGGCCTGCCCCCCGGCGACTATAAGGTGGTGGCCTGGCACGACTACTGGGAACCCGTCACGTTCAAGGCCACCGTCAAGGCGGGTGAAACCGCGGTCCATAACGTCACCCTGGACAAGGTCCGGGAATAAGCCGGACGAAAGGCGACCCATGACCTCCACCTTCAAGCTCCGCGACAAACTCTGGGTCGCCCAGACCCTTCTGGTCCTGGTCGTCGTCGGAGGGGTGCTGGTCCTGCTCAACGCCCGCCTGAAGGCCGTCAGCCTCCAGGCCCTGAACGGCGACCTGACGAACACCCTTTCGGTCTTCCAGAACGTGGTCGAGGAACGGACCGCCAACCTGGCCGGTAAGGCCCAGCTCGTGGCGGGCTTGCCCCGCCTGACCGCCGCCATCGACGTGAAGCGCTATGACCCAATCCAGGTGTCCAACACCGTCTCGGAGCTTTGCCTCGACCTGCAGGACACCGTGCGGGCCCCGCTCTTCCTGGTGGTGGACGCCAAGGGCCGCGTCCTGTTCGACAACTTCCACCCGCCCGAGGAGATCCGCGCCCTCCGGGAGGGCCGCGAACCCGACCCCGCGAAGGTCCGCGCCGAGCGCCAATCGCCCCTGAAGGCCGACGGTTGGCCGAACATCCAGAAGGCCCTCGCGGGGCAGCCCAGCCGGGGCGCGTTCCAATACGACCTGCCGTCCGAAGCCGCCGGCCCCAAGACGCTGGCCTTCCAGACCGTGACGGTCCCGATCACGGCGCCCGGGGGCGGGCGCATCCTCGGCGCCCTGGTCCTGGGGTTCGCGCTCGACCATCCCCTCGCGGACCGCCTGAAGAAGATGACCGAGAGCGAGGTGGTCTTCGAGTTGGGCGGCAAGGTGCTGGCCTCGTCCTGGGACGACGCGAAGGCACCCGGGCTCACCGGGGGACTGGCCCCCGCCGCCGTCGAGGCCGCGTCCTGGCGCGAGAAGAACGGCGCCGCCCGCTCGGTGCCGGTCCGGATCGACGGCGAGACCTTCCTGGCCCTTTTCGACCCGTTCCCCGACGTCAAGACCGACGCCCCCGGCGACTACGTCATCCTCCGGTCCTTGGACAAGGCCCTGGCCCTGCAGAAGACCCTCCAGAAGTCCATCCTGGCCCTGGGCCTGTTGGGGGTCCTGTTGGCCTTCGGCATGTCCCTCGTCTTTGCCGGGCGCATCACGGCCCCCCTGACGGCCCTCAGCCTGGCCGCCGAGGAGGTCGGGAAGGGGAACCTCCACGCCGAAGTGAGGGTCGAGGGCAACGACGAGGTGGGGCTCCTGGCCAAGGCCTTCAACAGCATGATGACGGGCCTGCGGGAAAAGGACCGCGTCACGGGCATCCTGGGCAAGTACGTTTCGCCCGAGGTGGCCAAGAAGATCCTCTCGTCCGAGGAGGGCCTCTCGCTCCAGGGCGAGCGGCGGGAATGCGTGATCCTTTTCTCGGATATCCGGGGGTTCACCGCCTTCAGTGAGAACATGGCCCCGGAGAAGCTGGTCGCCGACCTCAACGAGTACTTCGGGTTGATGGTGGAGACGATCTTCGAGTACCAGGGCACCGTGGACAAGTTCATCGGGGACGCCATCATGGCGGTCTGGGGGGCCCCCGTGCCCTTCGAGGACAAGGAACTGCGGGGCGTGCGCTGCGCCCTGGGGATGCAGAAGGCCCTGATCAAGCTCAACCAGGACCGCCTGTCCCGGGGGGCCCAGCCCCTGACCATGGGCATCGGGATCAACGTCGGGGTGGTGGTCTCGGGCAACCTGGGGTCGGTTCGCCGGGTGGATTACACGGTCATCGGCGAGGAGGTCAACCTGTCGTCCCGGCTCTGTTCGAAGGCCGCGCCGGGGCAGGTGCTGATCTCGGACGCCATGGCCCGAAAGCTCCGGGGCCTGATCGAGGTGCGGCCGTTGGAACCCGTCACCCTCAAGGGTTTCTCGGAACCCGTGAAGGTCTACGAGGTGACGGGACTCACGGCTTAAGAACCGCCAAAAAGGAATATCGAACCACGGGGAAAGCGGAGTCCACGGAGACAAATTTCGGCGGCCTCCAAAAACAGAAACCTTATTAGTTTCGTCCTTTCATGATCCTAACCCCGCGATCCCCGTGTCCTCCGTGGTCCAATGTTTTTTGAGGCTCCCTGCACCCATCCGCCGGACACCTCCTATCAATTTGATCCGCGCCGGATCCCACCGTCCTTTGTCCGCGGGATGGGCCCGTCCAACGATTAAGATGGGCGGGTTGCCCCACCCCCATCCGGAGGAAGCCGCTTGGACGTCCTCTTCCTCTCCCGCCTCCAGTTCGGCCTCACCATCTCGTTCCATTATATTTTCCCGCCCCTGAGCATCGGCCTGGGTCTCCTTCTGGTTTTCATGGAAGCCACCTACCTGAAGACCCGTAACCCCGTCTTCCTCCAGATGACCCGCTTCTGGGCCAAGGTCTTCGGCCTTGTCTTCGCCATCGGCGTGGCGACCGGCATCGTGATGGAGTTCCAGTTCGGGACCAACTGGGCCTCCTATTCCCGGTTCGTGGGCGACGTCTTCGGGACCGCCTTGGCCGCCGAGGGCATCTTCGCCTTTTTCCTCGAGTCCGGATTCCTGGCGGTGCTGTTGTTCGGGTGGGACCGGGTGGGCCCCAAGACCCACTTCTTCGCCACGGTCATGGTGGCCCTGGGCGCCCATTTCTCCGCGGTCTGGATCGTGGTGGCCAATTCGTGGCAGCAGACCCCCGCGGGCTTCCACCTCGTGGGGAACGGCGCCTCGACCCGGGCGGAACTGACCGATTATTGGGCGATGGTCTTGAACCCCTCCACCCTGACGAGGCTCAGCCATGTCTTCATGGGCGCCTGGCAGGCCGGGGCCTTTTTCGTCCTGTCGGTGGGGGCCTGGTACCTTCTCCGGAGGAAGCACATCCCCTTCGCCCAGGCGTCCATGAAAACGGCCCTGGTCCTGGCCGCGTTGGCCTCCGTCCTCCAGCTGGTCACGGGAAGCGAAAGCGCCAAGGTCGTGGCGGCCTACCAACCCGCCAAACTCGCGGCCATCGAGGGCCATTACGACTCCTCCGCGCCGGCGGAAATATACCTCTTCGGCTGGCCGGATGACGCGGCGCAAAAGGTCCGTTTCGGCGTGGGGATCCCCGGGGGGCTCAGTTGGCTCCTCGATGGCGACGCCTCCAGGCCCGTGACGGGCCTTTCCAGCTTCCAAGCGGATAAGCGGCCCCCGGTCAACATCGTGTTCCAGGCCTACCACCTGATGGTGGCCATCGGGATGGGCTTGATCGGGCTTTCCTGGTTGGGCCTTTGGTTCTGGCGGCGGGGCACCCTCTTCACCCACCGTTGGTACCTGAAACTGCTGGTCCCGTCCGTCCTCGGGCCCCAGGCGGCCAACCAGCTGGGATGGCTCGCCGCGGAAGTGGGGCGCCAACCCTATATCGTCTACAACCTCTTGGAGACATCCCAGGGGCTCTCCAAGTCCGTGACGGCGGGCGAGGTGCTCGCCTCCATCCTCATGTTCTCGGCGGTCTACCTGCTCCTCTTCATCCTCTTCATTTTCCTGTTGGACGACAAGATCCGCCAGGGTCCCGCCCGCGCGGGATCCACGGGGAGGCGACGCGCGTGAGCCTGGACCTGAACAGCGTTTGGTTCGTGGTCGTGGGGGTCCTTTTCACGGGCTACGCCGTGTTGGACGGGTTCGACCTGGGCGTCGGGGCCCTCCACCTGTTCTCCCGGGGGGACCGGGAGCGGCGGGTCATGCTCAACAGCATCGGGCCGGTTTGGGACGGGAACGAGGTCTGGCTGGTGACCGCCGGGGGCGCGCTTTTCGCGGCCTTTCCCGAGGCCTACGCCACCGCCTTCTCGGGTTTCTACCTGGCGTTCATGCTCCTCCTGGCCGCGCTGATCTTCCGGGCCGTTGCCATCGAGTTCAGGAGCAAGAAACCCTGGCCCTGGTGGCGGGAGGCCTGGGATTGGGGCTTCAGCCTCTCCAGCGTGCTTTCGGGGTTCCTGGCGGGCGTGGCCCTGGGCAACCTGGCCTGGGGCATCCCCTTGGACGCCTCCCACGAGTACAGCGGGACCTTCCTGGGGCTCCTGAACCCCTATGCCCTGCTGGTGGGGGTCAGCGCCGTCGCCCTCTTCATGATGCACGGGGCCATCTACGTGGTCCTGAAGACTGAGGGGTCCCTCCAGCGAAAAGCGCGGGTCTGGGTCATGAACGCCACGGTCTTCTTCATCTTCTGCTACATCCTGACCACGATGGCGACGCTCCTGTACGTGCCGCGCATGAGCGTCCGCATCGAAACCCACCCCCTGCTGTTCATCGTCCCCCTCACGGCGCTCCTGGCCATCGCCAACATCCCCCGGGAAACCCATTTCGGCAGGGATTTCCGGGCGTTCCTCTCGTCCTGCGCGGCGATCGTCCTCTTGTTGGCGCTCTTCGGGATCGGCCTTTACCCCGACCTCATCCCGGCCCTGGACCCGGCCCACAGCCTGGACATCACCAACGCCGCCTCCTCACCCAGGACGCTCCGAATCATGCTGGTGATCGCCTGCGTCGGGATGCCCCTGGTCCTCGCCTACACCGCGGGAATCTATTGGGTTTTCAGGGGGAAGGTGAAGCTGAAGTCCCAGGGTTATTGACGCGACTGGCGACAATGCCCCATTGACACCAAACCATAAATATTGAACCGAGGGTTAGACGGAGTTCACGGAGGATCATCCGGAACCCATCAAGCGCTTTGAACGGCATATCCTTCTCCGTGAACCCCGTGCCTTCCGCGGATCAAGAAGTTCGACTCACGTCATTTCTGGACCTTGTCCAGGGTGACGTCGGCGCGGATGGTCCCGCCCTTCGTCACCGTCACGGTCCGCTCCACGGGCGCCCAATAATCGTGCCAGGCCACCAACGTATAGGTGCCCGGCGGAACCCCCTCCAACCTGAACTTCCCGCCCGGCTTGACCGTCGTGAAGTAGGGGTTGTCGAGCACCAGGATGTTGCTCTTCATCGAGGCGTGGATCTCGCAATACACCTTCACCGGAATCTCGGACCGGGTCATTTTCACCGAGGTCATCTGGCCGTAGCCCTTGCGGCCCAGGTCGAACTTGTTCTCCTTAGAGTTCGAAAAGACGTTGTGGTAAACGGGGTCGTGGTTGGTGAAGTCCACCATGGTGCCCTTAAGGACCGGCACCACCCGGTGGGTGAACTGGATGAATTTCTGGTCGAGGTGGACGTGC
>CAYMOV010000134.1:0-6611 GCA_964392085.1 uncultured bacterium
GTCGTGGAACCCCCAACGCCCAGGGGTTCCAGTTCGTTATAGGAAATCGGGTTGACCACCGCCACCGTACAGACGAATGTGGCGGTGAAAGTCGGTGTTCCCACGGGTGTATCGGTGTCCGTCGCCGTGGGGGTGGCCGTGTCCGTATCGGTCACCGTCGGGGTATCTGTGTCGGTCAGGGCTGGGGTCGGGGTTGGGGTGGCTGATGGGATAGCGGTATTCGTGAGGGTGAAGGTCGGGCTCGGCGTCAGGGTAAGGGTCGCAGTCGAGGAAGGCGTAAAGGTGGCGGTCGAAGTCGGGGCCGGCGTGGAGGTCCGGGTCACCGTGGGGGTGGCCGTCGGCAATTGCATGGAGGAAGGAGCCACGTTGAATTTCTTCTCGCAAGCGACCGCCGCCATCATCAGGCCGATCAAGACCGCCGGTAACGCGAAACGTTTCAAGTTCCACCGCCTGTTAGGATTGGGGACAGTCTACACCCAGTTTTGACGGACGACCTTTCGAACCTTACCGAACTAAGCCTTTTTTTCCGTCTAAACCGGCCCCGCGGGTTTAGGGCGCTTGGATTGAAAGTCGGTAAGCGAATAGGGGGGCCCCGGTCCACCCCACCACCCCCAGGTAATAGGTTTGCCCTCCCGTCAGGCTGTAGGTGAAAAACTCGTCGTAGCCCGTGGTCGCCCCCAGATAGAGGCCCGTGGCGCCCCAAAGGCTTGAGGAGCCCGTACAGGTCGAATCGAAAAGGACCAGGTCGAAGTCATTGATGTCGGACCCGGTCGAGAAGCAGTCCAGGAAAAACATGTAGTTCCCGGTCGGTCCAGCCGTGAACGAGTAGACGTCCAGGTCGTCGTTGGCCATATCGTAGGTCCCGCCCTGGTTCCCGGAGGCCGAGAGGTTTCCATGGACCACCGCCGAAGCGCCACTCGTCAGGGTCCCCAGGTTCTCGGCGTTGGAGCAGTTTTCGTTGGTGCCGTTCAGGGGCCCGCCCACGCCCATCGGTTCGGCTTCGGTGTAATACGTTGGCACCGAAGGCGTGAAAGTACAGAGGACCCCGGGCGCCATCGTGGCGGTGGTCGTGGGTGTGGCGGTCGGGGATGGGGTGGGGCTGAAAGTCCCCGTGGCGGTCGGGGTCGCGGAAGGGGTGCGGCTGGGCGTTGGGGTGGGGGTTAAGGTCGCGGGGGATTGGAGTGCCGATTCGGGGGCCACTTCATACTTATGGTTGCAGGCGGCCAAGCCTCCGCCCAGGAGGAACAAAAGGGTCGTCCCCTGGATGAGGCGATTCAAAGGTTTCAGTCTCCATTCGGGATGGACCAAGTGTATCACTCGCCCCCAAGGGAGTTAACCCTATGCCTTCAGCGCCAAGCCCTGGGCCGTGTCTTGGAAATGGTCCTTCAAAGCCGGATAGAGGGATCGATATCGGTCATAACCTTCCCGGTACGACCGGTGGGACTTGGCGGAGGGCCTCCATTTTCCCGTGACCCGCACCAGGGCCTTCGCCGCTTGGGGAACCCCGGGGTACCGGCCGGCCCCGACCAGCGCGAGGATCGCCGCCCCGAATGCCGGCCCCTCGCCGCCCCCCACCGTCACTACCTCGGCGCCGAAAACGTCGGCCATCATCTGGAGCCAGAATTTGCTCTTGGCCCCGCCCCCCGTCGCCACGATCCGCCGGATAGGGACCCTAAGGGACCGGAGGATCCCCAGGTTATCATTCAGGCCGTAGGTGATGCCCTCGAACACCGCCCGCGCGAAATGGTCCCGGCCATGCCGTGCCGAGGCCCCCACGAAGGCCGCCCGGGCCGAGGCGTCCCGGTGGGGCGTGCGTTCGCCCATCAGGTAAGGCAGGAAGGTCAGGCCCTCACAGCCGATGGGGGCCTTCGCCGCCCTTTCCGCCAGAAAATCGTAGGCGTCCCGACCCGATTTTTTGGCCGATGTTTTTTCGGTTTCCCCCAGGCCATCCCGGTACCAACGAAGGGCGTAACCGGCGGAAAGCATGACGCCCATGAGGTACCAGGTATCCGGCACGGCATGGCAAAAAGTATGGGCCCGCAGGGCTGGATCGACCACTGGGCGGGCCGTGGGGGCGAATACGACGCCCGAGGTGCCCACACTCGCCAAAACATCCCCGGGGATCAGCACTCCGCATCCCACCGCGCCGCAGGGGTTGTCCGCTCCCCCGCCCACCACGGGCGTGCCGGGGGCCAACCCCAGGGCCTTCGCGGCTTGGGGCGCGAGGCTCCCGCACGGCTCGAAAGATTCCCGGACCGGCGGGAACCACTCGGCGGGGATCCCCACCTTGCGCAACAGTTCCTCGGACCAACGGCGGTGGACCACATCGTAGGCCAGGGTCCCGGCCGCGTCGGTCCCCTCGGTCAACTGTTCCCCGGTCAGGCGGAACCGCACGTAGTCCTTCGGCAGGAGCACCGAATGCACCTTCGCGTAATTCTTGGGTTCATGCCGTTTGAGCCAGAGGATTTTGGGCAGGGTGAAGCCTTCCAGGGCGGGGTTGGCCACCAGGCGCTTCAGCGCGCCTTCCCCCCCGGCTCGCCGGGTGATGATCGCGCATTCTTCCGTGGTCCGGGTGTCGCACCAAAGGAGCGCCGGACGGATCACCCGTCCCTGGGCGTCCAGGAAGACCGAGGAATGCATCTGGCCGGAGAATCCAAGGGCCTTCACGTCGGCGGGCTTCACCCGGGCCTTTCGGACCGCCCGGGCGATGGTGGAGAAGGCGGCCCGGACCCAATGGTCGGGGTCCTGCTCGGCCCAACCGGGTTTCGGGGTGGCGAGGGGATATTCCACGAAGGAGGAGGCGATGATCTTTCCGTCCTCCCGCACGACGATGGCCTTGGTGCCGCTCGTCCCGATGTCGCAGCCGATCACGCAAACCATAAATCGCCTCCCAAGTTTAATCGCCGATTTTTTCAGGGCCGGAAGTTAAGAACCCAATTAAAAGCAAAGACTTTTGGCCACCGATGAACACCGATGAACGGGATAAGTCAAAATCAAGCCTAGGCCCGGTTATGGTTTTATCCATGTTCATCCCATTCATCGGTGGCTCAATGCCTTGGTTTAATTCCCAAAACAAACGGGGACTTCAACTCGGCCATCGTGATGAGGAACCCCGCCTTGGGGAGCGCCACGGACACCTGCCAGAGGTTGCCCTTGGCGTAGGGACCGCAGTCGCCGAACCAGTTGAACTCGGTGGCGTACCATTGTTCCGACTGGCCCCCCGGCGGGATGCCCTTCGGCAATTGCCCCTTCTGGACCAACTGGGTGGAGGCCCGCAGGTGCTGGACCGCCTGGTCGGCATAAAGCGGGTCCCCGGTCTCCTTAGTCAGATAAAGCAGGTGGGGACCGGCCAGGCTGTCCCAATTCTGGATGTGCTTGTTCGAGACCGAGGCCGGGCTCATGGCGTAGGTCCGCACCTTCTCCCGCCGGCAGATCGTTCCGTCGGGGAACCGGGCGTCGTAAAGGTACCGCCAGGAAAGCAGGTGGTCCGCGGCCCTTTTCGCGGCCTGGAGCCAACGCTTGCGGCCCGTGGACCGATGCAGTTCCCCGTAGGCCAGAAGCAGGTTGTAGGGATCCTCCATGTTCGGGGCCATGAAGGTGTCGTAGGGGCCGCCGATGTACCGTTCCGCTTCCACGTAATTTTTCAGGTAATAGGCGCCGATTTTCTGGGCGGCGGCCAAGTAACGCCCGGCCCGTTTTCGGTTGAAGTCGATCCGTGAGAAAACCGCCAGGGCGCCGGCCCAGGTTCCCGGGGTGGTCCCGATCCAGGACAGGGGCTTCCCGGTTTTTCCGTCCACCTCTTGGGGAAGCGCCCCGTCCGGCCTCATCCACCCCAAGACCGCGTCGAGGTTCGAGACCAGGGCCTCCCGCCAGGAAGCCCGCGGCCGGCCTAACGCTTGTTCGTACTCCAATAAGAGGGACAAGTAGCATGACCCTTCCGAGGGGTTCCGCATGGGAATCCCCCGTCCCTTGCCCCAAACGGTCTTCTCAAACCACCGGCCCAGAAAGTGCTCCGAATAGAAGATCCCCGAGGGGGAGATCCCCTCCCGGCAGATGAAGTCCGCCATGGTCTCGCCCATCCGACGGAATTCCGCGTCCCCTTGGATGTCGGCCCAACGGATCGCGGCGTAAGCCGCCGCGAATCCCCCGCACCAACCCGAGAAAATCTCGTTGATGTCGTGGCGGTGGGAAAAACCTTGACCCTCCCGCCAGTGGCTTGTCTTGAGGCATCGGGTAAAGAGGGAGGCCGTCTCGTCCAATCGGAGGGGATCCACGGGGTAGGCCAAAACCCGGGCCACGCCTTCGGCCCTGGAGCGCCACACCTTGGCGTGAAAAGCCCGGTCCGCGGGGCCCGCCTGGTGCAGTAGGCGGAAACGGAGAACCTGACCCTTTTGAAAGGTCGCCCGGGGCGTCTGGGGCGCCCGGAGCTTCCGGCCGAACGGATAGGATCGGGGGATTTCCTGGGCGGGATAGGTCAGGACCGCGGTGGGCTCTTGGAGCGCCCGCTCAAACCCCAGGCCCCAAACATCATCGTGTCCGGGGCGCTTCACCCAAACGTCTAGTTCCGACTCCAGGCCCAGGGAATAGGCGGCCCTTTTCCCCGACAGGATGACCGCCGGGCAGGGGGAACCATCGGCCCGAAAACTCCAATCCTTCCCGAGGCCCTTGGGATAGGGGATGGCCTTATTCCAGGCCTCATTGTCCCCATACCAAAGGGCCGGCAGGACGAGGAAGGTCCCCCGGGGAGCCTCTCCCGGCAACATACGGACACGAACCTTCAGCAACGCCCGCGGCACGGCGGATCCAAAACGGACTTCCCGGTCCTCCACCAAGGTGGACACCCCGGCCAGGTCCGTCTCCCGGAACCTCGAGACTAAACGGACTTGGCCCCCACCCTCGAGATGGACCACCGATTCGAACCGGTCCTGTTTCAGCCTGTGGCTCCAAGCCTGGATCGGGGACTCAGGACAATCCAATTCGAGGGGCCTCTCCGAGACCGCCACCGGAACGCCTTTCCATCGCAGGCCCAGTTCTCCCTGGGGGCCCAGGGTCAGTTTCCAGTTCCTCACGGCCGGGCCTTGGACGGATAGAATTTTTCGTTGATCCGGACCGCCAAATCCCGGAGGACCTGTTCAGGTTTTTCCTTCCCCAACCAAACGGGGTCCAGGGCCGGTTGGATCACCCCGTAATAAATCTCGTTCCAATGGGGGTCGAAAGGCTCGTAATGGGCGTCCAGCGGCATCTTCAGGAGGCAGGCCTTCCGGGAGGCCCCGGGAGCCTTGAGGAAATCGTCGGACTCGGCGAGGTCGATCTTGGCGGGTTGGATGAACCCGGTGGCCGCCATGCGCTTCAAGGATTCATCCGAGAGCAGGGCCCGGATGATCTTCCAGGCCGCTTCCTTATGTTTGGAGGTGCGGCTGATCGCGTAGCCCGATCCCCCCGTTCCCCAGCCCCTCTTCCCGCCCGGCCCCTGGGGGAAGGGCACCACGTCGAACGGCACGCTCCCGTTCTTGAGGAGTTGGGGGGTTTCCCATATGCCGGAGGCCATCAGGGCCACTTTCCCCTGGGCGAACAATTGCTGGACCCCGGCCCCGGGGTTGAAGGATTGGAGTTGGGTGGGGTCCGCCGCCACATGGAAGGCATGGATCAGGTCCCAGCGGAACCGGGCGGCTTGGAGGAACGCCGGGCTGTCGATCACGCAACGTTTGGGATTCGCGGGATCATCCACCCAATCGGCGCCGTTGGAATAGATGAAATTTCCCAGTTGGATGGGATAGGCTTCGCTGTAGGCGAACCGGGTGACCCGCCCGGCCGAGTCCCTCTTCACCAGTTTCCTGCAGATGGACAAGAAAGGCTCGGGCCAGGACCAACCGGCGGAGGGTTCGGGGAGCCCGGCCTCCTTAAAGGCTTCCTTGTTGTAGTAGATCAACCCAGTGGGGGCCGTATCCTGGGGCAAGGCGTACAGGTGCCCCTCCCGGGTGAAGCGGCCGACCGGGCCCGGATAATACCCGGACAGGTCCAGTTCGTCCTTCAGAAGGTAGGGATTGAGGTCCTCGAAGATCCCCCGGGTGTAAAGGTTCACGAAATTATTGACCTCGACGAAGATCACGTCGGGGGCGTCCCCCGCGGCGGCCTGGGTGATGATCTTTTCCTGGTATTGGGGGTAAGGGATGGACTCGACCCGGACGGTCAGGTCCGGGTTGTCCTTTTGGACGAGGGCCACCTGGTCCGTCAGGATCTGGATCAGGATCGGGTCCGTCATGAAGTTCGCGATCCGGATCACGTTCGATTCCGACCTCATGCAGCCCACCCCGCCGAAGACCAGGAACAACCCCAGGCCGATCGACGCCAAGCCTTTGCCAGTCCGGATCATGACGGTCCCCATTTACGCGAGTTATTCAGCGGCGATTTGAGCTTGCTTAAAACCCAATGAATTTATCCCTGTGAACCCTGTCCCGCCCGCTTCCAAGATGGGTGTGGTCGCTGTGGTGGATAGGGTGGTCGCTGTTATGCGCTTTCGCGAAGGATCAACCGGGTCTTCAGGTGGACGGTGGAGAGCCCCTTTTCCTCCCCGCTCGCCAACCGGAACATCTTGGAGGCGGCCTGGGCCC
>CAYMOV010000135.1:0-6590 GCA_964392085.1 uncultured bacterium
GCCTACGGCGCCTCGCTCCCCAAGGGCTCGATGATCCTCACGAGCCGCGACATCCACAAGACCAGCCGCATGATCAACCGCGCCCTCATCTCGGGCATCCTGTCCTCGGGCGTGAATGTCCACGACCTGCAGGAGGTGCCCATCTCGGTGGCCCGCTACGCCGTGCCGAAGCTGACCGACGCGGGGGGGCTCCACACCCGCAAGAGCCCCTTCGACCCGCAGAACATCGACATCAAGTTCCTCGACGGGCGGGGCCTGGCCCTGTCCTCCGGCAAGGAAAAGGGCATCGAGAACCTGTTCTACCGGGAGGATTTCCGCCGGGCCGCCATGGAGGAGACCGGGGAACTGACTTTCCCGCACCGGGTGCTGGAGTTCTACCACCAGGGTTTCCTCGAGGCCCTCGACCTCAAGGCCATCGTGGCCCGCAAACCCAAGGTCGTGCTGGACTACGCCTTCAGCGCCGCGGCCCCGATTTTTCCCTCCCTGTTGGGCCACCTGGGCTGCGACATCATCGCCCTCAACGCCTACACCGACGAGAAGAAGATCACCAAGACCCCCGAGGAGTTCCAACAGAGCCTGAAACAGCTGTCGGACATCGTGCCGACCCTCAAGGCCGACTTCGGCGTGTTGTTCGACTCGGGCGCCGAGAAGGTCTTCCTCGTCGACGAGAAGGGACACGTCTTGTCGGGCGCCGAGGCCCTGGCCTTGTTCACGCTCTTCTCGGTGCGGCGGTCCAAGGGTGGCCAGGTGGTGGTGCCGGTGCACGCCTCGGGCACACTGGACAAACTGGTGAAGGACCACGGCGGCACGGTGGTGCGGTGCCGCACCACGACCTTCTCGTTGATGGAAGAGGCCGCCAAGGAAGGCGTGACCTTCGCCGGGGAACCGGACGGCGGCTTTATCTTCCCGGCCTTCGCGCCCTTCACGGACGCCATGATGTCCACGTCCAAGTTCATGGAATTCCTGGCGATTGAGGGAAAGCCCATCAGCCATTTCCTGGGGCTGGTGCCCAAGGCCTCCCAATACATGCAGTCGGTGCCCTGTTCCTGGGAAATGAAGGGCACCATCATGCGGCACCTGATCGAGGACACCGAGAAGGACAACCGGGAGCTGATCGACGGCATCAAACTGCACCGCAACGGCTCGTCGATCATGATCCTGCCCGACGTGGACCGCGCGGCTTTCCACGTGTCCGCCGAGGCGCCTACCGAGGCCAAGGCCAAGGACCTGGTGACGTCCTTCGTGGACAAGATCAAGGGATGGCAAAGATAACGAAAGCCGTTGGCCGCTAGCCGTTGGCCGTTAGCCAAGCGAAGAACGGAAACAACCAGCTCAACAGCCCCTTCTTAAGCCTCGGACCCAACGGTTCGGGTTTTTTTTATGGATTCTGGCGGTTGATATATTAGAGATTAATCATATAGTAATGGAGCCGGGCGCCCAGCCCTGTCCCCGGCCACCCTCCCGGGAGGACCCATGGAAACCAAGAAGCGCGTCTTGATCGTCGGCGGCGTGGCGGCGGGAGCCTCCGCGGCGGCACGGCTCAGGCGCATGGACGAAACCTGCGAGATCGTCCTGTTCGACAAGGGCAAGTACGTCTCCTTCGCCAACTGCGGCCTTCCTTATTACGTGGGGGACGTGATCCTCGACGAAAAGAAGCTCCTCCTGGCCACGCCCCAACTCTTCCAGGAACGGTTCAACATCCAGGTCAAGGTCGAGCATGAGGTCACGAAGATCGACCGCGCCGCCAAGACGATTGAGGTCAAAAGCGCCCAAGGCGTGACCCGCGAGCCTTACGACGTCCTGGTGCTGGCGCCGGGAGCCGCCCCCCTAAGGCCGCCCTTGCCGGGCCTGGACTTGCCCGGCATCTTCGTGGTGCGCAACATCCCCGATACCCGGTTGATCCGCGGCTGGATCGAGTCCAAGCAGGCGAAACGCGCCGTGGTGGTGGGGGCCGGCTTCATCGGCCTGGAGATGGCCGAGAACCTCAAGCTCCGGGGTTTGGAGGTCACAATCCTGGAGGCGGGCCTCCAAGCCTTGCCCCCCCTGGATCCCGAGATGGCCGTGTTCGTCCACCAGCACCTGAAGAAGCACGGCGTGGACCTCCAACTGGGGGACCCGGTGGCGTCCTTCGTACCCACCGCCTCGGGCTTGAGCGTCCGCACGAAGGCCGGACAGGCCTATGGGGCCGACCTGGTGATCTTCTCCATCGGGGTGAAGCCCGAGACCGCCCTCGCCAAGGCCGCGGGAATCGAGTTGGGATCCCTCGGCGGCATCAAGGTGGACGACCAGATGCGCACCAGTGACCCGTCGATCTTCGCCGTGGGGGACGTCGTGGAGGTGAAGGACTTCGTGACCGGCTTAGGGACCCTCATCCCCCTCGCGGGCCCGGCGAACCGGCAGGGCCGCCTAGTGGCGGACGCGATCGCGGGAAAGCCCCGGTCGTTCCGGGGCGTGCAAGCCACGGCGGTCTGTGGCTTTTTCGGCCTGACCGCCGCCCTCACCGGGGCCACGGAAAAAACCCTGAAGCGCGCCGGGATCACCGACTACGGGCGGGTCTACCTTCACCCGGGCAACCACGCGGCCTATTACCCGGGCGCCAAGCCCATCCATATGAAGCTCCTCTTCGACCGGAAGGACGGTCGGGTCCTGGGGGCCCAGGCGGTCGGCGAGGAGGGGGTCGAGAAGCGAATCGACGTGTTGGCCATGGCCATCCAGATGAAGGCCCAGGTGAGGGACCTGGAGGAGGCGGAACTTTGCTACGCGCCGCAATTCGGCGCGGCCAAGGACCCGATCAACGTGGCGGGCATGATCGCCTCCAACCTCCAGCGGGGGGACGTGGTCGCCGCCCCCTGGGAAGGCTTGGCGGACCCGGGGACCCGGACAATCCTCGACGTGCGGGATCCCCAGGAGTTCAAGGCGGGGCACCTGGACGGCGCGGTGAACATACCCCTGAACGACCTGAGGGCCCGGATGGGCGAGTTGGACAAGTCGATGGAGGTTTGGGTCAATTGCGGGGTGGGGCAAAGGTCCTACTACGCGGTCCGGACGCTGCGGCAGAACGGCTTCAACGCCCAGAACCTTCCGGGGGGTTACCAGACTTACCGCATGTTCCACCCGGTGGATTGAGTCCCTCGGTTAGAACGAGCCGAGGGGCCGATCCAATTTTTCCCCAGGGAACCGGATAGATATGGGGGAGAGTTGAAGGCCCATCTGCAAAAAGCTCAAGATCTCGATCGGGTGACGGCCCGCCGTTAAACGGATTTCTCGGACTTGGGAGATCATGTCAGGATAGGTCGGCCGCAAGTTGAAGAGCCGATGCCCGTCAATATCCACGACTGCGAAATTTCCCGTTCGATGAACCTCAAAACGGTAAATCCCAGTCAGGGGAATCGTAATGGAACCCTCTGCGCGGGTAGCCAACATGGGTTGCGGGGCCGGAAGGGGGCCGAGGGGATCCCTGATCCAGCCCTCGCTTTGGATAAACCCGTATCCGAGACCATCGCGGTGGGCGTATTGGAGGATCCGCCACGAATTCGTAGGGACTTCCCGTGACCAGAGGAGTGGTTTGGGACCGTGCGGGGGAACGGACTTTATCACCGATCCCGGAACCGTACAACGGATGAGATAGGGGGGGGACTTCTGGGGATCTTGATTGGGAAAGAAGGTTTCGTCGAACTTTGCCCCTGGGAACTCCTGTTGCAACCGTTGGGACACTGGTCGGTTTTTCCCGTTGAATATAACCGCGGTATCAGGCGGGGTTGTCCCATCAAGGAAAGGGACCTCCACACCCCGGTCATCAATGGAAAAAAACTCCCGACTGTCCGTCATGGCCGACAAGGTATAGGTCGAACACCATTCGTCGTCGTTCCAAATATAGGCCCGCTGATGGGGAGCCAACTTCCGCGTTTCCATGTAAATCAGGTAGGCGCCCGAGGGGTTCTCGCGTATGACGTGGTATGTCCGGTAGTCCAGGATCTGGATCGCCCATCCGAAGTAGGCGATCAACAACAGATAGGCCGTCAAACGGAGGGCTCCGCCTGATTTCAAGTTGCGAATGAAATGATCCGTCGCAAGGGCGCCCAGAAGGAATAGGGGAGCCAGAATTCCCAAGAGGCGGCCGGAATGCGAAAGGAGGGACATGAGGTGAGGGATGAGGCCCACACCAAGTGTCGCCAAAAGCAGGAATTTTACCCGGTTGGGCTTGAAAAAAGCGTAGGCGAGGCCCGCGAAAACCCATGGGATCGAGGTCAACGAAAAAAAGGCCTCGCCGGGCATGGCCATGTCCCCGCGATCCGAAAATTCCACGAACAATTCCCTAAAAACCCGGAATAAACGATCAGCCAAGTAAGACGCTGTCAGTCCGCCCTCGGGATGCATGGGCTGTTTCAAGTTCGATGGAGAGTAACCCGAGATGTAGGCGCCATAAAGAGGATGGGTGACCATGGGGGCCATGACGACCATGGCGGTCAAGAGGGCCAAGGCAGGGGCGTCCCAGAGCTGGAATTCATTCATTCGGGCGTTACGCCGCAAACGAAAAAATAAACCGACCATGAGCAGCAACAGGCCCCACGAAACGATGGGACTGGACAAGCCCGAATCGACGAGCGCCTTCGGGAGAAAGCCATTGAACTTGAAGAAGAACCAGCTCCATACCACGGCGGTTCCGAAGAAGAACGATAAGATGCCGGGCCGCCAAGAAGACCTAGTTCGATTGAGGGTGGCCAGGATCATCACGATGGGTATCCACCAAAGGAAAGGCCGCACGGTGTTATAGCCATAGGCTCCAAAGCCGACCGCGACACCCCATTGGAGCGCGTGGCGGATGTCCGGTTTCTTCCAAAACCTGACGGCGAACAAGAGCATGACACCGACGCAAAGGGTGGTGGTGATCGGGGGTTCGCCCGTCAGGCAAATTTGCGTCATAGGCTTCGAAATCGCCATGGCCGCCGCCAATAGCAATCCAACTCGGCGCCCCCCCACTTCACGACCCAGGAGGTAATGGACCCAGACGGAAAGAAGATCCATCAGGGCCCACAGGATCTTGAGAAGGACCAACGAAGAGACCTTGGGGAAAAACCAGTATCCCAGCGCCACCAGGTAAAGGTAAAAAGTCTGTCGGGAACCGAACGGCATGATGAGGTGGCGTTCGGAGGGGAAGTCGACCGCGGTGCGGGCCTCCATGAAGGATAAGGCGTAATCGAACCAATACCTGAAATCCGGATCGCGCCACGTTTTCAAGCGAAGGTAAGCCGCGAGGATCAGGATCGCCAAAAGCCAAAACCGGGATACCCGGGACCCCAACCTGTCCCAAGGTCCCTCTTTTGTTCCCATCCAGGCTTGGGCCCCCAAGAAAAGGATGAAACCGGCGGCGGCGGTTGGCAGGGCTTGGGAGGGGACGTAGGCGGGGTGAAACGGGTTAAATTGAATTACTCCATGGATGCTTGTGAATCCCCATAGAACTGAGATAAAACCAGAAATCCATAGGAAGGCACCCCAGCGGGGGCAAGAGCCGGGGGCGAGGGCGTCGGCTTTCCAAGCCGTGAGGGCCGCCGCGGCCATTAGGCCCCAGCCCGTGACCGAGTGGAAACGATAGAAGGCCGCCGTGCCGAGCGCAACTAGGATCGGGAAGGCCAGGGTCCAAGCCAAGGGGACCTCCGCCTTTTCCGTGACAATCGGAACCGCCTGGATCGGAGCGGCCTTAACGCGGGACGCGGGACGACGGGCTGTTTTATTTCGGGGCCTGGCTTTCGGCGCCATCGATTACCTTCTCCTAGCGATCACGTGCAAAATATCGAACATATTCAGGTAGAGCTGACCGCGCGACAGGAAGGACCGGCGGAAGAGATCGTACCATTTTTTGCGGTTCGACCGAAGGACGAGGCTGATGTAGGCCGCGTTGTCCAGGCTCCGCCAAAATCCGCAATGTTTCATATAGATCACTTCAAAGCCGTTCAGTTCAAACATCGTCCGGAGGGACTCGCGGGTGAAGTAATGCAGGTGGGTGGGGGGATGGATGAGGCGCCACTTTTCCCCGCGGAACCTGGCGTTCCAACTCGACAGGTCCCCCGTGGTGAGGGTGACCAAGGCGCCCGGTTTCATCGATCGCGAAAGCTTTGCCAGAAATTTTCGCGGATCCCTCAAGTGTTCCACGGTGTCCCAGAGGCAGGCCACGTCGACCGGATATCCCTGGAGGTGGTGTTTCAGGAAATCCTTCCGGAGCACCGGAAGGCCTGATCGCCGGGCGTAGGCGGCCCCATCCCGGCTGATCTCGAACCCGAGGACTTTTTTAAACCGGCTTTGGACCATCGCGAGGAAGAACCCATAGGCCGATCCGATCTCCAGGAGGTTTTGGTGGCGGGAAGGGTCCAGGAACCGGTCCAAAACCCCCAGGCGCGAGCGGAAGTTCCGCTCCAACACGGCCCGGTCCCTGAGATAGTCGACGTATTCCTCACCGAAGAAATATTTCTTCTCGTAGATCTTCTCCAACTGCTTGTCCGTGGGGTTCAGGTCGGCCCAGGCGTGGGTACAGTGCGGACATTGGACGATGCCCTCATAGAGCGGTCGGGCGCCCGGGCGGGAACAGACGGGGC
>CAYMOV010000136.1:0-6526 GCA_964392085.1 uncultured bacterium
TCATTGATGTTCTTGAACCGGTCCAGGTCCATGATCATGACCGCGAGGTTCGTGGCCCCGCGCTTGGCGTGCGTCATGGCCTGTTCCAACCGGTCGCGGAACAGCATGCGGTTCGGCAGGTTGGTGAGGGGGTCGTAATAGGCCTGGCGTCGGATGGTCTCCTCGGCCCGTTTGCGCTCGGTGAGGTCCCGGGAGACCGCCAAGACGACCTGGCGCCCCTTCCACGGGAAGGTGTGGGCCGAGATCTCAACGGGGATCTTGAGGCCCGATCGGGTGACTTGGATCCGCTCAAAGGTGATATGGGATTGGTCGAGGAGCTTCTTCCAGATCGCCGGCATGTCCCGCCGTTGCCGGGGCTCCAGGACGTCCAGGGGGCTCATGCGGAGGAAGTCCTCGCGGCTGTACCCCATCCGCTGGCAGGCCACGTGGTTGACCTCCAGGTAAAGGCCGGTGGTGCCGTCCGGGCTGACCTCGTAGAGGTAGATGGCGTCGTTGGCGTAATCGAAGAGGTGTCGGAACTTCTCCTCGTTTTCCCGGGATTCGGCCTCCGCGAACTTCCTTTTTGAGATCGGCAGGGTGGTCATGCAGATGCCCGTCACCGTTTCATGGGAACCGTAAACAGGGCTGTACAGGATCTCATACCAGTCCTGTCCCCCGTCGGGACGGGGAATCGGCCTTTCCACCTGAAAGGACTCACCCGCCAGCGACTTTTGGAAATTCACGCGGAATGGCTCGAGATTGACTTCGCTCAGGAAATCCTCCAGCCGATCGCCCGGATGGAGCTCATGTCCGAACAATGTGGCGCTGGCCGTGACGGCCTGTGGGTTGACCGAGAGGAGTCGGCCTTCAAGGTCCAAAAGCAGGATACCCTGGGGCCCGCTGTTGAAAATCGCCCTCAGTCGCTGTTCGCTCGTCTCAAGGGCGGACTCCGCCTTACGGCGCTCGGTCAAGTCATGCATGACCGACAGCCGAGCGGGCCGCCCCTCGTAAATGATGTTCAGGGAGACCACTTCGACTTCGAGCACCGTCCCGTCCGCCATGAGGTGCCGGCTCAAGACCGAACGGGCCGACTGATCGGGCGGCAATCCCTTCAAGGAAATGAAATGACCGGCCATCCTCTCTCGGTCCTCGACCGGGTGGAAGTCCTGGACCGTCAAGGTCCTGAACTTCTGGGCCTCATAGCCGTATTTGCGGCACACGGCCTCGTTGACCGCCAGGACGGCGAAGGTTTCCAGGTCGTAAACCAACATCGGGTTGGGGTTCTTCTCAAAAAGGTATTGGGTGAAGTCCTCCAATTTAGCCGACCCGTTCCTGCGTTTGAACTCGCGCACCAAGGCGATCAGGCGCCCCTCCCCTTCCTCGGCCCAACGGCTGAAGACGGCTTCCACATGGACGGCCTTCCCAGCTCTTTTTTGGAGGTGGAAATCCAGGTGGTCCAGGGGGGTGTTCCCGGCCCGGAAACGGTCCAGCAGTTCGCCGATCCGTCGGCGATCCACGTCCGCGATGAGATTCAGGAAATCCGGGAGGTCGAGAAGCTGTTGGTTGGAATATCCTGAGAGCTTCTGGAAAGCTTCGTTGGTGAAGATCAATTTCGGGAAATCAAATACCAAGACCCCCTCTCCCATGTCGCTGATGGACTTGAGGAGGAGATCGTCGAGGAGGTCTTTCATGGGGAAAGGCATAGGCTTCTCCCGGGGGCAGCCGGATGAAACAACCATTTCGAGGACTTATTTGATTTTAAGCCTAAACCATGGCCTTTCCAAACGTTAAAACCCATTATTTGGTTTCATTTGGTTTAAAAGGGGTTGTTGCCTGAAAAGAACAACCACCCCAATAGGGCGCATAAAATCCAAAAACCCCTATGGACCAATTCCGGGGTTTGGGTTTGCCCCGACAAAATCACGCCAAATAAGATCCAATGAACGTATCCAACCGCCAAAAGTTACATTAAAACCATGAATCCCCTGAGCCAAACACGATTCAACCTTGACCGCCAAAATAAACCGGTTCCAAACCCGGTTTCCATTTGATGTTGCAACCGGTACTGGGCCATTGGTTTGTCGGAATGGTTTTGCCGGCGAGGACAGCCTCCATCGCCGCCCTCAGGTCCTTTCCAGTCACTGGCTTTCCGCTGTTGGGACGGCTGTCGTCCAGTTGGCCCCGGTAAACAAGCTTCCGGGAGTTGTCATATAGGAAGAAGTCCGGGGTACAGGCCGCGGTAAAGGCCTTCGCCACCGATTGGCTTTCGTCGTGACAAACCGGGAACAGGAACCCCTGTTCCCGGGCCATGGCCTTCAAGTTCTCCGGGGAGTCCGCCGGATAGTGGACCGCGTCGTTCGAGCTGATGGCCACGATGCCCATCGGCTTATCCCGGTAGTCCCGTCCGACCCGCGCCAATTCCTCCCGGACGTGCACCACATAAGGGCAATGGCGGCAGATGAACATGACCAACAGGCCGGTCTTGTCCTTGAAGTCGTCCCGTCGGATGGTCTTGCCCGTCGCGACGTCCGGCAAGGCGAAATCAGGGGCAGGAGAGCCCAAGTTGAGCATGGTGGAAGGGGTGAGAACCACGAGAAACCTCCGAAGGCGGCGGTCAGCTTTCAGCTGTCGGTGGTCAGCGTAAACAAAATCACGGCCTAACCCAAGACCAGCCCAAATAGACTCAGTTCATGAAGCCCTTGAGGATGAGGGCCAGTTCCTCGGGCTTCTGGGAACCAATGAGGAGTTTATCGCCGTTTTCCAGGACCAATTGGACCCCCCGGTTTCCCTGGGCGTTGTAGGCCTTTCCGTTGCCGAGGCCCCCCATCCGGACGCCCCAGCCCCCATATTCCCGGATCGGGCGGTAAGTGCGTGGCTCGGCGGACCGGATGGACCGGATCGGGATGGCCCGATCCAAAAGGGGCTTGAAGGTCACGAAAAGATAGCCGTCGTGGATCTCCGTGATGAGTTTCATCCAATGGAGCATCGAAAAGATCCCCGCGAAAAGGAGGAGTTGAATCCCAAAGACCAAGCCCAAGAGCCATGTGGGGCCCGGGTGTTTGCCGAACGGCAGGCCCACAACCGACTGTTGGTATATCCCATAGCCGAGGACGCAGGTGGAAAAGGTCCCCATGATCACCAGGAAAAACTTCAACCAGGGGATGTCGAACCCCTGTTCCTCATGAAAATTCCGGTCTTCCTTCATAGGGTCACCGTTCCCCGGAACATGAAGTAAGCCGCCAGGACCAGGCAGAGCCCCGCGTAAAGGAAGTTCAGGTTTAACGGGAGCTTCATATACCAGACGGCGAACCCCGCGAACACGATCATGGTGATGATCTCCTGGATCACCTTCAGCTGGGGCAAGGTGAACATCCCGTAACCGGCCCGGTTCGCCGGCACCTGGAGGCAATACTCGAAGAAGGCGATCCCCCAGCTCACCCCGATGGCGATCCAGAGGGGCTTGGACCGAAGGTCCTTTAGGTGGGCGTACCAGGCGAAGGTCATGAACAGGTTGGAGAGGAACAGGAGGATGACGGTCTTCATCGGGGCCCCTTTAGAACGACGTTGTTCCCGTTAATATACTCAAAACCGGACATTCAGGCATCCAGCCTCAGGTAGTGTTTCCGGGCGCCGGGTTTGAGCCTTTCCAACGAGTAGCGGAGCATCGTCCTCGGCATCCGGCTCGCGTTCTGGTCCAGGAAACGCCGAAGCGCCTTTTCATCCCGTTTCCCTACCTCCCTCAGCATCCACCCCCCCGCCTTGTGCATCAAGTCCTCCCGGTCCCGCAACAACACCCGGGCCAGTCGGAGCGTTTCCGTGAACCGGCGTTCGCGGACGAACCAGAACGTCGCCAAGACCGCCACCCGGCGGTCCCAGAGCCGTTTGGATCGGACCCAACGGAAGAGGATCCCCTTGGGCTTGTCCGCGAGGTAAGCGCCGATGATTTGGGGTGCCGTGAGGTCCACGAGGTCCCAGTTATTGATGTATCTCATGTGTCGGACATAAAAGCGGTAGCACTCCGCCGTGGGCCGGTCGCTTCCCGCCCGTCCGGCCCGGTCCACCAGGATCAATAGGGCGAGAAGCCGCTCCTCATGCCAGGGGGAACGGAGGAGTTTCGAGACCTCGGGGAGCGATAGGTCGCGGTGCCGCTTCGCCACTGTCCGCGTCTGGGGCACCATGACGCCGAGGAACTTGTCCCCCGCCCCGTATTGGCCGGGTCCGGTCTTGAAGAAACCCGCGAGGAGCTTCGCCTTCCGGGGATTGGCCAACCGCCTTAAATCCCCCGAGGCTTGGGCCGCTGTACGGCGGTTGGATGGCCCCTTCACCGCCCCCGCCTCCACTCACCCATCAGGATGGCATAGAGGTAGGAGTCCCTCCAACGGCCGTGGATCAAGAGATGTTTCTTGAGGAAACCTTCACGACGAAAACCCACCCGTTTGAGGAGCCTTTTTGAAGGCAGGTTCAGGGGGTCGCAGGTCGCCCAAATCCGGTGCAACCCGAGGTCGGTGAAACCGAAACGGGTCAAACGCCGGACGGCCTCCTCGGCCAAGCCGAGACCCCGGTACCGGGGGTTCAGGCAATACCCGATCTCCGCCTCACCCTGCTCGCGGTCCTTGTGCCAAAGGCAGCAATGGCCGATCAAGCCGCCCTCCTCACGGTGGGTCACCGCCAATTCGAAATCATTGCGCGGCCGCATCTCGCGTCGAACGGCGACGTTCCCCAAGAACCCCCTCGTTTGGGCCGGTCGATTGGGTCCCCAGGTGAGGAAACGAACGACCTCCGGACGGCCCGCGTAATCCTGCAAGCCCTTCAAATCCCCGGGAACGAATTCCCGGATGACCAACCGGGGCGTCCCCAACCGGATATTGGAAAGTGGTCCGTTCATCGTGAATGCCGATCCGTTTCCAGGATGGCGTAGAGAGCTGAATCCCTCCACCTTCCCTTTTGGAGGATGTCCTTGCGGAGAAACCCCTCTTGTCTCATCCCGATTTTCCTCATCACCCTTCCCGAGGAGCCGTTCCCGGGATCATGGGTGGACCAAATCCGGTGGAGCTTCAGGGTCTTGAACCCGAAGCGGACCATGGCCCGGGCGGCCTCGGTGGTGTATCCCAGGTTCCAATAACGGGGATGGAGGACGTACCCGAGGTCCGATTCCCTCTGGGCCGCGTTCTTGATCCGGAGGCCGCACCCACCGATGACCCGCCCGGTCTCCCTCAGGACGACCGCCATTTCAAAGGACCGGCGGACCTTTCGGCGACGTTCACGGGCCATGTCCCTGAGGAAATCCCTGGTTTGCTTCGGGCTGTCCGGGCCCCAAGGCAGGAAGCGGACCACCCGCCGGAGCTTGGAGTAAGCGCTGACGTCCCTCCAGTCCGAAGGGTGGAATTCCCTCAGGACCAACCGGGGCGTCTCGATCCGGATGTTGGAAAGGGCGATGGGTTTCATGTCGGGTATTATGATGGGAAGCGAAACGGAGGGCATCCATGAAATCGCACACCGAATACCATTGGTTCCAGACGAAAAAGCACCGGGAATACATCAACATCACCGGCGAAGTCCAGGCGGCCGTGTCGAAAAGCGGCATCCAGGAGGGCATGGCCCTGGTGTCCGCCATGCACATCACCGCCGGGGTCTACGTCAACGACGCCGAAGACGGGCTGATCGCCGACATCGATGAGTGGCTCGAGAAGCTGGCGCCCTTCAGGCAGGACTACCGGCACCACCGCACCGGCGAGACCAACGGCGATTCCCACCTCAAGAGCCTGCTGGTGCACCACGAGGTCATCGTTCCGGTCACGAAGGGCAAGCTCGATTTCGGCCCTTGGCAGCAGGTTTTTTACGCCGAGTTCGACGGCCAGCGGAAGAAGAGGCTCCTTATCAAGGTCATGGGGGAATAAAAAAAGGCGACCCGTGGAGGGGTCGCCTTTTGATTCGGTTGGTGGAGGTGGTGGGATTCGAACCCACGTCCTAAAGACCTTCCCGAAAGGGCGCTACGTGCGTAGTTCAAGAATGTGTCTCACTCCCCGGTCGCTCCCGAACGGCCGCCGGAAAGCCAGTCCCATTGGATCTCATCCAGCCATCGGTGGAACAACCCTGAGCCGGACCAGCCTAATGCTTACGTTCCATCCCCCTATTAGGCATCCAGGGCGAAACGCTTACCGCAATTAAGCGGCGAGAGCTAACTGATTGTCGGCAGTTAAACCGTTTGCCAGGTTTGACAAGCTCTGGCGCCTCGGCACGCTCCCTAACCTTCAGATCCCCAGTCGAGACCTTTCACCCCCATGTTTTTGCTCCGCAAAAACAGAGCAATAGAAAATCGAGCAATGGAGCAATCGGCCCAAAACAACAGGTCCAACCGCCCAAAGCCAAAACCAATCTAAGGCTTAATTCCGAGTTTGGCAAGGATGGCGGGGATATCGGGGATTTCAACGCGCTTCAGCCAGACATTGTCGGGATACAGGAGGACATTGGCCCCTTCCTCGCAGACATCCAGGCACTTCGACTTGGAGACCCGGATCCGGTCCGCGGCCCCGGCGGCCTTGACGGC
>CAYMOV010000137.1:0-6518 GCA_964392085.1 uncultured bacterium
CGCATGATATACTTTTGTCGGGAATAAACTGTGCACGTTAAAACACTCATTTAATGAGGGGACTCTTGGACGAGCGGGAACTGGTTCAAAAGATCCTCGGTGGGGACGAAAAGGCCAAGGCGAGCTTTTTCGTCACTTACCGTGAAAGGTTGTATCGGGACAGTGTCTATCTATTGGGCTACCGGGATCCGGAAGCCGAGGACATCGTCCAGGAAACCTTCATCACGGCCTTTGAGAAGCTTCCCCAGTTCGAGTTCCGGTCCAGCCTCGCCACCTGGCTGACCCAAATTTGCATCTTTAAGTGCCATAACCGTTACCGGCAAAGGGCCAAAGTGGCGAGCCGGGAACACGCCGAATTGGACCTGCTGCTCCAAACGGCGGCCATCGAACGGCAGGATGCCGGGGACCGTGAAGGCGAAAAACAGCATAAGCTCCGGATCATCGACAAGTGCCTGGAAAACATCGGCCCGGAATGCCGGGAAATCATCCGGTTGAGGGAGTTGCGGGAACAAAGCTACCTCGAGATCGGTCAGGCCCTGAAGATCCCCCTGGGGACCGTAATGTCCCGGCTTTCCAGGTGCAAACGGGCGCTCAAGGTGTTGGTCGAGCAGTACTTAAAGGAAGGCTGAAATGGCGGACCTCATCCAAGAATTCTTCAACCATGACCTGACGGAGGCTGAGCACGAGGCCCTTTCCAAGCTTTTGGAAGGGTCCCCGGATGCCGCCTTGCGGTATGAAGCCCTCTTGGAACAGAACTACCTGGCCACCGGTCTTCCCCAGCCGAGGCTTCCCGAAGGCCTCCAGTCCTTGCCCCAACCCGGGAACGTGAGCCTTCCTTGGTGGACCGGGTCGGTCAAGTTCGTGGCGGTCGGCTTGGTCGCCGTGGGGATCGCCCTGTGGGAATTCCGGCCCCAAACCAAGACTGAGAACCCCCTACCCGTCCAACCGCCGGCCTTCCGGCAATCCCTTGATAAACCCGAAGCCCCAGTCCATCCAATGGTGAATCGTATCGCCCCGACCCGGCCTTTGGCGGTTGGGCCCGCCCAGGAAGGCCAAGAATTAAGCGTTTTGGTCGACGTTCCACGTAAAGCGCTAGTGACGGTCCACATCCTCGACGAGGGAGGGGCCGAAGTGCGGAACCTTTTTACAGGCTTCGTGGAAGCCGGCCGGTGGACCTTCCAATGGGACGGCCTACTGGAAAACGGTGAAACCGCGAAATCCGGCCATTACCGCATCGACGTCCAATCGGGCGCGGCCCACCAGTCCAAGGACATACAAATCAATCTCCAGCCTGTGACCCCCTGACTTTCCTTTGAACGGTTAACAAAACCTTTTGAACCACTCGGATCACGACCCCTCAGGTATAGTCTGACGGGAAGTGACCCTTCGTGGCGAATAGGTTTGCTTTGCGTGGTTTTGTGAGAGACGCGTAATTTTTACTGGTGCGGGAGGGCCTAAAGGAGGAATAATCATCCAACTCATCGAATGAATGGCGGGGAACCCTTGAAGTCGAATCCATTCATCCTGTGCCTCCTCCTGATCGCCCTCGGCCGGCCGGCCTTCGCCCAGTCCACCGGGGACGGCTTGAAGGGCGTTTATTACGCCAACACCAACCTCACCAACGCGGCCGTGACCTTGGTCGACCCCATCGTCAGCTATCGATGGAACGGTTGTCCGCCCCAACCGGGCATCTCGGGAACCTCCTTTTCGGTCCGTTGGACGGGCCAGATCGAATCCGCCTATAGTGAACCCTATACCATCGTCGCGGATGTGAATGGCGGCGTGAGCGTCATCGTCAACGGCATTGTCCTGATCAGCCAATGGACCGATTATGGCCCGCCCATCCGGGGTTTCGGGGGGGTGGTGACCCTCACCGCCGGGGTCCCGGTCCCCATTGAAGCCGATTATTTCACCAACGGCGCAAACCCCACTTCCAACCAGGTCCAACTGGTCTGGAAGAGCGCTTCGCAAGCCAATGAACCGGTCCCCCGGGAGTACCTTTTCTCCGGATCTGTATTGTCCCCGACCCCCACGCCCCAAACCTCCTCGGCCTGCCAGGCGGGGATCCAGGTGGACGGGATCCTGGGGGAGTGGCCCTGGAACCAACCCGGGGGTTGGAACCACGCCAGCCGGACCGTGCTGGGCAATGTCTACGGCGCGACGGCGGACTTCAAGACCCTTTGGGACGCGTCGAACCTGTACCTCGGCGTCACGGTCATCGACAGCCAACTCACCAACACCGGCACCGCCTCCGCCTGGAAGAACTCCGCGGTGGAGCTGTACCTGGATACGGTCGACTCCCGGAGCATCACGTTTACCGCCAATGATTTCGAGTATTTCTTCCGCTGGAATGATTCGACGGCCATCGAAGCCCAGTCACGGACCGCGGGTGTGAGCTTGCGAACGACGACGATCCCCGCCGGTTACGTGGTCGAAGCCTCCATCCCCTGGTCCACCTTGGGGCTGGTGAACCCCGGTCCCGGGATGGTGCTGGGGATCGACCTGGGGATGGACGTGAACCACAACGGGGGCGATTGCCGGGACGGGCAGATCATCTGGAACGGCGGGTCGGATGATTACTCCAACGCGAGCGCATTTGGGCGGTTGACCCTAGCCGACGCATGTCCCACGCCCGTTTCCACCCCTCCCGCGCCGGACGGGGGAGATCCCTACGTGGCCCCCAACCCGTCCCAAGGCGGGTCGGTGCAGGTGGTCTATAGTTTGGCCGAGTCGGGGACGGCCAAAATCAAGGTCTGGAACGCCTGGGGAAACCTGGTGGCAAGCCTCGAGGAGGCCAAAGGCGCCGGCCTCCAATCGAGCGGTCTCAACGTGGCTTCCTTCGCGCCTGGACATTACTTCTACCGGGTCGAGCTGGATTACGCCTCGGGACGGAAGGCGACCTTCAAGACGCAGGTCCTGGCGGTCAAGAAGTGAGTGCCCTCACGGGAAAAGGGGTCCCCTTGCGGGCCTTGGGCGGTGTCTTCCTGATCCTGTCGTTCGCCGGGCTGGCCCGGTCGCAAGCGCAGACGACCACTTCGGGCGCCGGTCGGGTGACCCCCCTCTCCGCCCTCGGCGCCTCGGCCCGTGCGGACGCCCTGGGGGACGCCTTCGTGGGCCTTTCGGATGACGCGTCCGCGCTCTTCTTCAACAGCGCGGGACTTTCCCGGCTTGGCTCCGCGTCGCTTTCCATCAACCACAATACCTTCCTGGCGGGATCCTTCGAGGAAACACTCCTCTTCGGCCTGCCCGCCGGATCCCTGGGCGGCTTCGCCGGGGCCGTGCAATACGTGTCCTGGGAGGGCCTGGACAAACGGGACGCGAATGGGGTTTACCAGGGTACGTTCTCCGACAGCGACGCCGCCTTGAGTGTCGGGTGGGGAAGGTCCATCGCGGGCGGATTCTCGATCGGGGCGGCCTTGCATGGGGTTCAACAAAAGATCGTGGATTCGCTCTATACCGGTTTGACCGGAGATCTCGGCCTCCTTTGGTCCCATGGATCCAACCTTCGATTGGGCTTGAGCTATACGGGCTTGGGAACCTCCCAAGCCGGGTTTATGCCCTCCCAGGATCTGCATGTGGGGTTTTCCACCGCCATCGACCTGGGGAAGGGTTCCAGCCTCCGGCCCCTTTTGGCGGGCGATTGGGAACCCAAGGGCGTGAGCCGGATCCAAGGGGGATTGGAGGGAACCCTCAAGAAAACTTGCTTCCTACGCCTTGGTTACCAGGCCGTGCTGAAGAACAACCAGGTCGGCGGGTTGACGGGGTTCGCCGCAGGGGCGGGCTTTCGCGTCGGACGGATCCAATTGGATTATGCCTTCGTCCCCTATGGGGATTTGGGCACTTCACACCGCCTATCGGTGGGATATGAATTTCCCAACCCGACGCCGGTGGTGTCCAAACCAGTGACCGTGATGTCCCGGCCCCTGACGGTCCAAGCCTTGCCTGTGACGGTGGTAGTGACGCCGGCGCCGACGCCATTCCCCGCCATGGTTCCGCCGAAATCCAGGGTCGAGGTGCGATTCGAATTGCCGGCGGCCGCCGATACCCCGACGGTGGGTTCCGGGACCGCCCTGCCGGTGGAACCTTACGAAAAGGCGGCCCAAGAGCACCCCGGAAGCGCCCTGGCCTGGAGGAACTTGGGAATCGTTTACCTCAAATTGGGCAAAACTGAACTGGGCCTTCAATGCCTCGACCAGGCCCTCCGTTTGGCCCCAAATGACGAAGCCCTGAAACGTTGGTTGGAGGCATACCGGGCCAAGCGGCCAAAGTAATTTTCGGTTTCTTGTAGCGCAAAGTAAAACGTTTTATTGTTGGATAATGGAACCGGTTCCACCCCCTGCCCTCGATTCCCCCGCCCAATTTCCCCTTGAACGCATATTTTCCGTTTCGGGAATAAACCAGCCCACCCCAAACACCAATCAACAGGACGCCCCAACCACATCCACAACCATGTCCTCAACCAAAAAACGATTTATATGAAATATAAATCGAAAAATTAAAAGCCACGGAGCGACTCATGAAAGATCGCACTTTGAACATCCTTAAATCCCTGGGGCCGGTTTTGACCCAGCTTCGGAGGATGAGGACTTCGCTCTTACTGGTGATCGCGTTGGCGGGGTCGACATATCCGGCTTGGGCGGGCACCTGCACCGTGGACGCCACCCAGACCAACCAATTCATCCGCAGCATCGGGGCGTCCAGCGCCTGGAGCGGCATCGGGAGCGCGGGACAGGCCCTGTTCGCCGTCGACAACACGAACGGCCATATCGGCCTTTCGTCCTTGAGGGCCCGGATCGACCCCAACAACAGTTTCTCGTCCGAGGTGAACTCCCTCGCGACGGCCCATTCGGTCAACCCCAATATCCTCCTTTGGGCCACGGAGTGGTCCCCCCCGGCCCAATACAAGGGCAACAACAACGTCAACGGCAGCGGCACGAACGGGAGCTTGAGCGGCGCCACCGCCACCTTCACCGGCGCGTCCTCCGGATCCCCCAACGCCGCCGACACCGGCTACGCCAATTACCTGGTCTCCTTCGTCCAATATGCCCAGAGCCACGGTGCCAGCCTTTACGCCGTTTCGGTCCAGAACGAACCCAATTGGAACCCCACCTACGAGGCGGCCATTTGGAGCGCGGGGCAATTTGCGGTGTTTGTCCCGGTCCTGCATAGCGCCCTCCAAAGCGCGGGCCTCTCCACCAAGATCATTATCCCGGAGCCGGTCAACCCGGGCGGCATGAACCTCGCCTCGACCGCCATGAGCAATTCGACGACCGCCTCGGAAATCAGCATCATCGCCACACATCTTTACGGCGGGACGGCCAACCCGCTTTCCTCTTACGGCTTCGCCAACGTCACCAACCAGGAGTGGTGGGAGACTGAGGTGTCGGGGAACACCACCGACATGCCGGGCGCCCTGCAGGAGGCCGGTTGGATCCAAAGCTGCCTGGTGAACGCCAGCATGAACTCCTTCAGTTACTGGTGGCTCACGGACCTGCTCAGCAACAACAACCTCACCATCAAGGCCTATGTCCTGGGCAATTACAGCAAGTTCATCCGGCCCGGCTACTACCGCATGGGAGCCACCGCGTCCCCCACCTCCGGGGTGTCCGTGAGCGCCTTCAAGAACACCAACAACTCGTCCCCCCAGACCATCGTGTTCGTGGCCATCAACAACAACGGCTCGGCCACCAACCAAACCTTCGCCCTCAACGGCGTCAACGTCACCTCGGTGACGCCCTGGGTGACCGACAGCGGCAACAACCTGGTCGCGAAATCGTCGGTGGCGGTCTCGGGGAACAGCTTCACCTACAGCCTGACCGCCTCCAGCGTCACCAGTTTCATCGCCGTGGTCAACGGCACCTCGGTCCCGACCAACACGCCGACGAAGACCAACACGCCGGTGCCGCCTACGGCCACTTTCACGGCCACGTCGACGTTCACCGTGACCCGGACAAACACGCCGGTGCCGCCGACCGCCACCTTCACTTCGACGGCGACCCGGACGAATACGCCGGTGCCGCCGACCGCCACCTTCACCTCGACGTCCACCCGGACGAACACGCCGGTGCCGCCGACCGCCACCTTCACTTCGACGTCCACCCGGACCAACACGCCGGTGCCGCCGACGGCTACCTTCAGCTCGACGGCGACCAATACGTCGGTGCCGCCGACCGCCACCTGGACGGGGACGAACTCGCCCGTGCCGCCGACTGATACTGTGACGAATACGCCGGTACCGCCGACCGCGACGGACACCTTCACGGCGGTCCCGCCCACCAGCACCTTTACCACGGTGCCGCCCACCTTTACCCCGACGAACACGGCGGTTCCGCCGACCTCGACGTTCACCTCGGTCCCGCCGACGGTGACCTCGACGAACACCCCTGTTCCTCCGACGGCCACCCGGACGAACACGCCGGTTCCGCCCACGGCGACGTTCACGGTCGTGTCGACCGGCAACCTGAAGGTCCAACTCCTGAGCGGGGTGACCAGCGCCACCACCAACAGCCCGCACCCCC
>CAYMOV010000138.1:0-6515 GCA_964392085.1 uncultured bacterium
CGTCGGACGGCAGTCAGGTTTCCTGGACCACTGAGGGGAACAACGATTCGGTCATCGTTACGGATCAATACAATAATGTCCTTTACCAGACGGCTTGTTGTGACGCCGTATCGCCGGTCGTCATCCCGCCCTCGGTTTATCCGGCTTCGGGAAGTTACTATTTTACCGTTCAAGTCGCCAATAAGTTAACTTCGGTGCCAGGTGCTGGGGCCGGCTCCAATTTCATGTTATATGACATAAATTACACGATGATTACGCGGTGATCCGAAGAGAATGGATCCCGGCGCTGTTTAAACTGTCGGGGAATCGGCGGATAAAAAAGGTTTCGCCGGTTGCCGGAAGGAACGAAAAGTTACAAGGCGAAATTGGCCTGTTTCAATTCAATGTAACGACCTAGTTGGTTCGTTAACGGATGTAAGTTTGATCTAATCCTCATGAGATAAGCGGGAGGGTAACTTGAAGAAATTATCATGGGCCTTATTGGGGATCATTGTTGCGATTGTCCCAACGGCCTGCAAAAAAAGCGGGGATTCCACCCCCACCAGCCCGGCCCCGGCCGCGACCGCCACTTTCACCAACGTACCGCCCTGCCAAAACCCCACGACCGGATATACCTGCACCCTCACTTCGACTTCCACGCCGTCCTTCACGGCCACCCCGAGCGCCACTCGGACCTGGACCTTGACGGGCACCCCCACCCCGACCCCCACAGCCACCTTGACCCGGACCTCGACTTGGACCAACACCCCAACCGGGTCCAATACCTCGACGAGGACCTTGACCCCGATGATCACGTCCACCCCCACCGTGTCGTCGACCTGGACCCAGACCCAAACCGCGACCCAAACCTATACCCCGACCTCCTGTGCGACACTTCCGGCGGGGGTGTTCATCCAATCCGTCGCGGCCAGATATGACTATGACGGTACCTACTTCGCATACCGCCAAACCGAATTGTCGGTCAACGGCATCGCTGAAACCACCGCGGGAATCACGATGACAGGCCCGAGCCTGACTTTGCCGTTGGCGAGTGGCGGCACGACGATGATCCCATGCGGCGGTAATACGGGCCTGTATGGACCTGCCGTCACCGCTTGGGCCTACCAAGCGGGCCAAGTCTATACCTGCCAAGCGACGACCTCGGGTGGGACCGTCACGGCCAGCCTCACGGCGCCAGGTCTCATCACCATCCCGGCTGATGGCACACAAGTGTCTTGGTCCGTGGATGGAACGGCCGATTGGGTGCAGGTCACCGACGCAAGCAGCCATATCCTTTGGCAGACCCCCTGTTGTGATGCGCTTTCACCGGTCACGATCCCCACGTCCATTTATCCTGGTTCCGGACAATACTTTGTTTATGCCCAAGTAGGAACTTCAGTCCCTTTCTCTGGGGCCGCAGTCGGTTCCACCTTCACGATGTACGACTATAAGTACTCGCCAGTCATCCGATAACTGATCCGCCGCCTGGGTCGCCGCGCCATTCCGGGGTTCAAGGCGGAGGAGGGAGGGGGTTCGCCCGCCCTGGAGGCCGTCCGGTCGGTCACCTTCAGCCCCCAAAGCCCCAATCGGGCCTGGTTTGCCATCGATAAGCTGGTATTGGAGGACTAAATACTGAGGCTCTTTGGTTGACGGTTCGAAGGCCTATGGGTAATATCCTCGCCACTGGTTTATTGAGGTTCGGCCGTTTCGGCCAACTTTGTTGGGTTTCTTGGGGTGGTTCCCACCCAGTAAAATTGGCTTTGGGCGCTGGGGCCAACACCTGTGAAGTCAGCACTCCCAAAGATTGCGCTTCACCTTGTAGGTTCGGACGCTGGGGTAGCTCAGTTGGTAGAGCGACGCTTTCGTAAAGCGTAGGTCGCCGGTTCAATTCCGGTCCCCAGCTCCATTTTCCCGCGAAGCGGGAAATACCTATAAATGTTGGAATTGAACCGATCACTCAACCGGGTTTTGCTTTTCGTGGGGGGGCCGTTGAGGTAGTGAAATGCGTGCTCTTATAGGGGCTCCGCCCCTATATACCCCGAAGGCTTTCTTAATCCCCCAGTGGACGTTCAACGGTTTTTACAACGCCCTGTGAGGACGGCGCTGGGTTGGGTCCGCACAAGGGGTCCCCAGCTCCATTTTCCCGCGAAGCGGGAAATTTTTATAAATGTTGGAATTGAAGATCCCTGAAAAGTTTTCTCGTTCCAAAAGCTTTATGGATCGGCCTTTTCCCCGTCTTTTTCCACTAGGGCTCTTTTCCCATTTGTTCTATCGTTCAAGGGGTCAAAGAACCTCATCTGGAGTCGCCATGTCCCAACCATCCCCCCTACGCCTGTCCAGGAACCTGCCGTTCATCCTTCTGCTCCTGGGATTCCTCGCCGCGCCCGCCTTCCCCAAGGACGTCCCTTTCCGGGTCCTTCCCTGGAACGGCTACAAGGCAGCCTTGTCCCTCACCTACGACGACGGCGACCCCATCCACCTGGACGTAGCCATCCCTGAGATGCAAAAAAGGGATTTGCGCGGCACCTTCTTCCTCATCGGCAAGCCCCTCACCCGGGACGACGAATGGAAGAAGGCGGCGGAATCGGGCCAAGAGATCGGCAACCATACCTGGACCCACCGCCATACGAGTGAACTGACGGGCGCCGACGAGAAATCGGAGGTCGTCCAGACCCGGGCGAAGCTCGAGAAGCTGGCGGGGAAGCCCGTCCTGACCCTCGCCTATCCCTTCGTGGAGATCTCGCCGGGCCTGAGGAAGTGGGTCGAGGCCAATGATTTCGAGGCGCGCGGCGGGGGCCAGTCCCAAAACTACCTGACGCCGGGCATGGACCCGGACTGGATGAACCTCCCCAGCCAAGCCACCATGACCGCTTTCCCTTATGAGACCTACCAAAGTTGGGTGGACCAAGACCTTTCCCAAGGCGCCTGGACCCTCTTGATGATCCACGCGATCGAGGGTTCCACCTGGTACCAACCCATCCCAAAGGACATCTACCTCAAGTTCCTGGATTACCTGGTGGAAAAGAAGTCGGAACTTTGGATCGCCCCCTTCGGGGAAGTAGGGGCCTATTGGCGGGCTGAGAAGTGGTTGGAAAAGGTCGAACCTAAAAAGGCGGGGAAGAAGACCGTCCTCCATTGGAAAAAACCGTCGGTGTTCCCGTCCGGGGTGGTCCTCAAGGCCCATATCGAAGGCGGCGGCTTGGTCGTCACCCAGGGCGGCAAGGCCGTCTTGCCCCTCTCCCCGGACGTTTATCCGGTCGCGGTCGACGCCCAGGAACTGACCCTGGAGAACGCGGCCTGGATACCCGAGAAGGTGGCGCCCGCCGCAGCCGCGCCGACACCCCTGCCGTCCCAAGAAACATGGCGGATCCGGGCGGGGGGCGCGGATGCCAAGGACTCCGCCGGGAACCCCTGGGCGAAGGACCAGGGCTTCCAGGACGGGGACATCGCGGTCACTGATCGCCCGATCACCGCCAAGCGCGACGCCGATCTCTACCGAACCGAGCGTTGGGGCAAGGACTTCAGTTATGCCCTGCCGGTGCCCCAGGGGGAATACCAGGTTCGTCTCCTGTTCGCGGAAACCTACGTCAAGAAGCCGGGGGAACGGGTCTTCGACATCCTGATCAACGGCGAGAGGGTTTTGGGGAACTTCGACCTCCTGAAGTCCGCCGGGGCCATGGACAAGGGCCTTGAGAAGACGTTTAAGGGCATCCGGCCCGACGCCGACGGCAAGATCAAGATCCGGTTCACGGCTTCCGTCCAGAACGCGAAGGTCTGCGCGATTGAGGTCCTTAAAATTCATTAACCGGGTGGTTTATCCCGTTAAGCCGTCTGTCCTGTCCCTTGGCTCATTTTGATCGCATGGGAGGAATCCGCTTATTGGCTTCCTAATGTTTTGAGGTTCGAAATTGGAACCTCAAACGGCCGGCAGGGCACTAGGGCTTCCATCCGGGTTAAACTGGGGGCATGAGGCACGTAACCCTCCCCAACGGCCGGTCCATGCCGACCCTCGGCCTCGGCACCTGGGATCTCCGGGGCCGCGACTGCCGCGGGGCGGTGGCCCTGGCCCTGAAGCTGGGCTACCGCCACATCGATACCGCCGAGATGTACGGCAACGAGACGGAGATCGGCGGGGCCTTGGCCGACTCCGGGGTGCCACGCGATGAGCTGTTCATCACCACCAAGGTTTGGACCGACCACTTCCACGCCGCCGACTTCAAGCGGGCGGTGGGGGAATCCCTCCGCAAACTCCGCCTGTCCCATGTGGACCTCCTGCTCCTCCATTGGCCCAACAACGCCGTGCCCCTGGCCGAAACCGTGGGGGCGCTCTGCGCCGAGGCGAAATCAGGCCGCGCCCTGGCCGTGGGGGTCAGCAATTACGACCTATCGCTCCTCAAGAAGGCCGAAGCCCTGGCGGAGATGCCCCTCGCCTGCAACCAGGTTAAGTACTGCCTGGGGGACGACCTGGGGGACCTGTTGCCCTACGCGCGGTCCAAGGGCCTGGTGATCACCGCCTATACGCCCCTTGGCCGGGGCTCGGTCGTCAAGAACCGGGCCCTCCAGAAGGTCGCGGAGAGGCACGGAATAACCCCCGCCCAGGTGGCGCTCAACTGGTTGGTCCGGCAGGACGGCGTATCGGCAATACCTAAAGCGACTGGGGAAGAACACCTGAGGGAGAATTTGGATATTTTCGGTTTCGAGTTGGATGGGGACGATCTGAAGGCGTTGACAGTGGTTTGATCGGGGCGGGCGATGATCCATCGAAAAAAGGATGGGTGGCCTGGCCGCATAACCCCATTTTCCCACGTGTTTATCTGGGTTTGGACCACCCCAACGGGAACGATGGAATAAACATGCTTCCCATTCCTCTATTTATTGGAATGGAGGGGTTATGGTCCCGGATAGGGTTGGAAGCCATCCGCCGTGGGATGGATGGACCCCTTGGAAAAACGGTAAAAGACCCTCATTGGAGGGAATGGAAGGTGGTAACGTTTATGCGTCTGCCCGATTTGAAGCACTTTTAACCGGAACGTCTGGTACATGACCACTTCCTATCAATTGGAGCCACTCGACCCGTCGTTCCCCAATTGGAAATTCACGTTCACGGCCTTTTGTTGGGCGGCCCTTTTCGGCGCGATCATGGCCCAAATCACGGTCCAAGCCGCGCCGCCGAACCTCTTCGCGGATTCATCCACCCAAACGCCCCTTCGGACCTGGGGCGCCCATTCCAAGCGCGCACGGGTTGTTCACCTTGAGGAATCCCACCTCTCGAGCCTCCCGTCCCGGATGACCCGCGGGACCCAGGGGCCCTCGGTCCGGTTCAACCTTTTTCCGGGGGTCGACGCGGATGGGACCCTGGACCGCGTCCGCCGGGGAAAGGACGGCGCTTGGTCGGGTTGGGGCCACGTGGCCGGAACCGACGGCGGATGGACCGTGATGGCGTACCGCGCCGGGGCTTTCCGGGCCGCCGTCTTGGTCCCGGGGCGCGGCCTGTTCGAGGTCCGGTCCCTGGGGGGCGGCCTGGCCCAGGTCGAGGAGACCTCCCCGGAGGACGGTGGCCATTGCGAGGCGGTCGGGGGCGCGGGCCTACCCCAGGAAGGCCAACCCCTCTACGTGCCGTCGAATTTCCCGCAGGGTTGTTCCTACGGCGCCGCGCCCACGGTCCTCGACCTGCTGGTGGTCTACACGCCCTCCGCCCTCAACGCCGCGGGAGGCCTGGAGGCCCTCCAAACCGATATCGCCTTCGAGGTGGCCTACGCCAACATGGCGTACTTCAACAGCGGGGTGTCCGCCGAACTGCGGCTGGTGCACTCGGAACAGGTCGCCTACACCGAGTCGGGGACGGTCCAGACCGACGTCGGTTACCTCCAGGCCCCCGCCGACGGCCGGATGGACAACGTGCAGGCCCTCCGGGACGCCTACGGCGCCGATATGGTCTTCCTCTGCTTGGGCCCGCCCGACCCCACCGCGGGTTACGGGTACGGCTCGGTCTATGCCGCCGGCAACCAACCCGCCTACGCCTACGCCGGGGGCAACCTAGGCTACACCGGGGTCATGGCCCATGAGCTGGGCCACGTCCTGGGCTGCGACCACGACGCGGCGAACGCCTCGGGCACGGCCATGTATTCCTATTCCCATGGTTGGCGGCTCACCGCCCTGGGGGTCCAATACCGCACGGTCATGGCCTATGCCCCCGGCATCAGCATCCCTTACTTCTCGAGCCCCTTGGTCGGGTACGAGGGGGTCCCGACGGGGGTCGCCACCGCCGACAACGCCCGGACGATCAACCAGACCGCGCCGATGGTGGCGGCGTTCCGGGCCCCGACGGGGGCCGACTCCCCGCCCTCGGTGTCCATCACGGGCCCGGGGGAGGGGTCGTCGTTCACCAGCCCCACCACCGTGACCGTCACGGCGGACGCCTCGGACAGCGACGGGACCGTCCAACAGGTCGATTTCTACGCGGACGGGGTTTACCTGGGCACGAGCGCCTCGGCGCCCTACGCCTTCACCTGGAACCTCGTGCCGGACCAAAGCCA
>CAYMOV010000139.1:0-6383 GCA_964392085.1 uncultured bacterium
CTCCGGGACGTGCTCCAGCACACCTATTTCTTCCAGTCGCTCAAGTTCCATGAGCTCGACGAACTGATCGGCGGCCTGCGGATGATCCGGGTCCAAAAGGGCTACGAGGTGATCCGGCAGGGGGAACCCGGGGACGCCTTTTACCTCATCGCCTCCGGCAAGGTTTCCGTGTCCGTCAAGAAGGGGTTCCGGACGGTCAAGGCGGCCACCCTGGGGCCCGACGACTTCTTCGGGGAGATGGCGCTCATCTCCAACGATCCCCGGAGCGCCACGGTCGTGGCCGAGGACATCTCCGAGCTGTTCGTCCTGGAGCGGCGTGATTTCGACCAGATCCTCATGAAAAACCCCGCCATCGCCCAGGAGATCCGCAAGGCCTTCTTCGAGCGCAAGGCCAAGAACGCCTAAAAGCCGGTTGAACGGCAGCGATCCCGCCAAAGATTGACTTCCATAAAATTCCCTGGCATATTCATGCCCCGCGTCGCCGGTTTCCGGGCTCCCGGCCGCCGAACGGCGCCCTTCTTTCGATTCATGGGGCGGGGTAGCTCAGTTGGTTAGAGCGTTCGGCTCATACCCGAATTGTCGACGGTTCGAGTCCGTCCCCCGCTACCATTTACCCTTCTTCCCGATCCGGTCCCAGGTTCCTCCCATGGTTCTCCCTTTCATCCTCCCGCCGCTCCCCTTTAAAAATAAACGATTGTTGGTGGCCGTCTCGGGCGGGTCCGACTCCATGGCCCTCCTGCGCCTGTTGGCCGCCCATCCGGAACTGGGCCCCTCCCATTTGACCGCGGTCCACGTGAACTACGGCTTGAGGGGGCGTGATTCCATCCGGGACGAGGCCTGGGTCCGAAAAACCTGCCTTCAACTGGGGGTGCCCCTTCGAGTCCGCCGGATCCGGAAACCCAGGAGTTTCCCCCCGGGACTTTCCCTGCAGGATTGGGCGCGAAAGGCTCGGTACGGTTATTTCTCCCAAACGGCCCGTCATTGCCGGGCCTGGGGTTGCGCGACGGCCCACCACCTGGAGGACCAAGCGGAGACCGTCCTGGACCGCGTCATCCGTGGCACGGGCATCCGGGGGCTGGGGGCCATGCGCGAACTCACCTCCCTCCGGACGGATTCGGGAGCCCTCAAGGTTTGGCGACCCCTGTTGGGTTTCTCGAAAGGGGACCTGAGGGCCGTCTTGCGCGGCCTGGGCCAAGGTTGGCGAGAGGACCGATCCAACCGCTCGATGGATTACCGCCGGAACATCCTGAGGAACGACATTCTCCCAAGGCTTCGCCGCCTGAACCCGGACCTGGACCAGGGCTTGGCCCGACTGGCCGAAACCGCCTCCGCGGAGGACGCTTGGATGGACCAAGCGGCCCGGGAAGCTTCCCGAAAGTTGTTGGCGAAACGGGGAAAGCGGTCCCTTCATATCAAATGTCGGCCCTATTCCGGGCTCTCCCTCGGCTTGCGTCGGCGGGTGGCCCGGCTTCTCGCCGAAGGGTTGAATTTGGATGCCCGGGGGCTTAAGTTTGACCGCCTAGAGGATATCCGGAAGGTTTGGGAAGGGCTGAAGCGGGGCCCCTGCGACCTGGGCTATGGATTAACGGCCTTTCGGTCGGGTTCCCAGGCCGGTCTCCGGCTTTCCAGTGATCTTTGAGGGGCGCCCTCCATCCACGTTTTTGCGGATGGGGTACAATGGCCCTTCCAGCTTTTAACGGGCCCCAGGCCCGATTAAGGACCCTTACGTGAACCAGACCTTCAAGACCTTGGCGGGCTTCCTCGCCCTTTTCCTCATCATCATGTTCGCCATGACCCAGATCAACCAGCCCAAGACCAAGCAGGTCACCCTGACCTACTCGGATTTCATGGCCCAAGTCGACGCCGGCAAGGTGAAGGCCGTCACCCTCAACACCGAGGACCGGACCTTGGCGGGCGCCCTGGCGGATAACTCCGAGTTCAAGGTCTTCCAGCCCGAGGACCCGCAGTTGACCGGCAAGTTGTTGGCCAAGAAGGTGGACGTGTCGGCCCTGGAGGTCAAGAAGCCGGGGCTCCTGGTGCAGATCCTGGTTTCCTACTTTCCGGTTCTCCTCCTCATCGGATTCTTCCTATTCATGATGCGCCAGGCCCAGTCGGGGGCGGGGAACGCCATGGCCTTCGGCAAGAGCCGGGCCCGTTTGGTCAACGCCGGACAGCAGAAGGCCACTTTCGCCGACGTGGCGGGGGTGGAGGAGGCCAAGGTCGAGCTCATGGAAGTCGTGGATTACCTCAAGGACCCCAAGAAGTACCAGAGCCTGGGCGGTAAGGTGCCGAAGGGCGTCCTGCTGTTGGGCCCCCCGGGGACCGGCAAGACGCTCCTGGCGAAGGCCGTGGCGGGGGAGGCGGGGGTGCCGTTCTTCTCCATCTCCGGGTCCGACTTCGTGGAGATGTTCGTGGGGGTCGGCGCCTCGCGCGTCCGGGACCTGTTCGAACAGGGGAAAAAGCACGCGCCCTGCATCATCTTCATCGACGAGATCGACGCCGTGGGCCGCCAGCGCGGCGCGGGGTTGGGCGGCGGCCACGACGAGCGCGAGCAGACCCTCAACGCCCTGCTCGTGGAGATGGACGGCTTCAACACCAACACCGGCGTCATCCTGATCGCCGCCACCAACCGCATGGACGTCTTGGACCAGGCCCTCCTGCGGCCCGGCCGGTTCGACCGGCAGGTCGTGGTGGACCGCCCCGACGTGGGCGGCCGGGAGGCCATCCTGAAGGTGCACGCCAAGGCCGTGAAGATGGCCGTGGCGGTGGACCTGTCGGTCATCGCCCGCCGCACCCCCGGCTTCTCGGGGGCCGACCTGGCCAACCTCATCAACGAGGCCGCGCTCCTGGCGGCCCGACGCGACAAGAAGGCCGTGGAACTGCCCGAACTCGAGGAGTCCATCGACCGCGTCATGGCCGGCCCCGAGCGCCGGACCCGGGTCATCTCGGACAAGGAAAAGGTCATCGTGGCCTACCACGAGTCCGGGCACGCCCTGGTGGCCAAGAAGACCGACCCCACCTTCTCGGTGCACAAGGTCTCCATCATCCCCCGGGGGACCGCCATGCTGGGCGCAACCTGGTACCTGCCCAAGGAGGAGCGGTTCATGTCCTCCAAGTCGGAGCTCCTGAACCAGATCACTTCCCTGTTGGGGGGGCGCTCGGCCGAGGAACTCATCTTCGGGGACGTGACCACCGGGGCCGGCAACGACCTCGAGCGGGCCACCGCCATGGCGCGGGCCATGGTGTGCGATTACGGCATGAGCAAGCGCCTGGGTTCCACCGCCTTCGGCCACCGCGACGGCCAGATGTTCATCGGCCGTGATTTAATGAAGGAAAAGACCTACTCGGAGCAGACGGCGGAGATCATCGACTCCGAGGTGAAGTCCATCGTGGAGTCCTGCCACACGCGGGCGCGGTCCATCCTCCAGAAGAACCGGAAGTTCCTCAAGGTCATGGCCGAGGCCCTCCTGGAAAGGGAGACCCTGGACGCCGGTGAGGTGGACGACATCCTGGCGGGCAGGAAGATCAAGCCCATGGCCCCCAAGCCCCCGGCCCCGCCCCCGGTGGCGGTCGAAAAGAAGGAACCGGCGCCGGGCGGGGTGCTGAAACCCCAGCCCGCCCTGAGCCAAGCCGACGACCCCTTGGAGGGCCTGGGAGTCCCAGGACCCCGCAAGGGAGCCCGTCGTGGATAAGAAACGAATCGAAAAGGCCGTCCGGGAGATCCTCATCGCCATCGGTGAGGACCCCAAGCGGGAAGGGCTGTTGGATACGCCGAAGCGCGTCGCCAAGATGTATGAGGAGGTGTTCGCCGGCGTCGGTAAGGATCCCAAGTCGGTCATGCGGATCTTCGAGACCGAGGGCCACGAGGAGATGATCCTTCTCCGGGACATCCCCTTTTACTCGATGTGCGAGCACCACCTGCTGCCGTTTTTCGGCAAGGCCCACCTGGCCTACATCCCCCACCGGGAAAGGCTCTCGGGCCTCTCGAAGCTGGCCCGGGTGGTCGACCTGGTGGCCCGCCGTCCCCAACTGCAGGAAAGGCTCACCACCCAAGTGGCCGACACCCTCATGGACGTCCTGAAACCCCTCGGGGTCCTGGTCGTGGTGGAGGCCCAGCACCTTTGCATGACCATGCGGGGCGTGAACAAGTCCGGCTCGGTCATGACGACCTCGGCGGTGCGGGGCGTTTTCGAGTCGAGCGAGCGGACCCGCCACGAGGCCCTGCACCTGATCCGGGCCGACTGACCAAGGCTCCACCGGCCGGACGGGTCCTCCCGTCCGGCTTTTTCATTTACGGCCGGAATGATTTCACCACAATGGGCCTAATGGACCCCATGGCCTCGAGGTATGAAGACCTTTGGGAAACGCCTGATGAAAGAAACCGGGCCTGCGACCGAAAAGTTTGATGGATTCGGGCGCTATGTTGCATGACTTCACATTGGGTCCATGGTGTCCATTGTGGTTAAAATGTGTTTAGGCTTATTCCCTAAAGGCGAATCCATGAAGCGTCCGGTGAACAAATTCCCGTACCCCCCGGCGGTGGGTTGGCGTTTGCCCGGGGACGGACGGCATCCCATCGCCTGGCGGGGCCGGACCCTTGTCATGGGCATCCTCAACCTCACGCCCGATTCCTTCTACGGCGGAAGCCGTCTCCCGGACCCCGAAGCCGCCTTGGACCGGGCCCTACGGATGAAGTCCGAGGGCGCCGACCTGATCGACCTGGGCGGGGAATCCACCCGGCCGGGAGCCCGTCCCGTGTCCGCCACCGAGGAAAAACGGCGGGTGATCCCGGTCGTCCGGTTGTTGGCGAAAAAGGCGGGCCTCCCGATTTCCATCGACACCTCCAAGGCCTCCGTGGCCGAGGCCGCCGTGGGGGCCGGGGCGGGGATCCTCAACGACGTCGGCGCCTTGGGGTTGGATCCCCGGATGCCGAAGACGGCCGCCCGGCTCAAGGTCCCGGTGGTCTTAATGCACATGAAGGGCCGTCCCCGGACCATGCAAAGGGATCCCCGGTATGGGGACGTGGTGGGGGAGGTGGGGGCTTTCCTGCGCCGCCGGATGGAGGCGGCTGAAAGGGCCGGGGTGGACCCACGAAACCTGGTATTGGACCCGGGGTTCGGGTTCGGCAAGGCGCCCACCCACAACCTTGAGATCACCCGGCGCCTGCTTGAATTGGGGGCCCTGGGCCGTCCCATCCTCTTCGGCCCATCCCGGAAGGCCACCCTGGGGGTCCTCCTGGGTGGGGCCCCGCCCCAGGACCGCCTGGAGGCCACCCTGGCCTTCGTGACCGCCGCCGTGCTGGGGGGGGCCGATTGGGTGAGGGTTCATGACGTGAAAGAAACGGTCCGGGCGGTTAGAATGGCGGACGCCCTGCGCTATGGAAGAGGATGCCCCGCCCCATGAACAACCTAGACCCCCTGCTCAGGGACTTCCGGTGGACCGACGCCCTGGACATCCTCCTGGTGTCCGTGGCCCTTTACTTCATGCTGTTGCTCCTGCGGGAAGCCAACGGCCTGCGCACCCTGGGGGTCTTCGGCGCGCTGTTCCTCACCGGCGCGGCGGCCACCCGCTTCCACTTGGTGACCGTCGAGTGGCTCCTGACGAACCTCTGGCCCGTCCTGTTGATCGCCCTGGTGGTGGTGTTCCAGCCCGACCTCCGGCGGTTGTTCAATCGGCTGGTCCGGGGAGGGTGGTGGGGAAGCGTCTTCCGAGGCGAGGCGGTGGTGTTCCAGGAAATCACCCGGGCGGTGCGCGAGCTGGTGAAGGCCAAGACCGGGGCCTTGATCGTGCTGGAGCGGAACGAGCCCTTGGACCAGGTCCTGGAGTCCGGCACCCGGCTGGAGGCCGAGGTCTCCGCCGACCTCTTGGCGAGCCTTTTTTTCCCCGGTACGCCCCTGCACGACGGCGCCGTGGTGATCCGGAACGGCCGGGTGGCCGCCGCGGGCTGTATCCTGCCCCTGTCCCAGAACCCAAACCTCAGCCGCCAATACGGAACCCGCCACCGGGCCGCCTTGGGGCTCACGGAGGAGACCGACGCACTGGCCGTGGTGGTGAGCGAGGAAACCGGGTCCATCTCCCTGGCCATGGCGGGAAAGATCACGCCCAAGATCGACGCGGAAACCCTCGAGGAGATGCTGACCCTGTACGGATCGAAGATCTCATGACGAAGACCCAACCCTCCAAGGGGAGGCCCTGATGCGGGGATGGTTCGAGAATCTCGGGCTCAAGTTGACGGCGCTGACGCTCGCGGTGTTCCTTTGGGCCTACGTGGGGTCCAGCGAGGTCCTGGAGCGAAGCGTGGACCTGCGGTTGGTCTTCACCAACCAGCCCGCCGGGGCGGTCTTGACCGGGGACGTCAAGTCCACCCTCACGGTGGTCCTGGT
>CAYMOV010000140.1:0-6354 GCA_964392085.1 uncultured bacterium
CCGTGGGGTTGTAGTCGAACTGGCACTTGGCCCGGCCGAGGGTGGAAACCAAGCCGCCGGTCTGGACCTCGAAGAAGCTCTGGCGCGACCCGGAGTTCTTGGACTGGATATAGCACCTGCCGGACTTGATCAGCAGGCGGATCTGGCGGTCGGGTCCCCCCTTATAAAGCTCGTCGAACGCCACCACGGCGGGTCCCAGGAAGCCGATCCGGTCCCCCTTGGGGGTCTTGAGGATCACCCAGCTCTTGTCGTAGACCGTCACGATGTCGCCTTTGGCCACGACGCCCAGGGTCTGGAGGGCGATTTCCTGCTTTTGGCCCGCGTCGTCGACGTGCTCCACCATGATGGTTCCGTCGAGCTTGTCCACCTTGGCTTCCATGGAGGGCGTCTCGGCGAAAAGCGCCGTCGGGATCAAGAGGGCCGCGAGGGCGGCGGAAAGGAGGGTTCGGCAGGGACGCATGGACGGCTCCTGGGTTGGATTCCCCTTTGATAACCGGGCTATCGTATCACCGGGCCCCGGGACCCATCCACCCCGTTCTTGCGGGCCGGGGGCCGGAAATCCTCGACCCGGAAGGGTTTCGGGGGTTCCCCGAAAGGACTTGGAGCGCGAGAATTCCACCGGCCTAATGGGGGAACCGCTCGGGACCCCTCGGGTCCCATCGGTTGAAAGGGAGGACGAATATGCGATGCCGTCTGATGTCCGCCGCGCTGGTTTTGGCCTGGGTGTTCCCGTTGGGGGCCCAGTCGAAATCGACCGAAAAAAACGACTCGCGGGGAAGCGGGGGCTACGCCCTCACGGTCTACAACCAGGACCTGGTGCTGGTGCGGGACCGCCGCAGGCTCCCGGTCCAGTCCGGTGTCCATTCCCTCCTTTTCGAGGATATCGCCGCCACCCTCGACCCCACCAGCGTCAGCGTGGTGTCCCTCTCCGACCCCAAAGGTTTCCGGGTGCTGGAACAGGATTACGAGTACGACCTGGTGGACCAGGCCAAACTCCTTCAAAAGTACATCGGCCAGGAGATCACCCTCCTCAATTACGGCGCCCAGATGGGCCTCAAGGGCGAGGACCTGAAGGTGAAGCTCCTGTCGGCGCAGAACGGCCAATTGGTCGTGCAGAAGGCCGACGGCAACCTGATGAGCGTCTCCTCCGGATTGAACCTCCAGTTCCCCAAACTGCCCGACGGCCTGCTCCTGAAACCCACCCTTTCCTGGTTGGTGAAGGCCGAGGATTCCGGAGACCAGGACCTTAACCTGGCCTACCTGGCCTCGGGCATGGGCTGGCACGCGGACTACACGTTCTCGCTGAACGACGAGGAGACCCAGGCCGACGTGAACGGCTGGGTCACGGTGAACAACGAGACCGGCACCACCTTCAAGGACGCGAAGCTGAAGCTGTTGGCCGGCGACGTGAACCGGGCCCAGGCCCCTCCCCGGCCGATGGCGATGAAAGCCATGCGGATGATGGACGAGGCCCAGGCGGCCGCCCCCGCCTTCGCCGAGAAGGCCTTCGGGGACTACCACCTCTACACCCTCCAGCGCACCACCACCCTCCGCAACAACGAGACCAAGCAGGTGGAGCTGTTGTCGGCCGCCAAGGTGCCCCTCCGCAAGGTCTACCGCTACGACGGCGCCGAGGGGCTCGGATATTGGAACGGGGAAGGTTACAGCGACCCGGCCTACGGCGTGAACACCGGGGACTCCAAGGTGAGCGTGGTGCTGGAGCTGGACAACAACGAGAAGTCCGGCCTGGGGATGCCGCTCCCCGCCGGTAAGATCCGCGTCTACAAGCGTGACGACGACGGGAGCCAGGAGTTCTTGGGCGAGGACACGATCGACCACACCCCGAAGGACGAGACCGTCAAGGTCAAGGTGGGCAACGCCTTCGACGTGAAGGGCGAGCGCAAGCAGACCAACTTCTTGAACCCGACCAGCCGCTCGATCGAGGAGACCTTCCAAATCACGGTGAAGAACCACAGGAAGCAGGATGTCACCGTGCGGGTGGTGGAGCACCTGTACCGCTACTCGAACTGGAAGATCACCGAGAACAGCCAGCCCTTTGAGAAGCAGGACTCCCGCACCGTGGAGTTCCTCGTGAAGGTCCCGGCCGACGGCAAGACGGTGGTGGCGTATACGGTGAAGTACGCTTGGAAGTAGGACTGAGGCGGATGGCGGATAGCGGTTGGCGGATGGGAACGATCCCAACCCAACCTTGGGGTCAGGCATACACTTTACACTTTTGAGAAACCGCCGCTGGCCGCCGGCCGTTGGCTCCGGCTCGGACACGGCGAACCTTGGGGTGCCGGGCCTCTAACCACTCCTTGGGGTCAGGCTGGACACTTAACACTTAGGGAAAACAGCCGTTAGCCATTCGGTTGGGCCGGATGGCGGGGGATGTCCAAAAACCCTAAAGTAAGGTATCCTTACTTTGGGAGAAAAATCCATGATCGCTAAATTGACGTCTAAAAACCAGCTTACCCTGCCCAAGGCCGCTGTGAAGTATTTCCCGAACGCCTCCCATTTCGATGTGGAGGTCCGGGAAGGCGCCTTAGTGCTCCGCCCCGCCAGTATCCAAGTCACTGGGAATATCGGCGAGGAAGTCCGTAAGAAAATCAAGAAATTGGGCCTGAAGGAATCGGTCGTAGCCGAAGCGGTTCGCTGGGCCCGTAGCCGCAAATGAGGGTCGTCCTCGACAGCAACGTCACCGTATCGGCGCTCCTCTTCAACGGACGGACTTCCTCGCTTCGAACCCTTTGGAAAAGTGGGCTGATCATCCCCCTGGTCAATGGCGCCATGCTGGAGGAATACGCCACGGTACTCGCGTACTCCAAGTTCAAATTATCCGAGAAAACCATTGAAGCCTATTTGGCGGATGAACTGATGCCCTGGTTGGAGCCGGTTCCGGCCACAGGAGCCAAACGAACATACAAACTGAGGGATCCCCTGGATGGCCCGTTTCTGGCGGCCGCTTTTGCGGGTAAGGCTGAGGCGCTCATCACGGGTGACCGGGATATCCTGGAATGGGCGGGGAAACGCCCATTCGAAATCATTCGGCCGGGCGAATTTCTTGACAAGTATTTCCCCGGTTAAATAGGCGGATCGAAAACAAAGTCCATTCATTCGTCAAGAAAAGACCATTTCCCCTATGACGGCCATCCCATCCCCTCCGGTGGACAGACCCTAAACTAACCCCACCCAGAATCCCGGAGGATCTCCATGCTCGACTTCGACTACCAGCGCCGCACCCGCATCCATTTCGGCAAGGACGCCCTGTCCAAACTCCCCGGGGAATTGGCTTCCTTCGGCCCGACGGTCCTGCTCGTGACCGGCGGCTCCAGCGTCAAAAAGAGCGGGCTCTATGACCGGGTGAAGTCCGCCCTGGCGAAGGCCGGCAAGAAGGTATTCGAAGTCACGGGCGTGAAGCCCAACCCCCGGGTTGAGTGCGTGCGTGAGGGCGTGGCGATCTGCAAGAAGGAGAAGGTGGACTTGGTGCTGGGCCTGGGCGGCGGAAGCGCCATCGACGCGGCCAAGGGCATGGCGGCCGGCGCCCTCTACGCCGGGGACGTCTGGGACCTATACCAGTACAAGGCGCCTTGCAAGGAAGCTTTGCCCATCGGCTGCATCCTCACCCTGGCGGCCACCGGTACCGAGATGAACGGCAACTCCGTGGTGTCCAACCTGGCCACCGGCGAGAAGCTGGGGCTCGTGACCCCCTCGGTACTGCACCCGGCCTTCTCGATCCTCGACCCCTCCAACACCCTCTCCGTTCCGCCGGACCACACGGCCTACGGCTGCGTGGACATCATGGTGCACGTCTTCGAGCAATATTTCAGCCGCGTCGAGGAGACCCCGCTCCAGGACCGCATGGCCGAATCCGTCCTCCAGACTATGGTGGAGAACGCCCGGCGCCTCAAGGCAAACCCGAAGGACTACGACGCCCGGGCCAACGTCATGTGGTGCGGCACCATCGCCCTCAACGACCTGCTGGGACTGGGGAAGAGCGGCGACTGGGCCACCCACGGTGTCGAGCATGAGCTGTCGGCGGCCACCGACTGCGCCCACGGCGCGGGGTTGGCGGTATTGTCGCCCCAGTGGATGAGCCACGTGGTGGCGGGCGGTCCGGGCAAGTTCGCCCAGTTTGCCCATCGCGTCTGGGGTGTGGAGGAGAAGGATCCCCTGAAGGCGGGTCGGGAAGGCATCGCACGCACGAAGGCCTTCTTCAAGGAAATCGGCGCACCCATCACCCTGGGCGAGGTCGGGGCCAAGAAGGAACAGATAGCGGACATGGCGAAGAAGTCGGTGCGCAACGGCAAGATCGGCAACTACCAGCCCCTGGGCGAGAAGGATATTGCGGAAATCCTCCAGGCCAGCCTATAACAGGGCATCCCGGTCCGGAGGGGCCCATGCTGGTCATGCAAGTCAACGTGAAGGTCAAGCCTGGGACGATTGAGGCCTTCATGGCCGCGACGAGGGTGAACGCCGAGGCCAGCCTGAGGGAACCCGGCATCGCCCGGTTCGATTGCCTCCAGAAGGCCGCCGACCCTACCCGGTTCCTCCTGGTGGAGGCCTACCGCGACGCCGATGCCCCGGCGGCCCACAAGGCCACCGCCCACTACGCCGCATGGCGTGACGCCGTGGCGCCCATGATGTCGGAGCCGAGGACCAGCGTGATGTATTCCAATGCCTTCCCGGACGACGCGGGATATTGAAAGTTCACCCTGTATTCAACACAGGGATCACAGGGAAAACCAACCATTTGATTTAGGGGGTTTTAACTGCGACTCTCAGTTAAACTCAACCGGTGGTTTTGCTTTTTTCATTATTCATGAACCCTGTGACTCTGTCCCGCCCGCTTCCCATGATATGGAGGCGGGACTGTCCCTGTGGGGGATGTGGGTTGCCGGGGTTGGAGTTGTCCGTTGTCATCGGAATCCTACGAAGTCATCGTCCTCGGCGCCGGCGCGGCCGGCCTCATGTGCGCCGTGGAGGCCGCCAAGCGCGGCCGCAAGACCCTCCTGCTCGACCATTCCGCCAAGATCGGCAACAAGATCCGCGCCTCCGGCGGCGGCCGCTGTAACTTCACGAACCTCGACGCGTCGCCGGACAATTACGTCTCCCAAAATCCCCATTTCGTGAAATCGGCCCTCGACCGCTACACCCCCAACAACTTCCTCGACCTGATCAAGAAACACCGCATCCAGTTCCACGCCAAAAAGCCCGGCCAGCTCTTTTGCGACGTGTCCGCCCAGCTCGTGGTGGAGATGTGGCTGAAGGAATGCGAAGAAACCGGGGTGGCCCTCCAAGAAGGCGTCCGGGTCGAGTCGGTGACGGGCCCCGGCCCCTTCCGCCTCCAGACCAACTTGGGGGAATACACGGCGGACAAGCTGGTGGTGGCCACCGGCGGCCTGTCCTTCCCGACGATGGGGGCCTCGGATTTTGGTTACCAGGTGGCGAAGCAATTCGGCCACCAGATCGTGGAACCCCGCCCCGCCCTGGACGGATTTGTCTTCGGCCAGGCCGAGAAGGACCTGTTCGCCGGGTTCGAGGGGCTCGCGGTGGACTCGGAGGTCACCTGCGGCGGCGTGACGTTCGCCGACCCGATCCTCTTCACCCACAAGGGCCTCAGCGGCCCCGGGGCCCTGCAGGCCTCGCTCTATTGGGAGAAGGGGGCTGAGGTCACGGTCAATTTCGCCCCGACGGTCGAGGAGGGCGCCTTTGAGTATTTGCTCCGAACCAAGGCCCGGGGATCCCTGCAGGAACCCATGACCATCCTGTCCCGCCTCCTACCCAACCGCATGGCCATGCGATTCGCCGAGGGCTACCTCCCCCATTACAAGAACCTGGCCCAAGTGAAGAGGTCGGAGTTGGAGGATTTAGGGCTGGCTATCTCGGCCTACACTTTCGTGCCCGAGGGGACCGTGGGTTACGCCAAAGCCGAGGTCACCCGGGGCGGCGTCGACACGACTGAACTGTCGTCCAAGACCATGGAATCCAAGAAGACGCCCGGGCTTTTCTTCATAGGGGAAGTGGTGGACGTGACGGGCCAATTGGGCGGTTACAATTTCCAGTGGGCCTGGTCGTCGGGGTGGGCGGCGGGGCAGGCCGTATAAAAAAGCCGTCGGCTGTCGGCGATCGGCTTTCGTTCAAGACTTTCAGGATTTTGGCTAATCGCTGACGGCCGACCGCTGGCCGCTGATTTTTGTTATCCTTTCGCCATGAACCCTTTCGACCTTTCGCTGCCCTCCAAAATCATCTTCGGCAACGGCTGTATCTCCCGCCTTGGGGAGGAAGTCAAACCCCATGCCCAACGGGTGCTCCTCGTGTCCTCGGGCAACCCGGCGCGCATCCAATCCGCAC
>CAYMOV010000141.1:0-6232 GCA_964392085.1 uncultured bacterium
ATCTCCGCGTCGGTGAGGATCTCCCCGAGAAACAGGAAGGATCCCTTCTCGATGTTCAGGAGAAGGGTGTTCTTGCCGATCCAGCCGAGCCCCGCCATCGCGGCGTAACTGCGCTCCAACACCGGGCCCGTATCCACGTAGGCCTTGGCGGAGCAACCCCAGGTCCGGGCCATCCAAGCCGCCAGGGCGTCCAACTTCTCCCGCATCACCTCATGGTAATCCCTGCCCCAGGCGTAACAGGAAATGGGGTGGCGTCCCACCAGCGGCCAATGGGAAGGTTGTGGGTTGTAGGAGAGGGCGACGCAGACCACGGACTTCACGTTGGGGAGCAGGCGGGAAGGGTCCAACCGGTCCTGGAGGCGACGCTCCAGGTATCCCATCTCCCCCGCGCAGCCCTGGGCCAGCCAATGGCCGAAACGCTCGGCGTCAGGGACGGGGTAGGCGGGGGCCACGCCCGATAGATCAAAACCCAGCCGCAGGGCCTCGGCCTTCAGCGCGGCGGAGGGGAGAGGGCTCAATCCTTGTGGGCGAAGAAAGTCATGCCGATGGCGCTAAGAAGCGCTGGGATGGTCACCAGAAGGGCGGGCAGGCGGTTGACGGGGTTGCCGAAGATGGAATAGAGGATTCCGCCCACGCTGACCACCCAAGGGAAGAGGAACCAGAAAAGGTCGTGGGTGGGGCGACTGAGGATGCCCTTCAGGCCGGACTTGTACTTGCGGGCCCAGGCCTCCAGCTCTGACTGGGTGAGGGTGCGGTGGGTCTCGTAGTCCTCGACGGCGCCGCCCAGCCGGTTGAGGAGGATGTCCAGGACGTGGAACTGTAGTTCTTGGGCGCCGTTGGCGGGCATGGCGGGGAGGGAGACGATGTAGGTCAGGGCCTCGGGGTCATGGAGCAGGAAGCACTCGATCTCCTCGGGGGGGCCGGGGCGGAAGAACCGGATGTCCTCCCAGACGCCGTTCTCGGCCTTAAGATTGAGCTCGACCTGCCAGCCGCGCTTGTGAAGGTCGTCCAAAAGGTCCTGGGGCAGGGGCGGGGTCTTCTTGCTGGGGCGGAGGAGGTATTCGGTCATCAGGGCCAAGATTGTATTTCGTCCGGGTCCCCATGGCAAACGTTTCAAGCATAGAACGGCAAAAAACCGATTTCACCACGGAGGCCACGGGGTTCACGGAGAAAGCATTCGACCTGGAAGGCGAAAACCGGAAGGTGTATTGAAGATAAAGGATTGTGGATGGTATTCCAAAATCTATTTTCCCCGTGCTTTCCGTGACCCCCGTGGTTCAAATTGTCTTGGTTTGAAGTTTTACTTTGCGGCGGGGGCGGCGACGCCCTCGCGGTAGACGGGAGTCCAGCCCGTCGGGTCCTTGAAGAGCCGGACGCATTGGATGGCCTTCTCCTCCGTCAAATAAAAGCGGTGGTAGCGGTTGGCGGGCACCAGGATGAAGTCGCCGGGCTCGACCACCACGTGCATCCAACGGTCGTCGCCGCTGCGGATGTCGAACACGCCGCCGCCCTTGAGCACGAACCGCACCTCGTCGTCGGTGTGTAGGTGCTCGCCCACGAACTTCTGGCAGAGGGCCTCGAAGTTGGGCATGTCGGCCTTCATCCCCACCTCGTCCATCACCACATAGCCCCGCTCGGCCATGACCTTCTCCATGCGGGACTTATAGCCGGTGGGTTCGGTGCTGACCTGTTCGTAAGTTATTCCCTGGGCATTGAGTTCAGCCGGGGTGATGTCCTCGTGGGTATCCATCCAGGTGGCTTTCATCATTCCCTCCAAGTTAGTTGATGGGATCAGGTGGGCGTCGAACGTCCAACGATCAGGCGGCAGGGTCGATCCCAAGCTTCTTCATGCGCACGGCGGCGGCGAAGAGGTAGTCGTAGCACTCGGCGTGGGTCTTGGCCTGCTGCCAGTCGCGGCCCCACACGTAAACCCCGTGACGGCGAACCAGCACGGCGTGGGACTTGGGGTTCTTCCGGATGGCCTCGCCCAGGCTATCGGCCAGGTCACACTCGTAGGCGGTGTTCTCGATGATGGGCACCTCCAGGAGGTCCATGGCGCCGGAGCCCTCGATTCCCTTCTGCATCTCCATATTCCTGATCCGGAAGCGGTCGCCTGAGATCAGGGTGGCCTCCACGGCGTTCAGGGAATGGCTGTGCAGGACGGCTCCGGCGTTACGGATCTGGTAGGCGTGGAGGAACAATGGGGCGCATTGGGAGAGCTTAAGGCCGCGCCCCGGGTCCTGGGCGACGTCGCCCTGGGCGTCGAGGACGAAGATGTCGGCGGGGGCCAAACGCTCCTTCTGGACGCCCGAAGGGGCCATGTAGAGGAAGGCGCCGTCGCGGATGGAGATGCCGCCGCCGGTGCCGGATGCCCAGCCCAATTGGTAGAACTGCCTGCAGAGGTCGCAGATGAGCACGCGCGGATCCGGCGCGGGCGGATAGGCCTGCGGCGAATGGGAGGTGGGCGAAACGGAGCCCTCCCGCGTGGGTGCGTTCAATTCGGTTGGCATGATGTTCACGGGTAAAGTAGCAGGGGGGGCGGCCAAATTTCAAGACAACCGCAAAACCTTTTGAACCACGGGGGACACGGAGGGCACGGAGATTAGGTGTGATCTTAAAGCCTTAAATCAAGATTGGCTTTCCCCCATGAACCCCGCGCCCGCCCATTTATCGGTTTCATGGATGGCGGGGCTGTCCCGCGGTCATTGAATGTTTGATGGGGCGCGGGACGCGACCACCATGGTGAATATGTTTGGGGTTTGGCTTTTCCTGACACGCCGCCGGTGTTACCTTATCGCATTCCCCGCACCCCAGGAGAACCCATGTCGCTCAAGTCTCTCGTATCGGCCAAGGCGGAATCCTTCGCCGAGTCCGTCATCCGCGAGATGAGCCGGGTTTCCGCCGCCCACGGCGGCCTCAACCTGGCCCAGGGCTTCCCCGACTTCCCGGTGGACCCGGGCATCCGAAAGGCCGCCGCCGACGCCATCGAGCGGGGCGTGAACCAATACGCCATCACCTGGGGCTCCAAGACCCTGCGGGACGCCCTGGTGGCCAAGGAGAAGAGATTCCGGGGCCGCGACCTGGACCCCGAGAAGCACCTGACGGTCACCTGCGGGTCCACCGAGGGCATGATGGCCGCGCTTTTGGCCGTCATCAACCCGGGGGACGAGGTCATCGTCTTCCAACCTTTCTACGAGAACTATGGGCCCGACGCCGTGCTGTCGGGCGCCACGCCCCGCTACGTGAAGCTCCATCCCCCCTTGAACGACCAGGACGACTGGCATTTCGACGAGGCCGAAATGGCCGCGGCCTTCAACGGCACGACCAAGGCCATCATCCTCAACAGCCCCCACAACCCCACGGGCAAGGTCTTCCGCAAAAGGGAGCTGGAGTTCATCGCGGCGCTCTGCCAGAAGTGGGATGTCCTGGCCGTCACCGATGAGATCTACGAGCACATCCTGTACGACGGGGAAGCGCACGTGCCCATGGCCACCCTACCCGGCATGGCGGACCGAACGATTACGGTGAACGGCGCCTCCAAGACCTACTCGGTGACGGGCTGGCGCATCGGTTGGGTGGTCGCTAACGAGCGTCTCACGAAGGCCGTCCGCAAGGTGCATGACTTTTTGACCGTGGGCGCCGCCGCGCCGCTTCAGGAGGCCATTGCCTACGCCTTGGGGCTGCCGGATTCCTATTACTCGACCACCCTGAAGAAATACCAGGATCGCCGTGATTTCCTCCTGGGGGGCCTACGGTCCGCCGGGTTCCCGACCTTTAAGCCCTGGGGCGCCTATTACCTGATCTCGAAAATCCCCGAGGAGGGGTTTGCCACGGATTTCGACTATTCCCTTCACCTGATCAAGACCGCCGGCGTGGCCACCGTGCCCTTCTCGTCCTTCCATCAGGAAACACCCAAGACAGGCTATATCCGTTTCTGCTACGCGAAAAAGGAAGAGACCCTAATGGCCGCCGTGGAGAAACTGCGGGCTTACCGCGGGGTGAAAGCCTAACCTAACGACTTACCTCCTCGCGTCCCATCGGGGCCGCCTCCATCCCACAACCTCACTTCCGGACGATCAATCGTGTGACCTTGCGGTCGATCCGGCCGCTACCGTCATCCAATTCCACCGAGACCACGTAAAAACCGCTCGAGAGGGTGGTTCCGTCCAGGGTCACATGGTTTCCCCCGGCGGGCCCGACGACCGACAGGATCTTCTCGCCCGCGACCGAGAAAACCGTCGCCCGCAGGGTCAGGCTTCGGTCGGCCGAGATCGAGAGGTCCGCCTTCGGATGGGCCGGCGTCAGGACGTTGGGGGCCACCACGAGGTTCCCGGCCCCAGGACCGACGGACAACACGGCCACCGATTTCACCACGACCGTTTCGCCTCCCTTGCCGTCGGCCATGTGGACCTCGACCAAGTACTCCCCGCTGGTCACGAAGGCTCCTTGGCCCGAGCGGCCGTCCCACACCAAGCTGGCCCCGTTCGACAGCTCAATCCCCAGGGTCCGGGGGACACCCCCGGCCCCCGCGCCGCCGTTCGGCTCGATCGTATCCGTGGACAGTTTGGCCCAGGCCGCGCCGTCCACCGGCATGGAACCTGTTTGGTCCAGCACCCGCACCAATTCGCCCGCCGAGTTGTAGACCTTGACCGTCACCCCCGACAGGCTCCTCTCCACCGAAACGTTCAGGGTGTCGCTGGTCAGGACCCCAAAGGCGTCCAGGTTGTCCACCTTGATGAAGTAGGGCCCGTTCCCCACGGGAGCCCCCGATTGGTTCGTCCCGTCCCAGCTGCCGATGACCTTTCCCTTCCAGACCAGGTACACCTGGTCCCCCATGTATTGGATCACCGGGTCCGGCGACAGCGTCACGTCTTTCACGTCCTGGGAGACCTTCTCCACCAGGATCACCTTCACGACTTCGCCGGCGGAATTGTAAACCGCGATCTGGACCTGGTAGTCCCCGGCCACCGTGACGGCGGCCGAAGCGCGGCCCGTCGGCGCGTTGTCGCCCGTGGCCGAGGCTTGGTTCGGCAAGACCGTCCCGTCCAGGGCGAAGTCATCCACCCGGACCTGGTATCGGATCAAGACCGTCCCGGGGTCCACGGTCCCGAGGGACCAGGTCAGGGTTTGTCCGGTCACCGTCGGCGCTGGGGTCGTCAGGGCGGCCACGTAGCTCAACCCGGCCGGCAGGATGTCGGTCACCACCAGGTTCCGGGACGGGACGCCCGTCACCACGACCTGGAGGAGATAGTCCACCAGGCTCCCACCCTCGACCAGGGTGGTGCTGGCCGTTTTCACGATCGAGAGGCCCGCCGCCGGGGTGGGAGTGGGGGTGGATGTTTCCGTCGGGGTCCAAGTGGGTGTCGGCGATGGGATTCCCGTCGCGCTCGGGGTGGGGGTGAAGGTGCGCGTAGGAGTGTGGGTGTTGGATGGGGTCCAAGTCGGTGTTAAGGAAAACGTCGGGGTCTTGGAGGCTGTCGCGCTCGGAGTGGGGGTTGGGGTCTTCGTCAGGGTCAATGTGAAGGTCGCGGTGGGGGTGTTCGTGGGGGTCCTCGTAAAACTCGGCGTATCCGTCATCGTAGGGGACCGGGTCACGGTCGGTGTCCGGGTCGAAGTTGAAGTCCTTGTGAAGGTGGGGCTGTCCGTGAAGGTCGGCGTTAGGGAAAACGTTGGGGTCCACGTGGCCGTCGCGCTCGGGGTTGGGGTGAAAGTGATGGTGGGCGTGGGGGTTGAGGTGGCGGATGGGATCGGGGTGAGGGTATCCGTCGGGGTCGACGAAGGGGTGGGGGTGTAAGTGTCGGTCGGGGTGAAGGTGGATGTGAAGGTCAGGGTGTCGGATGGGGTGGCTGTGGGCGTTTGGGTGGGGGTCGGTGATTTCGTCGGGGTCGGCGTGAAGGTGTCGGTGGGAGAAGGCGTCGAGGTAGCGGATGGAATTGGGGTGAAGGTATCCGTCGGGGTCGGCGAAGGGGTGGGGGAGTCAGTCTCCGTAGGGGTGAAGGTAGGCGTGAAGGTCGGGGTGTCGGATGCGGTCCAAGTCGGTGTAATGGAAAACGTTGGGGTCTTGGAGGCTGTCGCGCTGGGTGTGGGCGTTTGGGTGGGTGTCGGGGATTTCGTGGGGGTCTCCGTGAAGGTGTCGGTGGGAGAAGGCGTCGAGGTAGCGGAGGGAATCGGGGTGAGGGTATCCGTCGGGGTCGGCGAAGGGGTGGGGGAGTCAGTCTCCGTAGGGGTGAAG
>CAYMOV010000142.1:0-6096 GCA_964392085.1 uncultured bacterium
GGACCCGGACCATCAACCGGGACCAGGACTCCCATTGCGCGTCGTCGTGGTGCACGGATCCCCTTTGGTATTACGGCGGTGGCGCAAAATAGTTACTTAAACAATTATCCACCACAGAGACACAAAGCCGCAGAGTTTGAAGGGCAACAGCATAAAAACGCGTGTAAAAGACGGGGGCACAGAATACGGGCGATTGGGGAAGACGGCCATCTCCCATCGACACTCCGCATAACCGATCCTTTGGTTTAACCATTCCACTTCCGTGTCCCCGTGACTCTGTCCCGCCCGCTTTCCATGATAGGGAGGCGGGACAGCCCCGCGGTCAATGATGCTTGGAATGAGCGCGGGGCGTGGTGGATTTTGGTTCGGCTTACCCGAGCAGGTCGAGGGCTTCGGTGATCGAGCACTGCTTGCCCATGCGGAATGGGGTGTCCCGCAGGGTGTACTTGGACGCCTTGGTTTCCCGGAGCGCCATCACCAGGTCCAGGAAGTCCTCAGGCAGGTCGCTCTCGAAGGCCACCACGAAGTCCTGGTCGTCCAACCCGAAGGAATAGGTGGTGTTCAGGCGGACGGAAGGGTATTGGTTCCCCACCCGGATATGCTCGTCCATCATCTCCTGGCGCTCTTCCTTGGACAGCAAGTACCACTCGCGGGTCTTCAGGAATGGGTAGATGAAGAGGTACTTGCCGTTGTTGCCTGGGTAGATGTTGAGGCGGTTGCCGTCCTGGCCCGGGTGGCTGTGCTTGTCGATGTAGACACTGCGCTTGGTCATGGCCAAGAAGCTGGAGGGCATACGGAGCCAGGGGCCGAGGGCGCTGCGGTTGAGGGCGCCGGTGTTGTTTTGGATGGCGTCGGCGTCGTACGAGATGCGCCAAAGCATGAAGTCCACGTCGGACCGGAAGCCCGTCATGGCGTAGCAAAGCAGGATTCCGTCCTTGCGGAAGGTTTCGGCGGCTTGGTCGAGGCTCCTCTTGGCGGCCTGGCGTTGGGCCTCGGGTAGGGCCCGGAACGACTCGTCCACCTTGAAGAAAGCGAAGTTGACGTATTGGCGCTTCATCGGGGGGGCGGCGGCGCCGGCTGGGGCGCCTGAGGGGGCGGAAGCTGGACGGCCTGGGGCTGGGGGACCGGACATGGAAAGGCTCCTTGGGTGGTTCTGTTGGATGAGGCGGCATTGTAGGAAAGGACGGCCGGGATTTCCACCCGGCACGGACTATTGGACAGGCTCACAAACCAAGCGTTTTTCCGGGCCCCGCCAGTATCGGAACCAAACTTTCCCGATCACATCCTTCCGTTCCAGCAAACCCCAAGATCGCGAATCCGCGCTATTGTCGCGGTTATCCCCCAACATGAAATAGTGGTTTTCGGTGATGGTCACCGGGCCGTATTGGTCCCTTGTTTTTATGAACATCGGATCAATTTGTTTAACGTAGGATTCTTCCATCTTCTGACCGTTTAAATAAAAGCTCTTGTTTCGGATCTCGACCACATCACCCGGCAAACCAACGCATCGTTTAATGTAACCGACTTTTCGATCTCCGGGATACTTGAAGATAAGCAGTTCCCCGCGATACGGTTGTTGAAGGCCAAAAGGGTCGTTCCGGGCCAAAATGTAATCGCCCGGTTGTAAGGTATCCTCCATAGAGGGTCCGCGATTTGCCCAGGGTTTGAAGAACAAATCCAAGGGTGCCTTGACAGAAACCATCACCAAAAAATAGAGCGCTAGTACCCCAAACGTCCGGAGCGGGTTCAACTTATATGTCGGCTGGTCATACCATAGCGCCGTGACCAATCCCACGAATAATCCAAATACCGCGAGCGGCTTATTAAAAGTGGGGTCCAAGGGTCCAAAAGGACTCATTTTAAGCAAGAGCAACATGATCACTACAGGACCCAAAGTGATTGTCGTAAAACGAGCACTATATTTCAAACGCCCTTCAGGCTTTTTTTGAAGTTTGAAAACCCAAAAGGCAATATAGGCTGATATCAAACTCGGGATAACCGTAAATGCTAACGCTAATATTACTATGACCAGTAGGGCCATTATTTATTCCTCACTTACCGGCTAATCGATTATTCAGCCGGATCAATCTCCACTTCCCCGGCCAGGATGAAGCGACCTTCCAGGGCCCCCGGGCTCGTCACCGGCAAAAGACGGTTCACCTCATCCGGCGATCCCGTGTCGAACCGCATCGTGGAATCCCACGACCCACGCCCCGCCACGCGCCAGGCGGCCTGCCAGGTGCCGTCCCCGTAGAACTCACCCCCCGCCTTGGGAATCGCCGACTTCGGCGGCAAGGGGACTTGGAGTCCCACGGCCACCCGGTATTTACCGGGGGGGAAATTCGAGGGGACGAACAACCAGCGATCATAGGCGTAGGTTTTTCCAGTCTTCATCCGACCCGGGGTCTCCCAGTCATTCAGCCAATCATGGATGTCATGGAGCCAAGGGCCGCCATCCACTTGGGGGTACTTCCCCTCGGAGTCGACCAACAAGACCACGACTTGGAGGTCGGGGGGCAAGGGCGCCCCACCCGTTTTGCGCCATTCATAACGAAGCTTCAGGACCCCACCCGCCTGAATCCGTCCCTGTTCCGGCGCGGCGCCCGCCAAGGCGATGCCCTTCCACCCGCCCACCTGAGGCGGCCGCATCCCTGTGACCGGAATCCATACGGGGGCCCTCGCCACTTGGTAGAGCGGTCCCGTGGGGATGTAAACCCAATCCCGGCCCAACCCCGAGACAAGCTTGGTGACGTAAACCGGCGCCCCGGCCGCGATGGCGTCCCTCAACCGGTCCTGGGTTGGACCGGACAAGTAGACCGGAGAAACGATTTGGACGTCCTTCCGGATCCCGTAACCCTGCTGGACCCCGATCACCGGGAAATAATCGTTGTCCTCCGAGGCGAAATAGAGGGCGCCCGGCTTCATCACCGAAAGGGTGTCCCGGGCGAAATCCTCCGCGGCCCGGTCGGAACGTTTGAGCCACAGGTCCCCCGCGTTGGCGCATTGGAGCAGGACCCAAAGGGACATCAAGGGAAGGCCCCACCGGTCCCAAAACCCCTGGGTGAGGGCACGCCGGCGCAGCCAGGCCAACCCCGCGGCCGCTGGGATCGCCGACACGGCGTAGGGCCAGATCACCTGGTGGCTTTCCAGCATGGGGAATGGAACGGTCAAAACAAGCCCCAAGTCCAACAGCGCCCAGAGGAGGGCCAAAGGGACGAACCAAGGGAGTTTCCGCCAATCCTTCGCGAGGATGAACAACCCCAGGACCGCCAAACCCAACCCGGCCGGGGTCAGTTCTTGTCCCATCTTGGCCACGAAACGGCCCAACATGAGCCATGCGCCGTTCCACCCCGCCCCGCCGAGGTTCTTCGAATAGCTGAGCCCCAAGATGTACTTCACGAGGGGCTGGAAGTGGTTCAACGACGCGAACAGGATCGGCGCTGGGGCGTTTGAGCGGATCGCCAGGTACCAAGCCAGCCGGGACGCCGTGAAAAACGCAAAGGTGAACCAGGCGAAGCGTTTGAGTCGTTCCCCCGGATTCGAGGCGAGGAACAGGAGAGGAAGGGCCAGCCCCCCGACCAGGAAGGTCGGCCGGTAAAGCGCCGCGAGCCCAAGGGCAAAGCCCGTCAAGGGCCAGCGCTTCTCGCCCTCCTGGTCGAAGGCCCAAAGCACGAAGAGGGTGTGGACCAACCCTAAGGCGTAGGTTTCCACGGTCGCGGCTTGGTTCCACCAGGGTTGGCTCAGGCTCCAGGCCATCACCAACAACGCCGACCAGGTGTCGGGAAGGTCCGTGACCCGTCGAATGAGGAAGAACAACAAGACCGACGCTAAGGCCGCCGCCGCCGAGGACATCAACCCGAGGTCCCAGGCGGGAGTCCCAAAAGGTAGGAAGAGAAAGAGTTTTCCCAGGAGGTTGTAGAGGGGCTGGCCGCCCGGGTGGGAAACGCCGAGGCAGGCCGTGGTGGCGAGGAATTCCCCCGAATCCTGCCAACCCAGGAAGGGCGACACCAAGGCGGCGTTCAGGATGAATAACAGGATCCCCAAGGCCCAAGCCATCGCGTGGCCCGAACCGCGCGGGGAAACGGTCGTTGAGGCCTTCCCGCTCATCGCGGCCCCATCATTTGAACGTCACCTCATAGACAAAGGACCGGCCCGAGGAAATCGGGATGGAAATCCCCCCCGGAACGGTTTTGAGGGACAGGGGCTTGCCCGGCACGCCGCCCATCGAAAGCGGCCTCACGGTCACCCGGGAGATCGCCGTTTTCCGTTTCAAGACCACGGTGCCCTCCGCCTGTTGGGCCAAGATCGGGGGAGCGCCGGCTTGGGTGAGGTGCCCGCGGTCCTCCGCGAAGGTCTCCCCGGTCATCTTGACCGGGGTTGTGACCACCAGGTAGGCCGAAGGCGTCTCGTCCAGCGGAACCGATTGGCGCGACACGAGGAACACCGAACCCCACCCGTTCTGGAGTTCCGCCGAAAAGGCGCCGAAGTCGGCCTTGCGGCCTTTCCAGGCGCCTTCGGCCCCTTGGACCCGGTCGGTGGCCACCTCGAAAAACCGGCCCTTGGGGTCCAGGGTCAGTTCGCCGGTCTCACTGCGCATCACTCCCGTCGATGCGTCCACATACTTATGGAAGTCATCCACGTCGCCCACGACCCCCGACCGGGGGGTCATCAACCCCTTGGTGAAGCGGGTCACGAAGGGGATCCAGGGCTGTGCGTTCAGGTAATCGGGATCGGAGGGCATGGAAAGCACCTGGGCCTCGCTCGAGTCCACCTCCACCTGTCCCGGCGCCTCCTTCACGTCCCTGCGGTGGAACAGGGGGGCCGCCACCACCCATTGCGCCAACTCGTCGGGCCAGCGGGAGAGGTCGAAGGCCGAAAGGGGCGTGGCCCCGGCCGTCTCGTGGTCGAAATCGAACTGCAACATGCCGTCCCAGCCCTGGAGGGCGGCGTAGGCCGCCAAGAGGGGCGGACCCTCCAACCGGTACTCGTTCGGGAAACAGTCGTTCCATTCGGTGACCAGGAAGGGCTTTCCCTTCACCTTGGCCTTGGCGAAATGGTCCACCAGGTTGCCGTTCCCCGCCGACAGGAGGCTGGCGTTGTCGATCGGCGCCTCCAGGATGCGGTTCCAATTGTTCTGGATCTTCCAGATCTGGGGGTGGTCCCAATAGCCGTTGAAGATCACCAGGTCCATCCGGGAATTGGCGGCCTGGTCCTCCAGGATGAACTCGGGAAAATTGCTTCCCGCCAGGGGGTACCGGCACCCGGCCTGGCGCAGGGCCCGGGTCATCTCCACGAGGTACTGGGTCTGGAGCGCGTAGAAGAACTTCAACATGGCGTCGCCGTCGCCCGGGCCGTCCACCTTCAAACGGCCATGGTGGTCCCAATCCTGGGCGAAGCGCCCCAGGACCTTATGCTTGTAGGCCGACTTGGCCCAAAGGTCCTCCAGCATCTTTCGGTAGGGCCCGTCACCCAAAAGATCGGCCCCGAAATGCATGGAGGGCGTGGACTCGTTGATGAACTCCGACCCGGCGATGGCCGGCTCGTCCTTGTAGGCCAGGTGGGTATAGGGGTTGAGGTGCGTCAGCAGTTGGACCGCGTATTCCTTCTGGAGGTCGATGAGTTTCGGGGCGAAGTACGCCACTTGCTTGCCGCCAAGCTCAGGCGGTTTGTCGGCGATGCCGTCCGCCGCCAGGAAGTCCCGGTGGACCAGCAAATCGAGGAAGAGATAGATGCCCTTCTTCTTCAGGGTCGCGATGAGGTAGTCGAGTTTTTCCATGGAGACCGGGTCCAACTGGCGGGTGGTGGCCTTCTTCCCGAAAATGTTGGTCTCGGCCCAGGGCGCGTCCATGTGGTGCAGGCGCAGGAGGTTGACCCCCATCCGCGACAGGCGCTCCGCCAGTTGGTCGGCCTGCCCATGGGAGCAAAACACGTTGCCGGCCACCAGGCTGGCGCCCCAGAACCGGGCGGGAACCCCGTCGGCGAACTCCAAGTGGCCTTCGGCGTTGGCCCGGACGAAACCGTGCTTGCCCGCCGGCGCGTCCTCCAGGCCCGACCAATCGGCCCAGGTGCCCGGGTCCCCCGGCTTCGCGGGCTCCA
>CAYMOV010000143.1:0-6082 GCA_964392085.1 uncultured bacterium
AGCGCGAGCAATTGGAGGCGCGGATCCGCCAGTCGGAAAAGCTGGAGAGCCTGGGCGTCTTGGCGGGAGGGACCGCCCATGACCTGAACAACCTCCTCACCGCCATCCTGGGCAACGCCGACCTGGCCCTGGCGGACGTTCCGGAGGGTTCGGCGCCCGCCCTTTCCCTGGCCCGATTGAAGGGGGCGGCGCGCCGGGCCGCCGAGTTGGCCAAGCAGCTCCTGGCCTATTCGGGCCGGGGCCGGTTCCAGCGGGTCTCGGTGCCCCTCAACGATTCGGTCCGGGAGGTGGTGGATCTCCTGCAGGCCACCCTCCCGACCCGGATCCGGATCCATGAAAACCTCGATCCCCAAAACCCCGTCTTGACGGGTGACCCCACCCAGGTCCGACAGGTCATCCTCAACCTGGTCACCAACGCCGTGGAATCCCTCGGCACCGAGGGGGGGGATGTCCGGGTTTCGACCAGCCGGGAAAGCGTCGCCGCCGGTTCCCCGGGCCTGCTCCAACAGTTTTTCGACGGAAGCGGGCCGTCGGACCAAGTGGTGCTGGAAGTCGCGGATACCGGCTGTGGGATGGCTCCCGAGACCCAACGCCGGATGTTCGAGCCCTTCTTTTCCACGAAATTCGCCGGCCGGGGACTCGGCATGGCCGCCGTGCTGGGCATCGTGAGGGGCCATCGGGGTGCGATCGGGATGGACACCCAACCGGGCAAAGGCACGACCCTCCGGATCTACCTGCCCGGCTTGGTCCAAACGCCGAAGCCTGGAGCCTCCCTCCCGGACAAACGGAAGGAGCCTCCCCAAGGCCGGATCCTCGTGGTGGATGATGAGGAAATGGTCCGGGAGGCCGTCGCGGGCATGCTTCGCACCCTCGGTTGGAAGGTGGATTTGGCCGCGGATGGATCCCAAGCCCTGGAGTGGCTCCGGTCGCCTGGCAGCCGACCGGACCTGGTATTGTTGGACCTGACCATGCCGCGGCTCGACGGCCGCCAGACCGCCGCCTTGATCCGGGAGATCAGCCCGGAACTTCCGGTCATCCTGATGAGCGGGGCCTTCGCCCGGCCCGAGGATGACCCGGAGGGCCTCAGCGGCGCCGACGCCTTCCTCCCCAAGCCCTTCAGCGTGGCCGACCTTCGGCAGTGCTTGACCCGTTTCCCCATCGAAAATAAATAGGCGCGCGAATCGCCGGAACGGGTCCAGCCCGGATAGGGGACTCCGGCCCCATCGGTTGGACGGGAGATCCTGTCGAGGTTCCGGTTTTTCCCATCAAGGTCCAAAATACCAACCGATCGCCAGAAATCGTTTTCCGCGGTTTGGGACCCCTTCAAGTTTTGATCGCGGGAGATGCGGTCACGGCCAAATGAAGACGGTTATTTCTTTATCGATTCTTTACAGGACCGACTCCGGTTCAGGCGAAGACCGGCCGATCGAACCGGTTCGCTATCGGTCATAAGAAGAAGGAGCAAAACACTATTTGATGCAATTTGTCTGAAGAAACCGCTTTTAATTCCGGTACAATACCTAACACTTAAAGGGGATCCGGCGAAACCTTGTAATGATTTCAGAACATCGTAAATCACCGCGGGTGGATTTTACCGAGGGCGTTCTTGCCCATCCGGTGACGCCTTCCAAATCGGGCAATATTTTCGAGGTGAACGCCCAAGCCCACAGTTTCCAAGCGGTCGATATCAGCCGGGAAGGAATACGTTTAAACGCCGGACGGACCCTCCCACCCCACAGCATCCTCAAGCTGAATTTCGAGATCCTGAAGCGCAAGCCCTTGGACGTCTTCGCGAGGGTGGTTTGGTCACGAGGGGACCAGGCGGGTTTGAAATTTATAGTCTTGGACGAGAACGCCCAAAAACATATCCATAGTTATACCCGTTATCCCGATTGATCGTCCCGCCCCCCCACAGCCTTAAATAAGGCCGGTCAATAGGCCTTATTTACCTTTGGATGAGCATTTTCCCGATGGCCCGGTTCTTTTTTGAGTCCTCCAACACCAGGTAATACAATCCGTTGCCGAGGGTCCCCAGGGCGGTGTCCGTGATCGTCACGGGGCCCGAAACCTGGGCGGGATACTCGTGCTCCAGCACCTTCCGGAAGGAAAGGGTGAAGAACTTAAGCGTAACGTCCTGCGGCTCACCATTGCCGAGGTTGAGTTGGACCTTCAGGACGTCTCCGCCCGGCACCCCGGGGGTCGGGTAGGGGAAAGGGTTCGGGTAGGCGATGGGGGTTTCGATCGTCCCAGGTCCGGGGGTGCCCGTGGGGCTCGGCGTGAAGGTCACCGTGGGGGTGGGCGTGTCGGTGAACCAGGTGCCCGTAGGGGTGGGCGTCGGGGTGAAGGTGGCCGTGGGGGTGAAGGTCGGCGTGCCCGTGTTCGTCGGGGTCGGCGTGTTGGTGAAGGAACAACCCCGGACCAAGCGGATGTTGTCGAAATAGAGCGCGCCGTTTCCTACGGCCCCGTTCTGGCTGTTGTAGATGAAGTAAAGCGCCGTCATTGCCGCCGTCGGGTTAGTCACACCGCTGTAGTCGAGCCGGAAGACCAGGTTGTCGTTGGCTCCCCCATTGAGGCTGTAGAACGTGGGCGAGGTGAAGGTGGTCGCGGACTGGGTCCCGATATCCGCCCGGAGGAATAATTGGTGCCATGAGCCCGAATTGGTGATGAAGGTCGGATCGGCATAAACGTCCACGAGCAACTCATATTGATCGGCCCAGACATTTGGGGAAAAACTCCCGACCAGGTTGAAAACCTGGTTGTTCCAACCAACCCCGGTTGTAATATCCACTTTGAGGCAATGGGAACCTTGGGTGATGGCTCCAGGGGGCGCCGTCGATGAGTCGACCTGCGTGATGCCGGCGTTATTGCCGATCCATGAACCGTTTTCAGATCTCGATTCACAAGGCCACGGCACAGAAACACAAATCGTGGATACAGGCGTAGGTGTGATGGTCAAGGTATTGGTGGGGGTATTGGTGATGGTGAAGGTCAGGGTTGGAAGAGTGCCCGTGGCGGTCACCGTCGGGGTGTTGGTCGGGGTCGGGGTCATGGTCAAAATCGGGGTGAAGTTCGCCTGGCACCCGATGACCGGGGTGGCGGTGACCAACCATTGCGAAACCGGCGCCCCATTCCAGGTGGTGGCGTCGTAATTGGGCGCGCAGTCCGAAAGTAGGATGGGGCCGGAGTTCCGCTGGAAGTCCCAGGCCGTCCCGCTGTATCCCCGCAGGTTCATCCATTGGACGACGCTGGTGGTCCAGGCGCCGGTGGAATACCCGGGGTATCCGGCGTCCGCGCAATTGCCGCAACTGGTGTGGTTGTCCGCGTCCTGCCCGAACTCCCCCACGATGACGGGATATAGGTCGCCGGCGGGCCTGATCTTTGCGTCCCCGTTCGTCGGCACCCAGGGGGCGCTGCCCTTCCAGGGATAGATGTGGGTCGCGTAGGCCACTCCACGGCCATTGGCGACGTCGGTCAAGTGGTTGGCGGGAACGCCCGAGAGGTCGTAGGCCCAATCCAAGCCGCCCGCCACCACGATGTTGTTGGCGCCCGCTCCGCGGATGGTATTCAGGAGCGGCTGCATCCCGGGTGAAACGAAGCCCACCGCCGCCCCGGTCGCGTCACCGTTCCGCCAGATGTTCCAATCCGTGATGCCCTTCGGCTCGTTGTAGAGGTCGAACAACACCGCGGGATTGTTCGCGTACCGCGCCGCCACATCGGCCCAAAATGGCGTCGAGTGGACGTCCGGCATGTTTTCCTGCTGGATGGCCGTCCCCCAGTTCCCGTTCCCCGACCAATGGAGGTCCAGCAAGCAGTAGGCGTTGTTGTTCCTGCAGGTCCCGACCAGGGTGTCCACCAAGGCCCGGTAAGCGGCTTGGTTGGGGTTTGTCGTCTTGGAGTTGCCCACCCCGAACCAGAAATCCTGGCTGAGGGGGACGCGGATGAGGTTCGCGTGCCATCGGGTGATGGCGGCGCCGGTCGAAGCCACGATGTCGTTGCAGACGCCGCCGTCGGTGCCCGAGCTGTTGTATTCGAGGCTGTCCACGTTCACGCCGCGGAGCACGATGGTGCATCCCGTGCTGGTGGACACGAACTGGTTGCCGACCACCATCAGTTCGTCGGGGGACGACCAAGCCTTCAGGGCCGGAAGCGCCAGGGCCAGGGCCAAGAACGGCCGGACAATCACACGCAGTCGTTGGGAAAAGGGGGACAAGTCGGACTCCTTGGGAAACCTCAGGCGGTGGGCCCTGGGGGATGGTGAAACCTTACCGCTTCCCCCCCCAAGAACGGAAGACTAAATTGACTTTATGCTGGTAAATATTTGAATTCAACCCGCCTGGCGGTACCGGTCCGGGGTGACGCCCACCGCCCGTTTAAAGACCCTGCCAAAATAAGCCGCCGTCCTGAAACCGCATTCGACGGCCACTTGGGACGCCGGTAGCGCGCTGGTCTTCAAGAGCCGTTTGGCGTGGTCGATGCGCAGCGCTTCCCGGTAGGCCGGGAAGGACCGTCCGGTCACCCGTTTCACCAGTCGGCTGAAATCAGAGGGGGCGAACCCCCAGCGGCGGGCCACCTGGGCGGCGGTGACCGACTCGGCCCACCGGATCCTGACGTCCTCCAGGGCCTGCTCGAGCCTCAGCCTTCGCCCGCCCTCCGCGGGCTTGAGCGACAAGGTCCCCAGGGCCTCGCAGCCCTCCCGGAAGGAATCCCAAATCGCCGCCATGGACCCGGCCCGCTCCATGCGGTCGCCCCAATCCACCCTCAACCGTTCCACGGCGTCGGGGGCCGCGGGCAAAAGCTTCCCGACGGAATCCACGAGGTTCATGAGGGTCGTCAAGGCGTGGACACGGATGCCCTCCCGGTTCTCGCCGAAATGCAGGACGGCCGCCCGGACATACCGGTCCCGGGCCGCGGCGGCTTCCCCGCTTTCACGGCGGGCCACGGCGGACTCAAGGCGTTTCGAGAGGGATTGGACCTGGGCGAAATTCACCTCCTCCGCCCGGACACCTGGGTCCCCGTAGAACACCAGGGGCTTCCTAAAATGGAGCGCCATCTGCAACGCCGCCTGGGCCTCCTCGGCGGAGGGACGGAGGGAATCCCCGGTTGGGACGGCCCGGCCCACGCCGATCCGGACCGGACGGCGGAAGCGGTGGGTCAGGTGGTCCTGGAGGCGGCGGGCCAGGTCCCGGAGTTCCAGCCGGGCTTGGGTGGCGTTCGAGCCTTTCTTGGGGGCCGTGAGGAGCGCGGCGGTGGCGGCGTGGAAGCGCCCCCCGGCCGCGTGCTCAAGTTCCTGGGCGAAGCGGAAGCATTCCTGGTGGAGATCCCGCCCCTGCAGCATGCCCCGTACCGGGTCCGCGTGCACCGAGGGCGGGTCCTCCAGGGACACGGCCAAGACGGTGTTGGGGATCCGGTCGATGCCGATCTCGGACTTTTCCCACCGGCCGGCGTCGCTCCTCCCGAACCAGGGCGTGGGGGCCGCGGGGTTCTCGCCCAGGGCCCAGGACATCCAAAACTCATGGGGGATGATCTTCGAGAAGACCTGGTCCCGGAGCTTCACCAGGCGTTCCCCGATCTTTTCCTCCCCGCCGCGGGCCGTCAACCACTGGGCGAACAGCTCCATGACCTCCACGAAGGCCTGGAAGGATTCCCCCTCCAGGACGGGCCGCCTCAGGCAGAGGCGGGCGAAACGCGCGAAATCGGCGTGGTAGCCCACGGGGTGGCTCCCGGTGACGTCCTTCCATTGTTGGGACAGGTCCTCGTAGGTGGGCGCGTGGTTGTAGACGGCCCCGGCCACCAGGATGCCCCAGACCTTCCCCCCGTCCATCACGGGGGTGAAGATGTCGTGGAAGCCCATCCGTTGGGACACCACGGTCTTGCCCTCGCGGCGGACCCGGTCCATGTGCTGGCGGTTGTAGCGGCCCCGGTCCTCCCAGCGCCCGAAGAGGAACTCGTAATGGACCGGCGACTCCTCGTCGCGCCCCCGGAACAATTGCCACCAATCGGTATAACCGGGCGCCTGGACGAAATAGCAATGCACGCCCAGGTAGCTGAGGAACAGGTTGCGGAAATGGTAGTCGGCGTCCAG
>CAYMOV010000144.1:0-6082 GCA_964392085.1 uncultured bacterium
GGAGTCACCATCGGGACCGTCTCCCGCGTCCTGAACAACAAGAAGTGGGTGAGCGAGGAATGCCGTAAGAAGGTCCAAGCCACCATCAAGGAAATGCACTACAAGCCCCAGGCCCACGCCCGGCGGCTCCGCCAAAAGCACTCCAAGGTCTGGGGCATCCTGGCCCCCCACCACACCAAGCTCATCCGCAGTCCCTTCTTCGCCGACATCCTGGGCGGCATCGAGGAAGCCGCCGCCGAGCACGGTTACCGCCTGTTGATCCATCCCCTGAACGAGACCGCGCGGGCCCAGTTGTCCTACCGAAGCCTCTTGGGCGACGGCTCCACCGATGGTATGTTCGTCATGAACGCCTGGTCCACCGACGTGTCCATCCGCGAATTGGCCGACGCCAACGTGCCTTTCGTGCTGGTCAACGGCAAGATCACCGGCGGGGACGACTTCCCTTACGTGGGCGTGGACAACCGGGGCGGCGTCCGCAAGGCCCTGGAGCACCTGATCGAGATGGGCCACGAGCGCATCGCCATGATCAACGGGCGCATGACCACCACCAACGCGCTCGAGCGCTTCCAGGCCTACCAGGAGATGCTTTCCGAGAAGAAGATCGAACTCGTGTCGGATTGGGTGGCCGAGGGCAACTACGAGGAGAACGGCGGCTACGAGGCCGCCAAGAAGGTTTTCCAAGGGGTCCGCAAGCCCAGCGCCCTGCTCTGCGCCTCCGACCTGATGGCCATGGGGGCCATGCGGGCCCTGAAGGACATGGGACTGCACGTGCCCGACAACGTCTCGGTGGTCGGCTTCGACAACATGGAGGAGGCCCGGTACCACGAGCCCTCCCTGACGACCGTCTCCTTCTCGGGCCACGAGATGGGCATGCTGGCCGCCGAGAAGATGATGCAGATGGTCGACGGCGAGGCCCTGGCCAAGAACGTCAGCATCCTCCAGGCCGAACTGATCGTGCGGGACTCCACCCTTACGGCGCGGTAGTCCCAGAAGTCCAGCCCCCTTCTCCCCTTCAGGGAGAGGGCTGGGTGAAGGGTGCTTTAAGGTTATATTTCCTGCGGCTTATCCCTCTTGCCAGTCACGAACCTGCAACCTATTTTGGTTCCAAGCCGTATGATTGGGAGACCATGAAACGAACCACTTGGCTGACCCTACTCCTCGCCCTTCTCGGGACCCTTCCCACCCGTCCGGCCCACGCGGCTCCACCCGTCAACAGCGCCTCGGTGGTCGAGGTCTCCGCTAAACCTTCCTATAACCCCGCGGCGCCCGGCCTCGATTTCTGGGTGGCCGTCGTGGTCAAGATCCAGGATGGGTGGCACATCAACGCCGTCCAGGGCCTTCCCGAGGGTTTCGTCCCCTTCAGCCTGAAGGATGCGAAGGGCCAAGAGGCGGTGGGCCTGCGCGCCCCCCCGGGGATTCCCAAAATCTTGGCCGGTTCCAACGAGGCGTTCCCGGTCTACGCGGGTTCCGTCACGGTCTTCGTCCCGGTCCAGGTCACGGCCGGCACCCATTCCCTCCGGTACCAACTGGAGATCCAGGCCTGCAACGACCATCTCTGCCTGGCCCCCGCCCAAGTGAAGATCGACGTTCCGATCCGGACCCTTACCCAGGGAACGGCCCAACCCGCGAACCTGGATTGGTTCGCCTCACTCCCCTCGCTCAATGTCGCCGCTGAACCCGAGAACCTCATCGCGGGGCTCATCCGCCAAAAGGGCTGGTGGCTGACCTTTTTGCTGATCCTCCTCGGCGGGCTTGCCCTCAACCTCACTCCCTGCGTCTATCCCATGATCCCCCTGACCGTGGCCTACTTCGGCACCCGCACAACGGACGGGCCCTGGAAGATGTTCATGCGGGCAGTTGCCTATGTCCTCGGAATCTCGGTGACCTACACCGTCCTGGGGGTGACGGCGGCCTTGACCGGACGGCTCTTCGGGAGCGCGCTCCAGTCGACCTGGGTTTTGGCGGGCATCTCCACGGTGCTGGTCGGATTGTCCCTCTCGATGTTCGGCCTGTATGAGATCCAGGCTCCCTCCTGGCTTCTCAACAAGATCGGCGGATCCCAGGCCTCCGGCGTGTTGGGGGCGCTGGTCATGGGGCTGGTGTTCGGCGTAGTCGCGGCCCCCTGCGTGGACCCCTTCTCCATCGGCCTTTTGACCTTCGTAGCCGCCAAAGCGGACCCCTGGTTGGGCTTCGCGATGTTCTTCACCCTTTCGCTCGGCCTGGGCTTCCCTTACCTGTTGTTGGGATTCTTTTCCGGTGGGATCCAACGGCTCCCGAAGTCGGGCCTCTGGATGGTGTGGGTCAAGAAGGTCTTCGGCTTCATCCTTTTGGGGATGCCCCTGTATTTCCTTCACCCGCTTTTGCCCGAGGGGGTCCTGCGGTGGGTCCTCCCGGCGTATCTCATGGTCGTGGGCGTCCTCTTGGGGCGTGTGTTCGCCGGGAGCGGCGTCCATAGGACTTTCATGTATTTCCAGAAGTCGTTGGGGTTCCTGCTGGCCGTCGCGGGGGTCCTGGTCTTCACTTTTTGGCCGAAGCCGGCCCACCTGCCCTTCGAGCCCTACCAGGCCTCCCGCCTGGAGGCCGCCGCAAAAGCCGGCCAGCCCATCCTGTTGGATTTTTCCGCGGACTGGTGCATCCCCTGCAAGGAACTGGAGTTGAAGACCTTCACCGACCCCCAGGTCCGGAAAGAGCTGGAAAAGTGGGTGCTCCTTAAGGCCGACCTGACGAAGTTCGGGGATGAGTCGATCCTCAAGCTGAGGGACCAGTGGAAGGTGTCCGGGGTGCCGACGCTGATCTTGATCGGTCGCGACGGCAAGGAACTGTCCGGTGGGCGGACCGTGGGATACCTCTCACCCGGGGACTTATTGATCAAGCTTCAATCAGTCCCATGAGTTAAGGCTGATGCTTTCACGAAGCGGCTCCCCCAAAACAAAAGGCCACCCCTTCCGGGATGGCCTTTATTTTTAACCTTTATTAACGGCTTGGGGTTTAGCTCGCCACCGACTCCAAGACCGGCAAGGGCGTCGCGGCGGCCATCGGCACCGTGGGCTTGAGCATCCGGGGGTCGCCGGTCTCCTCCAGCAGGGCCAATTCCTGGTCCAAGCGGTCCAAGACGTACTTGCGGAATTCAAAGAAGTGCAGGTAGAGCGCCATCACCGACATGGCGCTCCGGAAACCTCGCGGGTTCTTGGTCAGGGCGTGGAAGAAGGTCTTCCAGTATTCCGACCGGGTTTCCTTCCGGGCCCCCAACTTGAACGAGATCTTGATGAGGGATTTCACTTCCTTGATGTGGCGGCGGATCGGCAGGCGCACCTTGTATTGGGAGCAGTCCAGCATGTCCACCATGTGGCGCACCCGGCCGAAGTACTTGTCCGGCTGCATGGCCACGTCCACCACCCGCCGGAAATCCCTCAGGATATTCACACGGGGCCGCAGGGTCTTGAAGTTGAGTCCCGCCACGCACTGGCAGGCGGTCTCCGCGGGGGGAATCTCGAACTGTTCGTCCAACCGGCCCTCGCGCTGCAGGCGGCGGGTGAGTTGGGTGTTCGGCAGGGCGAACAAGAGCCCCACCATGTTGACCGGGATGTTGGTGGCTTCGATGTTGTCCAGGATGGTCTGGGCCACGCCTTCCCCCTCACCGTCGAACCCCACGATGTAGCCGGCGTTCACGATCATGCCGTGCTGGATCATCTTGTGGATGCTGTCCGCGATGGACCGCCGGGTGTTCTGGAGCTTCTGGGTGGCCTGGAGCGTCGCGGTGTCCGGGTTCTCGATGCCCACGAAAACCCAGGCGAAACCCGCCTCCTTCATCATGGCCAGGAGGTCGGTGTCGTCGGCCAGGTTCATGGAGGCTTCCGTCGAGAACTCGAACGGGTACTTATGGTCCTTCAGCCATTGGATCAAGGACGGGAGCAGGACCTTCACGGCTTTCTTGTTGCCGATGAAGTTGTCGTCCACGATGTCCACATGGCCCCGGTAGCCGAGGTCATAAAGGGCCTGGAGCTCGGAGTTAACCTGGGCCGGCGACTTGCCGCGCGGCACCCGGCCGAAAAGCTCGATGATGTCGCAGAACTCGCAGCGGAACGGGCAGCCCCGGTTCCATTGGATGCCGATGTGCAGGTAGTTGTCGAAATGGAGCAGGTCGAAACGGGGCACCGGGCTGGTGGCCATGTCGGCCTTGCGCTCCCCGGCCTCGTACTTGGGCTTGGCCTGGCCCGCCAGGTAATCGGCGAGGAACTCGGGGAAGGTGACTTCGGCTTCCCCCAGGATCAAATGGCTCGCGCCGGCGTAGAGGTGGGGACTGGAGGTGGCGTCCGGGCCGCCGACGATCACGGTCTTGCCGCGCTCGCGGAAACGGCGGATCAGGTCCAGGTGGTCCGGCTGTTGGGAAATCATGCCGCCCAGGAAGACCATGTCGGCCCAATCGGCGTCGTGGGGGTCGAGGTCCTCGGCGTTGAGGTCGGTCAGGCGCACTTCCCAGTCCTTGGGCAACATGGCGGCCACGGTGATGAGGCCCAACGGCGCGGCGGGGTACTTGGCCCCCACCAACTCGCAGGTGGCGCGGTAGTTCCAGAAGGACTTGGAGGTGAAGCGGGGATAGACGAACAAACAATGGGGCTTGCGGCTGGACATGGACCCTCCTGGGCCAAATGGGGGATGCAGTCCAAGAGAACCCCACCGGGGCAGGAATGCATGTTGTGTCTGTATTTGGGGACTAGTATGGGGAATGTCCCGTTATTTCACAAGGAACAGAGGCGTTAATAGCCCCTATTGCTCAGGGATAGTGGTTTTATCATTTTGATCTTCTATATCTGGTGGGGTGGCACCCTACGATGAAAAGGGGGCAGAAACCCCCCGTTCCATGCTTTGTCCAGTTCGTTGGGTCAAAGGTCGGCTGAAAAAAACCGACCGTCGGTGCCTGACAGGAACCAAAGGCGGCCCCCGAAACTGGCGGCCGTCGTGATCCCCTGGCCGGGGCCCTTCAAACCTTCCGGCGACTCATGCCAGGCGATCCCATCCGCGGTCCACCAGGGGTTTAGGAGGGCCGTGCCGGAGGTCCTGCCGCCCACGACCCAAAGCTTGTCCTTATGGACCACCGTGGCCATGCCGGACCTGGGGTGGAAAGGCGGGTTCTCGGCCTTCTGCCAAGCGACGCCGTCGGGAGAGGTCCAAATGTCGCCTAACTCCCGGTCCATCCCATTCAACCCGCCCAGCATCCAAAGACCCCCCGAGAACCAGACCAAGGAATGTTGGGACCGGGCCAGGAACGGCCCCTTCCCCCGCAGGCGTTTCCAATGGACACCGTCCGCGGTGTTCCAGACGTCCCCCTGGGGTCCCTCCGAGGTCTTGCCGCCCGAAATCCAGATTTGCTTGCCGTCGGTGGCCGCCGCCAAGTCGGTGCGGGGCTCGAAAGGGGCGTCACAGGCGTGGATCCAGGCCTTCCCGTCGGTGGAGCACCAGACGTCGTTGTGGAGTTTTCCATCCCATCCCCCGATGATCCAGAGCTTGCCATGGAACGTCACCATCGCTTGGCCCTGGCGGCCCGGGAACCCGGTCTTGGCAATCTGGTCCCACACCAGTCCGTCCGTGGACGACCAGACGTCGGTGGGATAGGTTCGCCCATCCGCACCGCCCACCAAAAATAGGTGGTTTCCCACCACGCCTACGGTGGCTTGGGTCCGGGTGACGAAGGGTGTGGCCGCTTCCGTGCGGCAACTGCCGCAATTGCGGGCATTCCAAAGCCCGCCCACAAACAGTCCCAAGGCCGTGACGCCCACCAGGGCCCCCAAAAGGTACGCGGGGTTCCGGGGCTTATCCCCGGGGCGGATGAGCTTCCACACCTGCCCGATGGTCAAGGGTGGCAGGAGGAAAAGCGCCAATCCCCCCATCAACGCCATAGCCATCGAGAGCGGCGCCTGGGTGCAGAACAGGTTGAACCGTTCCTCCGTGAGGGGCGGCAGGTACCAGACGATGGAAAGGGCGATCGCGAATAGTAAGGTCAGGACGGGCACGAGATATTTTCGGCCCGTCAAGAAAGCCACCAGCATGACGAACAGGACTCCCCAGGCCATGACGAACCTCC
>CAYMOV010000145.1:5000-6058 GCA_964392085.1 uncultured bacterium
TTGGCCATGTGGTAGATGTGGAACTTTTCCCACTCCGCCTTGTTCATCTTGCCGAACCGGGGATGTTGGGACAAGGGACCGTGGTAGTCCCTGAACCTCTTGATGGATTCCCGCAAGTGGGTCGCCGCGGCTGTCGCGTCGCCCTCGATCCGTTGGACTTGGACCCTTGGGTTGATGATCCCCGACGGGATATAGCCCCGCCGAAGGGTGGCCCATTTGCCGAGCTTGCCCTTCACGATCTTCAGGAATCCTGAAGGCTGGCCCATCTGGCCCCCCATGTTGCGGTCGATCGCCCCGGCGCAATGCTCCAGGATCTGGAAGAACGACCAATTCCCCGTGGTTCCCACCGGCCCCTTTTCCAGGTTTTCCAGCTCCGCGAGGGCCTCCTCAAAAGTCTTGAACCTCAAGTTGCGATTCATGGTTCTCCTCCCGGTTGAATCCTATTCCTGCGCGTTGTGGGTTGAAATAGCCCGAAATCAGGGGGCCTCTAGCAGGTTTTTCCTGGCCAACTCGTACACGACCTGGATCCCATCCTGGCATGGGTATTCCAGCGCGGCTGAAACGTCCGTGGGTGGGTTCATCAAACGATCCCGAATGGGTTTGGGAACCCCAGTAGGTGGATCCTTGGGGGATTGGATCAAGAAAACCAACCCGTGATTCCGGAGGACCCAAGGGGAACCCGATTGAAGGGCATGGGGCACGACCAGGCGGTTGGAATAGGTCATCGCGATGGGCCGCCGGCCCTCGTTCGTTTGGATCGCACGCCGGATATTGAACCCGACGCGGTCCCAGGGCGCGGCGTCCGGAAGGATGGACAGGCCCCAATCGGGGTGGAGCCGTGCCGATTGGGCCACACCCCAGGATTCCTGCCAAAGGAATGGGGTGACCAGGGACAAGTCCGGCCGCTTGCCCTCGACCCCCTGGAGGAAATAGGCGGCGAAATAGTCCCGGTCCTCCTCGGCGAACAGCAGGGATCCCCTCGGGGCCGAAGCCAAGAGGTCGACGCCGTACCGGTAGGAATCCGTCAGGCGGGATTGGTCCAACCGGTCCCAACGCCC
>CAYMOV010000146.1:0-6015 GCA_964392085.1 uncultured bacterium
TCGTTCTCGGCCTCTTTTGGCTCAAGGGCGGTAAAGAAAAAGCCAAGCCCGTCGCCATCTTTTTCGCGGGTTGGATCGTCGGGGCGATCGCCATGTACATCAAAGCGACGCTCGTCTATAAACCATAGGCCGTTCCCTGTCCACGACGGGGACCCCGAGTGGACAACGTATTTCGGGTAATCCCGGTTTATGGGCTGAAAAAAACGGGAATAAAGAAGGGGCGCCGAATCTCTAGTAGGGGAGAATAACCGGGGGGTGCGTAAATGGGGACTAAGCATTCCTGGATTACATTGTCGGTTTTGGCTTTGGGTTTGGCCATGGCAACGTTTGCCTGTACGACCAAGAAACATATCCCCGTGAGCCCAGTCGGGCCCGCTAATACAGACACCGCAACCTTTACACCCACTTTCAGCGCAAGTATCACTCAAACCCCCGTTTGGACCCTCACCTGGACCTCGACGTCCACGGACACCTTGACGCCCTCCAGCCCAACGGATACGCCGACACCGACTCCCACGAAGACAGCCACAGATACCTCCACGTGCTCACCGACCCCCACGCAAACCAACAGCCCCACATCGACAGCCACCTTCACCGATAGCCTGACCCCGAGCGACACCCCTACGGGGACCTGGGCCACTTCCACCCCGACCCTCACCCCGATCAATACCGGGACCCCCTGTTGGACCGCGACCGCAACGCTCACCGGTACGTTTCCACCTTCACCCAACTATTACATCCGGGGCTCCGTGACCTACACCGGGACCGGAACGTCTGGGGGGATTTGCGTGGCAGGGGGGGAACCTGCTGGTTATCCCTTGAATGAACTCGGCGGATTCCAGGGGGTAGGGTCAGGGGGCACCTATACTTTGGGAAGCCGCTATATACCGGTTTTGTATGTTTCGGCCTATTACGACCTAAACGGTCTAAACAATGTTTACCCCAATTACGGGTTCAGCTACCTTTACCTTCCCCATGTGCCTGGGATGCGGTACACCACCCAGGGGTCCTGTAGCAATCCCGCTTCGCCGGCATCCTACGCGGTGACGATCAGCGGATCATTGGGTGCGACCGTGGTGGGTCCGAACCTGTCGTTTGATGATACCTGCAGTTATTGGGGAATCTACGGCAACGCCACCTACAACGGGGCCCGGGGGACGGTGGGCCTGTGCCGGATGATCCACATCCTCACGTATTCGGACGCGGCCTACAGCGTTCCCCTTTCGGCCGGCAGCACGGTCGACCAGAACGGTACCCTCTATTACTTCGTCACGAACGATGGGGCGAACCAGACCGGACTGACGCCCCTTTACATTCGGGTCTACTTCGACGCGGACGGGTCCCATACCTTTACCGCGGGGGATCCCTACGTGGACTTGGGCCTGGTGACCCCCACCACGGACGGTTTGGACTTCAACATAACCTTCGACGATACCTTCATAAAATAGGCCGGAGGGCTTGACCGGATGGGCCATTAAGCCATCCGGTGCAAGTCCACAAAGAACAAATCTGTGGAACCGAACGGTTCTATCTATCGCCATGTTTGGTCCGCAAATATCGACAATTTTGAGATTAAAATGGAATATGTGGTTATACACAAGGACTATTAAGGGAAAGGCTGTTAGTCCAATGGACTGTCCACGTTGGGGACCCGAAGTGGACAAGCGCATTTGAAAAGGAGGGTGGGATGAAAAAAATGTTTTTCCGTAGCATGTCGGCTATTCTCTTTTATCTTGGAATTTTAGCCTTCGGTTCATTTACCCTTTATGCACAAACCGCCTCTAGTCACGATGCGCTCAACTTGGGTCTGAAGGCCTACAACGCAGGAGATTATTCTCAATCCATGAAGTGGTTTTTGAAAGCGGCAGACCAAGGGGACGCTATCGCCCAGAATAATATTGGATTCCTTTATGATAAAGGAATGGGTGTAACACAAAATAATCAAGAAGCCATGAAGTGGTATCAAAAAGCCTCGGTCAAAGGATATCCAAACGCTGAATTTAATATTGGTCAACTTTATGAAAAAGGGAGTGGGGTTATTCAAGATTACAAAGAAGCCTTGAAATGGTACCTGAAAGCGGCGGCGCAAGGATATCCGCCTGCGGAAAACAATATAGGCGAACTTTATGGAAAGGGCCTTGGAGTAACACAAAATCATCGAGAAGAAATGAAGTGGCTTTTAAAAGCTTCGGCGCATGGATGTGCTGACGCTGATAGCAACATTGGCGTCAATTACGTCATGGGGCAGGGAGTTACCCGAGATTATCAGGAAGCTAAAAAATGGTTTTTAAAAGCCTCGGATCAGGGCAACCCCGAAGCTGAAAGAAATCTTGGCGTTATGTTTGAGTTGGGACAAGGTGTCGAAAAAGAATACAAAGAAGCCTTGAAATGGTTTTTGGAGGCCGCAAATCAAGGGGATGCACTTGCTGAAGACAATATTGGATTCCTTTACGCTAAGGGGCTAGGAGTGAAAAAGGATTATCAAGAGGCAATGAAGTGGTTTTTAAAAGCCGCCGCGCAAGGAGACCAAACCGGCCAAGAGAACGCCGCACATCTCAAAAAACTTATGGCCAAGTGAAACTACTATGGATGTTGTGAATTGGTGTTGTCCACTGCGGGGACCCTTCATGGACAACGAAGCAGGTTAGATCCTCGGTGAGTTTCATTCTTAAGTTTATTAATGTTGGCTGCGTAGGTGAATCTACACATGATCCAGCCAAAAGCTAAACGTGATCGTTAAATCGCCAGGATTTTTAAATGCTTATTAGCCGAGAAATATGGAATAAGTTGAATAGTTCTTGGACTATTCTATTGGGGGCAAGGTTAGGGTTTGCCCACGACGGGGACTCGGAGTGGATGTTTGCAGCCAAAATCGGGCTTGAGGCGCTATAAACACGGCTTTTGGCCATTTCCCATTAGCTGGTTAAGCGGGAAATACTGTTCCGCCCGAACCTATCGGAAGTAAGACAAGCCCAGGGGAAGAACATGACAAAACCATACCGTAGGTTCATCTCGCTGGTCCTACCATTTCTAATCCTTTCGGCTTGCAACAATAAAACCACAACCCCCTCGGCCCCGGGTCCAGCCCCCGCGGGCCCCACCGCCACACCTACCCATTCGCCGACCCCAAATGTGATGGCCTCCCCGACTCCAACAGCCTCCTTCAGTCCGGTCGTGAGCCCCTGGACCGCCACCCCTTCCTTTACCTCAACCCACAGTCCCACCCCCTCCGTGACCCTCACTTCAATTACCACCACAACCTCCACTTCCACATCGACCTTGACGGCAAGCCCGAGCCCGACCGGGTCCGTGACCCCCACACTGACGCCGGTTTCCGGGACCTGGACTGTCTTTGGGCCCTCGGTGACCTACCTCAATCCTTGGGGTGTCGCCACCGACTCGGCCCTGAACGTTTATGTTTCCGATTACCTGAGGGGTTGCGTGGTCAAGATGGATACCAACGGGAACGTCCTGACGACCCTCTTTAGCGCCAACGGGGTCAGCCTGATCGAGCCCGAAGGATTGGCGGTGGATTCATCGAACAACCTTTACGTAGGCGACAGCTATAACAACCGGGTGGTCGAGTTGGACTCGTCCGGTGCCTATGTCAACACCTTCACCGGCGCCGGGGGTGTCTCCTTCTCCCATCCGGCCGGCGTGGCGGTGGACACTTCCCAAAATATCTACGTAGCCGATTACCTGAACAACCGGATCGCGGAAATCACCAATACGGGAGCCTCGGTCAAGGTTTGGACCACCGCGGGTGGGGTATCCCTGCTTGCCCCATATGGCGTAGCCGCGGACGCGTCCGGCAACGTCTATGTGGCGGACACGGGAAACAACCGGATGGTTGGGTACAAGTCCGCTGGAACCACGTTTGTAATCACCTCGGGCGGCGTCTTCAATATAGGTTTCAATGGCCCCTATGGCACCGGCGTGGACGGTTCCTCGAATTTCTACGTCGTGGACACGGGAGAGAGCCGGGTTGATGAGTACAACCCATCCGGCGCCTGGTTAAACGAATACGGCGGCCTCACGGGCGTTGGGTTCGCGTTCCCCTATTCGGTGGCGGTCGACTCGCATAACGACATCTACGTGACCGACTCTTCCAATTTCCGGGTCATGAAATACACGCCCTAGGACCCTGATCCCACATCGCCTTTAACGGCCCGTCGTGGAAAAAAATACTTGGAGGTATAAATTGACGGTTCGAAGTAACGTATTAATGGTTTGCTTCTGTTTTATCGTGATTGGATATTGTTCGCCCTTACATGCCGGGGATAACCAATGGATTGTCGAAACCACCTATAACGAACCGGGCATGGACCTATTCAATCCAGCCTTTTCGCCGGATGGCCACAGGATGGCCTATGTTCGGCAGGGTCACGGGCCCGATGGCGCGGAAGCGGAGGGGATGGACGAAAAAACGCTGGACCGACATATCGCGGAGAACGCCAAGAGGGAAAAAGAGACGCGTTTCGAAGAACCGAAAGTGATTATTTGCTCGGATGGTTTTAAGAATGGCATTGAAGTCGGTATCGGCTGGAACCCCTGTTTCTCTCCCGATGGTTCCCGTTTGGCCTTCGTCAAACAGGTTCAACCACTCGCGGGGATGCGGACGACAACTGAAACCATGGCCGGAAACTCGATCGAATTATATGACTTAAAAACGAAAAGATCGAAAATCATTGCGGCCCCGAAGAAAGGTGCTTTGACGGATCCGTTTTTCTCCGGGAATGGGAACGAACTTTTCTACTTAATCTCAAATGTCTTGGCAAGCGATGAAATGGATAGCGAGGGAATCGTGAGGGTTGACCTGGGCAACGGCTCGGGAACGACTTTGTTCGCGCCACAATTAAAATTGAAATTCCCGATAACTTTGGACAACTGTACCGAGGATAAAGGAGATGTTTATGCCGTCTTGGATATCCCACTGGCCGCTAATCAGGATACCGTTTATCAACATCGGTATGACCTGGTGAGTCTTACGAAGGATTCGAAAACAAAGTATACCTGGGGAGAGATCGATGGGCTCGGCATGGATTTCGCGTCGCTATACCACATGTTCCCGAACGGACAATTGCTTGTTTACAATAAAGGTTGGAAAAAGATCGACCTGACGGATGGAAAGGTGTTGGATAAACCGAAGGGCGCCCTTGAATTCAAGGATTGTTCGCTTAGCCCGGATGGGAAGTATTTGATCGGGTACGATGAGGATGGAGACCGTGAAACCGTTTATGTGATGGAAGTGGGCAAAATAGGTAAGACCAAAGTGCTGAAACTAAGCGTCGGTGACCGGGTCCATGAAATCGAGTGGTCGCCAAATTCCAATAGAGTTGCAATCGTAATTACTTTGAGCGATTATCGCGATGAGATTGTCATATCGAAGCGGAAATAATGTGCGGTAACCCCTTATTTAAATATGAGCGGATTAATACAAAGGGACAAAATATGCTATTGGGTGACCACGACAGGGACCCTTCATGGAAAGAAAAGAGCGGTGACGCGATGAAAAAAGTCTATGGAAGCATAAAGGCGTTGATCTTTTGCGCAGTTGCTATTTATCTCGGCGTTATAACCCATGAGCTGTGGGTTATAGGCTGTTTTGCGTTTGCAGGCTGTTTCTTTATGTTTTGGATGTTTCGGCCTGTTTGTGAATACAACGATGAAAAGATTGCGGTCCACCATGTTTTTAAAACTTATGAACATCGCTGGCAGGAAGTGGTTTCAATGGAAACTTTAAGATATTGGCCTATGACTTGGGTCGAATTTGATAACGGGGGACAGCTCATTTTAGGGAGTTTGATGACAAGACATTATTCTTTGGTCTTGAAGGACCTGATGGAAACCGCACAAAATCACAATTCGAATGTTGTGGTCGACGAGAACACAAAGAAATACGCGGATTTCAAATATAAATACCATTTATAATTATTGGTTGTTTTACCCACAACGGGGACCCGCCGTGGACAATATCTTGGGCTGTAAGAAAGAATCAAGGGAGATTTTGGAAAA
>CAYMOV010000147.1:0-5915 GCA_964392085.1 uncultured bacterium
CCACACGCACATACACCCCGACCTTCACCTACACCCCTTCCCCCACGCCCACCAAGACGACTACTCCGACCTTTACTTGGACCCCCACCGCGACCCTGACGAGAACCTCCACTTATACCTTCACCCCCACGGCCACCTCAACCCGAACGAACACCCCGACCTCCACCGCCACCCTCACCAACTCCCCCACCCCGTCCCCTTCGTCCACCTTGACGGTGACCTCGACCCCGACGGCGACCCGGACGAATACGCAGACCTTTTCTTGGACCCCCACTCCTACCGCCACCGCGACCCGGACAAACACCCAGACGGCGACTTTAACTTCCACGGCGACCCTCACCTGGACCTTTACCGCCACGCCGACCGCGACCCGGACATTCACCCCCACCGCGACGGCTTCAGCCACCTTTACCCCGACGTCGACCTCCACGCGGACGAACACCCCCATTGCCACGAACACCTATACCGCGACGTTGACCCCCACCCGGACGTTTACGCCGACGCCGACAGCGACCGCGACCTTCACCGCCACCAAATCACCCACGCCGACCCAGACTCCCACGCCCACGGCGTCCCCCACCCCCACTTTCACCGTGACGCCGACCTTCACCAACACGGCTACCAACCAACCCACAGCGACATTCACCTTCACGTCGACCGCCACTTCGACGTTTACGCGCACCCCGACATCGACCTTGACCCCGACCGCCACGGCCACGAGCACCCCCACCCGGACGCCGACTTCGACCTTCACCGTGACGCCCACCCACACCTACACGGCCACGAACCAACCGACAGCGACCATTTCCTTCACGTCCACCGCCACGTCGACGTTTACGCGCACCCCGACGTCGACATCGACCTTGACCCCGACCGTTACGGCCACCAGCACCCCCACCCGGACGTCAACCCCAACCTACACGGTGACGCCGACTTTTACCTTCACGGCTACCAACCAACCCACAGCGACCTTCACCTTCACGTCCACCGCCACGTCGTCGTTCACCCGGACATTCACACCGACCGCCACGGCCACCGGCACCCCCACCTGGACGTCGACCCCAACCTTCACGGTGACGCCGACTTTCACCTACACGGCCAGTGCGACAGCCTCGCCGAGCCCTACGGCGAGCGCGACGAATCAACCGACAGCGACTTTCACCTTCACGGTCACCTCGACCCCGACGCCACCCTCCACGGCGACTTTCACCGCCACTAAGTCGCCCACGCCGAGCCAGACGCCCACGCCCACGGCGTCATCCACCTTCACGTTCACTGTGACCCCCACCTTTACCTACACGGCGAGTGCGACAGCCTCACCGAGCCCAACGGCGAGCGTGACCAATCAACCGACTGCGACTTTGACCTTTACGGCCACCCCAACGGCCTCCTTCACCCGGACTTTTACCCCGACCGCCACTTCCACGGGTACCGCCACTTGGACGCTGACGGCGACCTCGACCGCGACCACCACCTTCACCTATACGGCTACCAACCAACCGACTGCGACCTTTACTTTCACGTCCACTCACACGTACACCTCAACGGCCACTTCCACGCCCTCTTTCTCGCCGACTTCCACGGCCACCTTTACGGCGTCCTTTACCGCGACTCCGACCGCCAGTTTCACCCCCAGCTTCACGAACCAGCCGACGGGCACGTTTACCTTCACTCCGACCGATACAAGCACTTCGACCGAGACCACCACGCCTTCCTTCACACCGACAGCCACGAACACCTGGACTGAGACATACACGCCGACGGAAACCTTTACCCCCACCGACACGAATACCTTTACGCCGGTTTATACCGAGACCTTCACCTGGACCCCCACTTGGACTCCCACGACGACGAACAGTCACACCTTTACCTGGACCCCGACCCGCACTTGGACTCCGACGATCACCTCGACCCCCACTTGGACCCCCACCGTCACCTGGACCTGGACGGAAACGGCCACGCCGTCCGCGACGTTTACCCCGACGGTTCCGCCCCAGGACCTTTACGTGGACCGGAACATCTTGACGCCCTTCAACGGGCCGGTGTCCATCCACGTGACCATCCCGACTTACCCGGGGCCTTATCACCTGAAGATCTACAACTCGGCGGGGGAGCATATCGTGACGCTGGCGGACCGGCGGACCAACTCCAAGGTGGATGATTGGTGGGTGTGGAACGGGAAGAACTCGTTCGGGGATCCCGTGGCGAGCGGGGTTTACATCATCCACCTCACCGGGCCGACCAGGGCCGAGCTCCGCAGGATCCTCGTCGTCCGGTAATCCTCAGGTGAGGGTCCGGTTCACACTTATCCGGGATCGGGCGATGGACCCTGGGAGAACTTGAAGAGGTATCTACCATTTTGTGCTTTGCAAACGTCCCCTTAAGGTATAACGGCGCCCCCCCACAAGTGGATCGGGGCCCCGAGGGACCCCAAGGGCTGGCATGTAACATGCTTATAAAGTCCCCGAAATGTTTTTTACGCCCCCGTCAGATTATTTTGAGGGATGGCGAATCGGCCGGGGGGGGGAGGCCCCCGGGCCTTGTAAGTGTGAACGGCACCGGCCGATAATGCGCAACATCCCACGACAGAAGCGACGGAGTTGAACCATGCAAAACATCACGGTGACGGCCTCGGCTTATCCAACCCAACCGGACCTGACGGTCCTCTCGGTCGAGGGCTTCCTCGACACGAACACCGCCCCTGAATTTGAGCGGGTCTTCCAGACCGCCTTGGGCGAGCGGCGCTTCAACCTGATCATCGACCTGAAGAAGGTCGAATACATCAGCAGCGCGGGTTGGGGAATCTTCGTGGGCGAGATGAAGCGCATCCGCGGCCAAAAGGGCAACCTCTTCCTGGCCGGCATGAACCCCGAGGTGTTGGAAACCTACGACCTCTTGGAGTTCGACTCCATCATCAAGGCCTTCCCGTCCACCCAGGAGGCGGTCGTCCAGGGGTTCAAGCGGTCCGGTGCGGTCCTCGTCGCGCCCAAGGCTTCCACCCCCAAGCGGCGCGCGAAGGGCGCGGTCGAGGCGGAGGCTACCCCGGTCGAATCCCTGTCGATCCCGGCGCCCCGGAAAGCCCCCTGGCCCTTCAGGCTCCTCCTGCCCTGGCAGTGGTTTTAACCCGGATTCCCCCGGGATCCTTGGGATCCCGCGGATGATCAAAAGAAACGAGACACAACGTCATGGGGCTCTTCAACGGGATCTCCTCGCTGCTGGGGAAGGAATCCGATTATTCGTCTGAATATAAGAGGTTTAGGAAAGCCGTGGACCAACACCCTTCGGATGAGGGCCTTCGGTTCCAATTCATCAAATTTTGCCTGCTCAACCGGATCACGGGCCGGGGAACCCACGCGGACCATATCCAGGAAGCCTTGGGCCTTTTCGAGTCCATCCAAAACTCGGAAGCCTTCGACCTCCAATGCCATTACCTCGTGGGGAAGTACTACCAGGAGGAAAAAAACCCCCGGAAGGCCTACCAGGTCTACTTGGACGCCCTTAAACGGTTCAACCGGATGGTGACCGCGAACCCCGGACTCAAGAACGACAATGCGGACCAGGCCTATTCCGTTTCCTTGAACCTCATGACCCTCCAATCGGATCCCGTGGATCCCGAGGTGGAGAAATGCTTCAAGACCATCCGGAAATCCCTCCCGCTCAACCTCAAGCGGATCGAGTTCGACGCCGAGCGGGCGAAACCCGTGCCGGATCCGATCCGCATCAAGCACTTGGCCGCTGAAATCCGCAAGCTCAAGGCCGATGAGGATAAGACGTCCGAGGGAATCCCGGCCGCCCAGATTACGGTTTCCGGCTCACCGACGTTGATCGAGCCCCAAAAAGCAGATCCGGGCCCCCGGCGTGAACCAACGCCGACCCCCATCGGATCGGCCAAATCCGGACCCGGAAAACTGGAGATCCCGCTCCGTGAGATCAAGGAACCCGTGAGGGAGACCCGGCCGACGTCCTCCTACATGGAACCGCCCCAAGGCGTTTCTTACATGGCTCATGAGAACAATATGTGGCTGGGCCCCTATACGCCGGCCGAGCTGCAAACCATGGGCTTTTTGAAGGCCACCACTTGGGTTTGCCTGTTCGGGACCCAAAACGTCGTCCAGGCGTTTGAAGTGCCCGATCTCCAAGCGGTCCTGCAGCAACCCGTCATCACCAAACCCCACCGATCGAAGGGCGCCGTCCGCTGACCGGAGTCCCGCCGACCATTATTTTCCCGATGGACCCCCGCGCCCCTTGGATTGAAATCCCATGAACGCCCCCTTTCGGCGTCCAGGTTTTTCGGTTACCTTAAGGGTCTGTTCATCATGCTTGAGTTGGAGACCCACTTTTGAGCGACTTGAGCGGGAATATCCGCCCCACCCTCCTGCTTTTCCTGCGAGCCTTGATCCTCGGGTTAATGGGAGGGCTGTGCTTGGGGGCCCTGGCGGGCATCGCCCAAAAAAGCCTCGGGGTCCGGACCTGGGCCCTTCCCTTCGACCTTTTCGTGGGGGCCGGCTTCGGCCTAGTCGCCGGATGGTGTTTGGCCCTCCAAACACTGGTGATCCGGCTCTTTCGGGGACTGTTCGGTGTCTTCGCCGATCGGACTCCTTGGCCGGGCGATGACCGGGCCTCCCTTTGGGTAGGTCAGATGGACTCGAATTTCCGGGATGCGGCCGAACGGACCGGGGGATTCCTCCGTTGGATCCTGGGCAAATGGATGAGGCGCCGGTTGACGAAAGCCGGGCCCTTCATCGACCGGGTGGAACGACTGAAGCGCCAGCCGCCCGGATGGCGGCAACCCGGGGAGCCCTCGGGTGGAGCCTCCGGTTTGGCGTACAGGGCCCTCTCCTTACTCCTGGAACCGATCCATCGGGCCTTCGCCGCGGCTTACCTCATCCTGCTCGTGGCGGCGGCCCTTTTTTGGGTCCTGCCGTTTGTGACGGGTTGAAGACTCGCTCGGGGGATCCCATGGCCGAAATCGAACTGTTCTCCCGTTGGAAGGAAGGACAATCCCATTGGGATGACGACGAGTTCCTCGCTTCGCTCCATTCCCTGATGCGGTTGCGCTACAAACGGTTGAACGCCCGAGTCGCCAAGATCCTCGCGGAGGCCTTTGGCTCCCTCCGGAACCCGAGGCTCCTGGACATCGGGTGCGGCCGGGGGGATTTCGGCGCCTTCCTCGAGTCCCAGTGTCTCGGCGCCGGTTGGACCTATTTCGGCCTGGAGCCCTCCGCGGAACAATTGGCCCACCGGGTGGAATGCGGCCTACCCCGGCACCTGGTTCAGGGGGCCGCCGAGCGCCTTCCCTTCGCGGACATGAGCATGGACGGCGTGTTGTTGAAGGAAATGCTGGACCATTGTTGGGACCCCGGGGCCGTCTTCCGCGAATGCTACAGGACCCTCAAGCCCGGGGGGCTGCTGGTGGTCACCTTGACCAATGACCGGTCCTGGTTCAAGCGGCTCCTCCCTGGGGTCAACCAGCGCTTGAAATCCACGCAACACGACCATCTCCACTTTTTCGGCCCCGAGGAACTGGCCCGGACCGTGGCGGCGGCCCGGTTTGACACCCCCCAACTCCAAACCTATAATCATTTGAAATTACCGCGCTTCCTCGAAAAAGCAACGGCGTTACTGGGCCCGCTGGGCCAGGAGGCCCTGCTGGAGGTTGGAGACGCCCTCGGGCGGGTCCTGGCTTCCGATTCGGGGGGGGGCATGCTATTGAAAGCCCGGCGCCCCTTGGAGAACCGACCGTGACCCAACCTTCCCCTGTTTCCCCCGAACTGCTCACCCTCCTGGTTTGCCCCAACTGCGGTTCCGCCCTGCGGGCCCGCGAAACCGATCTGGAATGCTACGCCTGCCATCGGGCTTACCCCGTGAAGGAAGGTATCCCATCCCTCCTGCCAGATCCTCCCAAGGGCCGTTGA
>CAYMOV010000148.1:0-1196 GCA_964392085.1 uncultured bacterium
TGAACGTCCGTAAACCCATGGGGATCTTCAAATCCCCCGGGGACATGGCGATCCAAATATGCTGGGTCCACAAGGGGGCCCAGATGACGGTCCGGCCCGCCACGATCCAACTGGTCTTCACCGTTTGGAGCGACGCGGGGCCCTTCTACAAGAACAACCGCTCCTTGGCCTTCCTCCTGGACGACCAGGGGTTCCCGGTGGCGGACGACGCCGTGGAATACAACCGCGATGGGACCCGGGGCGACAGCGAGGAAATCCTGAAATACAACCTCACCCTCGACCAGTTCCTCAAGATCGCCCGGGCGGGAACCATCAAGGGCCGCCTCGGGGAGGATGAGTTCAAGGTCAAGGACTTCGAGCAGATCTGCTTCCGCGAGGTCTATAAGAGGTTGGCCGCCGTCCCAGGAGAGGCCGCGCCTCCCGCGCCGGTCGGTGCAGCCCCTGCCGCCCCTGCCGCTCCGGCCGGTGCCGCTCCGGCCGCGCCCCCGGCACCCGTCGCGCCCTGACCCGACTTCAAATGCCCGGTGGTCTTCGGACCGCCGGGCTTTTTTTATGCCTTGAGGAGGTTCAGTCGATGGCGGGCCATACGGGTGATCGGGAATCTTAGCCGGGTTTTTTGCCGATCAATTGGACCACGGCGCTGGGGCCGTTATGGTGTTTGCCCTCCTGGACCTCGCGCTCGATCTCCTCGGCGTGGATCCATTCCAGGCCCTTCAACTCCATTCGCAGGGCGGCGAGGTCCGCCAAATGGTCGGGGCTTTGGGGGCCGCCCGTGTGGAACTCCAATTGGCGGGGACCGTAGGCCTCCAGCAGGAGGATCCCCCCGGGCTTCAGGGCCTCCACGACCTTGGCGTGGACGGTCCGCCGTAGGGTCGGGGGGAGGTGGCACCAGATCGACAGGATCCCGTCCCAAGCCTCCCGCCCCAGGTCGTAATCGGCCAGGTCCGCCGTCACGGTGGCGACGGAGAGGCCCTCTTGGCGCGCGCGTTCCTGGGCCTTCAAGAGGCCCACGGCGGATCGGTCCAGGGCGGTCACGAAGTGGCCCCGAGCCGCCAAATAGATCGCGTTGCGGCCCTCGCCCTCCCCGAGGGAGAGGATCTTCCCGCCCTTGGGGAACACCCGCGCGAACTCCACCAAGAATTCGTTCGGCTTCTTCCCGTAGGCGAACCCCTCTTCGCGGTATCGCTCATCCCAAA
>CAYMOV010000148.1:1296-5897 GCA_964392085.1 uncultured bacterium
TACTCGGTCTGGAGCGCGCTGATCGGGTGCACCTTGTGGGCGCGGCGGATCGTGGCGGGGGAGGCCTCCGACAAACCCAGGTACCGCACCTTGCCCGCCTTCACCAGGCCCGCGAGGGCCCCCATGGTGTCCTCGATGGGTGTTTTCTTGTCCACCCGGTGCTGGTAATAGAGGTCGATCACATCCACACCGAGGCGCCGGAGGGAGTCGTCACAGCACTTGCGGACGTAGTCCGGCGATCCGTTGACCCCCAGGAACTTCCCGTCGGGGGTCCGCATATTGCCGAACTTGGTGGCCAGCACGATTTGGTCCCGACGGCCCTTGAGGAAGCGGCCCAACAGCTCCTCGTTGGTGAAGGGCCCGTACATGTCGGCCGTGTCGAGGAAGTTCACCCCGAGGGCGAGGGCCCTCTCCAGCGTGGCGACGGACTCGGCCTCGCTGCCTCCCTTATAGAAGTCGGACATCCCCATACAACCGAGTCCCAGGCGGGACACGGTGAGGCCTTGGCGGCCCAACGGCACTTTTTTCATGGCGCACCCCCGAAATGTTTGAGGTTCCATTCTGGACCCTTTGGCGTTGGATTGCCAAGGGCGTCCGGGAAGGGGCCCTGGGGCCGATCGGCCCGGGATTTTACGTCCCGTTTACCGGGTCCACGGTCTGGAGGGCTTAAACTATGGCGTTTCCACCCATTCGCCGGGAGACCCCATGAAACAGCGCCTCGGACTTGCCCTAGCCGCTTGGTTGATCCTCGCGTTCCCCCTGGGGGCCCAACCCCAAGGCCGGTCGAGGATCGGCCACGTGGTGGTGATCTACCTGGAGAACTGGAGCTTCGACGGGTTGTACGGGAATTTCCCGGGCGCCGAGGGGCTCCGGGAGGCGGGGGACGGATGGAGGCAGACGGACCGTGGCGGGAAGCCGTTGGCCTTCTTGGCCCAGCCCAAGGACCCGGCCGGACTGCCCGACCACCGGTTCCCCGACCGGATGCCCGCCCAGCCCTACGACCTGGCGAGGTACCTGAAGCCGGGCGACAAGACCGGCGACCTGGTGCACCGTTTCTACCAACACCAGGCCCAGATCGACGGGGGGCTCAACGACCGGTTCGCGGCCGAGAGCGACAACCCCGGCCTGGTCTTGAGCCGTTTCGACGCCTCCAAGCTTCCGCTCGGGAAGTTGGCGGCGAAGTACACCCTTTGCGACCACTATTTCGCCGGCGCCTTCGGCGGGTCCTTCCTCAACCACATCTACCTCATCTCGGCCCAGGTTCCCCGTTGGCCGAAGGCGCCCCTGGGGTTGAGGGCCCGGTTGGACCACCAGGGACGATTGTTGAAGGATGGGGCCGTGACCCCGGATGGGGACGTCGTCAACACGGTATATTCCACCAACCAACCGCACCCGGCGAACACGGACCCGGGCAATCTTTTGCCTCCCCTCACCTTCGACACCATCGGGGAACGCCTGATCGAGGCCGGGGTGGATTGGGCCTGGTACTCGGGGGGGTGGGACGCGGCCGTCGCCGGGAGACCGGACCCGGACTTCCAGTTCCACCACCAGCCCTTCGCCTACTTCAAACCCTATGGCGACGGGACCCGCGCCCGGGCGGTCCACCTTCGGGATGAGTCGAGGTTTTTAAGGGACTTGGACTCCGGCGACCTGCCGACGGTGGCTTTCGTGAAGCCCCTGGGTCGGGACAACGAACACCCGGGTTACGCGGCCTTGGCGGATGGCGAGCGGCACGTCGCGGAGATGGTCGGCCGGATCCAGGCCTCGCCGGTCTGGAAGGACTGCGTCATCTTCATCACCTACGATGAGTTCGGCGGGAGGTGGGACCATGTGGCCCCTCCGAAGCGGGACGCCTACGGCCCCGGCACCCGGGTGCCCCTGTTGGTGGTGTCGCCCTTCGCGAAAAGGGCCTTCGTGGACAAGACCCCCTACGAGACCGCGTCCCTCCTGCGGTTCCTGGAGGAATGGAAGGGCTTGCGCCCGCTCACGGAGCGCGACGCGAAGGCCCAGGCGCCCTGGGCCGACTTGGACATGGATAGGCCTTAACGGCCCAGGAATTCCAGGAATTTCACCCGGACGAATTCGGCGATCATTGGGTCGATCCCCAGGGCGGATTCGTCGAACTTGCCGGCGATTCGTGGACCTTCAAACTCCCCGTCCGGGAGGAGGATCGGGGTGCCCTTGAACCTGCCGGGCCTGTTTTCCCCGTCGTCCACCAGCTGGTGTTTGAATCCCCGTTCCAGGTCCCAGGTGAGGGCCCTGTAATACCGGGACTTGTCATAACCCAGTTGGAATGAAATCGGTCGGCCTTCCGGATCGGTCCATACCGCCAGGTCGAATTCCTCGTCGGTGAACCAGCGCTTCGGGGGCTCACCCAGGTTTTGGCGGACATACGCGGATTCCTTAAGCATGGGGGCCCACCTTGCGCCGGACTTGAAAGTCGATTGCCTTTATAATGCCCCCCGATGAAAAAACGCGCAAGACCCCAGAAATCGTCCGCCGGACCCCAACGCCGCGGGGCTGTTCCGAAGGCCAAGGTCCCCATCCAGGCCGCCTCCACGGCCCCGCCGTCCGGTTCCGTCCGGGCGGGTTGGGTCATCCTCGTGGGTTGGGCCCTCTCCGCCTGGGGCCTCCTCAGCTTCGAGCCGTACGTCTCGGACCTGTTGGTCCCCACGCGCCTTTCGGCGGGTCCCGTGGCCGCGCCCTGGATCGTCCTGGTGGGGTTCGCGCTCCTGACGGCGGGATACCTCCGGGCGCCGGGGGAAAAAGCGGAGGAGGACCTTTCCCGGTCCGAGGCCCGCGTGTTCCTCGCGCTCATCCTGGGCCTGGCGGCCGCCCTCCGGTTCTCAAGCCTCGGGGTGGACGGCCACATTTGGCGCGAGGTGGCCGAAAGCCAGGCGCTCAGCCGCAACGCGGGGGAATTGGGCGATTGGTATTTCCTCTACCCTGGGGTCCAAAGCCCGATCTTCCATGATTGGGCCGCCCTGTGGTTCAAGTGGTTCCCCAACGCGCCGGCGCTCCTGATGCAGAGGGTCCCGGCGGCCGTCTTCGACCTGGTCACCGTCTGGATCCTCTACCTGTTGGGCCGCGAGGGGGCCAACCGCCGGACGGGCCTGTTCCTGGCGCTCCTGGGGGCCCTTTCCCAACCCATGGTGAGGGAGGTCCTGCGGGGTTTGCAGGTGGTCACGGTCTTCCAGGGGTCCGCCCTGATGCTCTTGACGACCCTGAGGTTCTGGAACAAGGGCAGCCTGGGCCGGGCGCTTCTTTGGGCCGGGGCCCTCACGTACGGCCTTTACGCCTACTCGCCCTGCCGGCCCCTGTTGCCGGCGTTCCTGATCCTCGGGCTGGGGGCCTGGGCCTTCCGGGGGAAATCCAAGTTGGGCTGGGGCTTGGCCCTTTCGCTCACGGCTTTCTGGACCTTACTCTTCCTTCACTTCAACCGCTTGTTTCCTTTCCCCTGGGAAATGTCCTTCCAACAAACCGCCTGGCTGGTGCCCGTGATCCTGGGGGCCCTCGCCCTGGTCACGGCCTACCAACTTTGGCCCCCGGCCAACGCGGCCCAAGGCTCGCTGTTCCACGGGGTCTTGGCGGTGCTGGTCTTCCTGGGCCTGGGGTTGCCGCTCATGACGGACCCGGGTTTTGGGCAGAGGGTTTCCGGCATGTCGCCCCTCCAGGCGGGCCTGGCGTCATCCAGCGCCGCGACGATGGTGGGCGACGCTTTCCGGAAGTGCCTCTCGATCCTTTTCGCCGCCCGGGGGGATTTCAGCGAACCCATCCTGGGGTATTTCGGCGGCCTGCTCTTTTTGGGCGGGTATTCGGCCGGGGTGGCCCGGTGGGTCCGGCGGCCGGCGCAACGGGCCTTCCTCCTGTTATTGGCGGTCTCCGCCTTGGCGGGGTTGTCCGGTTATTTCCTGTCCGACCACGCCCATGACGCCCGTTTGATGGGGGCCGTGGTGCCGTTCCTTTGCCTGGGGGCCCTGTCGCTGGAGGACCTTTGGATCGCCCTGCCGATCCGGAAATCCCCTGGGACCCTGGCCGCTTTGGGGTTCGTGGCGGTCCTGTCGGTTTGGTCGGCGGCCTCCACCCGTGATGCGCTTTTCCGGCAATGGGCCGGGGTGGACACGCTTGAATCGTTGGTGGCCAAGGGGATCCGTTCCGAACCGGACGCCTCCAGGGTCTACGCCGCCCCGTTCCCGCCATCCTTGACGCCCATCTCCCTCGACCTCCTGCTCGGACAGACGACGGCCCACCTGATGGGGGATTTCAACATGGTTTGGCGCCCCGCGGGGACCCCGGACCCGGACCTGGTGGTTTACGTGGCGGCCGGGGACTCCACCCACGTGAACCGGCTGAAGGCGGATTATCCCGACGCGGCCTGGACGCCCATCCGACAGAAGGAACATTCCGCCGACTCCCCGCCGGACCTCTTTCGGGTGCTGGTCCCCGGGCCCGACTTGGCTGGGCCCAACAGCCAGCGGCTGTTCCACCCCTCCGACATCCCCTTCCGGTCCTGGCACCGGACCGTCCGCAACGGCCCCTTCGGCCTCACCCGGGGGTTGGTCCAGGCCGAGGACTACACCATGCGCCTGGCCGACCGGACG
>CAYMOV010000149.1:0-5893 GCA_964392085.1 uncultured bacterium
CGCCGTACCGGTAGGAATCCGTCAGGCGGGATTGGTCCAACCGGTCCCAACGCCCTGGCCAGGAAGCGGCCGTGAGGGCCACCACCAGTCCGGCCAAGGCCCAGGTCCGGGGGGAGCGGGCGAAGAACGCGAGGGCCAGCGTTCCGGACAGCGCCACGGCCAGGTCCCAAGGCAAAAGGTGGTTGCCCAGGATCCAGAGGAAGTCCGTCTGCCCCGGTGAGTTGAACAGCAAGTTGGCCGCGACCAACCCCGCCATCGATAAGGCCAGGACCAGGATGGGTCCGCGCCACCTCGCCGATCGGGCGCCCCGCCACCAACCCAGGATGGCCGCCAGGACCAAGACCGGCGAGACATCCCTCACGAGGAAGGATGAGATCCAGAGGCCCTGGCCCCTGATGAAGGTGAGGCAAGTCATGGAAAACCGGCTGCCGGACAAACCGCCCTGGCTCCATTCCCAAATCGTCCGGGCGAAGCTTTTATCAGGGACCTGGAGATAGTGGAGAGAAAGGTAGTTCCACCAGAGGGGCAGTCGGTCGGCGGCGCCCCAATCCTGGAACGGGTGTTGGTGGGATCGGAGGGCCGGGTACAACAGCGCCGGACTCAGGGCCATGAGGACCCAGGCCGGGGCCCGGATCGATCCCGGGCTTGAGCCGAAACGGGGTTGCCGGTTTCCCCCCCAAACCCCGAACCAGGCGGCCAGGACCCCGAGGCTGAGGGAGAAGTGCAGGGGCCAATGGTGGCCGAGCCCCAGGGCGGCCCCAAAGACCAGCCAACCGGTCCAAGGGGCGAGCTTCTCCCTTCGGGCCCTCCAGAGGGCCCAAGCCGGCGGGATCAGGAGAACCAGCTCGAGTTGGTACACCATCCCCTTGGCGCTCAGGGCGGTCCGCCAATAGTTCTCCGAGAGCCCCAAGCTGAGCCCCGCCAGGACCGCCCATGCCCCGCGGGCTGCCGCGGGCAACATCGGTCCTTCCTCGGTGAGCAGGACACCGACCCAGGCGGACAAGAGGGCCGCCCCGAAGGCCGCCAGGAACCCCGCGAAGAGGGAAGACCTCAGTCCCCAACCTCCCAACGGGATCCACTGGAACAGGTGGTTTAAAAGTAGGACCAGCGGATATCCCGGGGCGTGGGCGACCCCGAAGGCCCAGCTCGCTGAAAGGGTTTCGGCCGAATCGTCGTTGAGGAAGGCGGGGTTGAGGGTATGAAGGTAGACCGCCCAGAGGGCCAGGAAAACGAATGTCGGGGCCAGGATCGCCGAAAGGCGGTCGACGTTTAGATCCCTCGGGAACCCCCGGTTGGGTTTAGGTTTCATGGCTTAAGGCCTTGTTGGAACTTTGAATTTTCACGAAGGGCGTTGTTCAACGCGATTCGGTACACCCCTTTGAATTGCGATTGGATGGGGGCCGTCCAGCCGTTGTTGATCCAAGCCTCCCCGAGGGCCATTCGATCCAAAAGAAACAACGGGGTGGGTGGGGAAGAGGAGCCCTTGGGAAACAGTTTGAAGGTGAGGCCATAGGGACGGATGGACCAAGGCGTTGGTTCCTGGAGCAGATGCCGCCAGACAAAGCCCCTCGAGAGCGTGACCTGGATCGGCTTGGTGCCCTCGAGGGCGCCCATGATTCGGCGCAGGTTGTCCTCGACACGGTCCCAGGGATCGGCCCCGGGAAGGGGATCGAGTTTCCAATCTGGGTGGGTTTGGGCCCAGCGGCGGACCCCCCATTCCTCCTGCCAGAGGAACAACTTCACGACCGTCAGGTCGGGGCGTTTCCCCAGGACATCCTGAAGATAGGCGGAGCTGAAGAGGTCCCGGTCCTCCTCCGCCAATAGGATGGCGGTCCTGGGACAGGAGGCGAAGAGGTCCAGGCTATAACGAAAGGCCTGGGTTTCCCGGGATTGGTCCGAAAGGCTCCAACCCCAAACGCCGCTTCCGATCCCAGCGGCCAGGATGATCCAGGGGACCGCCTTCCGTATTCCCGCGCCCGGCAGGAGGATCAGGAACAGGGAGACTGTCGGGATTTCAACGAGCAACAATCCTAAAACCGGGTTGCGCAATGGCCAGGTGTCACTTCCGGTGATCCGATTCACGAAGAGGTCGGCGCCGATCAATCCCAGCGCCACCAGGGCGGTTCCCAAGGCTTGGAAGGGAAAGCGCCGGGAGAGGAAATACAGCCCCGCCAGGAAGATGAAAACCCATCCTCGCGTCGGTTCTTGGGTGAGAAAGGCGGCGATCTCCCGAGCTCGGGGCTTCAGTTCCATCCAACCCCGGTACCAACCGGAGGGAGAGGCGAACGATGGAATCCAGGGGTAATAGGACATTCCCGCGTAGCTTTTCCAACGGGACCAGGTCGTGATGGCGCCGAAATCCAACGCCGGTTGGAACCTTTCCCGGAGGGGTGAGTAGAGCAGGAGCGGGCTCCAGGCCGCGAGTCCGAATGACGCGGCTCGAAGGAGGGTGGCGGGTGAAGCGGAGAATCTCATCCGGGTGAACTGGGACGCGATCCAGGTCAGGGCCAAGGCCAGGAGGAGGACGGCTTGGGTGGGCCAATGGTGGGCCAGCCCGAGTCCCGCGTAAAAGGACAGCGCATAGGTTCCGCGGGAACGATCATGCCCCCCCGAAAGGTTCGAGCCGAAGGCCCGGAGGGTTCCGAGCGTGAACAACATCTGCAGGCTGTAGATCGTTCCCTTGGCGGTGAGGGCGTTGATCCAATAGGTGGGCGCGAACGCCAAGAGGAACCCGGCACCCCAGGCCATGGCGGTGGACTCCACCCCGCTCAACGCGTGGGCGGGAAAACCTGAACGGATCAATTGGTGTACCACCCCGGCCAGGAGGATCACCCCGAGGACGGCGAGGGTGCCGGCGGCCATGGACCCCCTCCATGCAAACGATCCCAGCGGAATCCCCTGGAATAGCCGTTGGATCAGGGAAATCAGCGGGTAGCCAGGGGAATGGGAAAGGCCCAGGAGCCGGCCTGATGTGAGGAACTCCGCGGAATCGTTGTTCAAAAAGGTGGGGTTCAACGTCCGGAGGTAACAACCCCAGATCGTCAATATTAAGGCCGTCCAACCCGCCCGGGCCTTCAGGGACGTGGTTGAAAGGCGCCTGGGATGGGTGGAGTTCATGGCTGTCCATTATAATCAGTGGGAGAGCTGAGCTCCCGGGTTGGACGGGAAAATCGAGGGCCAAAGCCCGGGACCAGAGGACGACCAGATGCTGCTGGACCATGAAATCCCCATCGCCTCCACCGCCATCCGGGAGTTCCGGGTGGCCCTGTCCAACCTGTTCCTTTATTCCACCGCGAACACCATGGTGGACCAGTCCCTTTCCCGGTTCATCCAGGCCCTGGAACAGCTCATGGGGGACCGCGAGGAGATCACGATGGGGGTCTCGGAGGGCCGGTTGGTCCTGGATGGATCGGCCCTGGACGAGAAGGTCACCGGTTCCACCGCCATGATCCGGGAACTCTTCACGACCCACGAACTGCACGCCCTGACCTTCCGCAAGGGGATGGGGACGGAAGAACTTCGGATCTTCGGTTCGCTGTTGAAACCCCGGGCCCTGCCACCCGGCACCACCCTGGCCCAAGCCCTCCAAGTAAACCCGCTGGAGCACCTATCCCTCAACCTGAAGGTGTTCGTGGCCATGGGGGAGGGCGAGGCGGCCAGCATGGGCGAAGGCGGGGAAGGCGCGGAGACCGGGCTTTCGGAAGCCATGGAAGCCCTCCATTATTTCCTCCAGGTCTTCAGCAAGGTCAAGCCGGACACGAATAAGAAGGAGATCGTCCGCCTGCTCGGCGAGCAGGTGGGCGACCTTTACCCGGCCGGGGAAGGCGTGGGGATGGGCGGAATGGGGACCGGCGGGGGCGTCGGCGCGGGCGAAGGATCCGGGATCGGCGGTTTGGGTGACGGCGCATCCTCCAAACTCGGGAGCATCGTGACGGCCCTCGAGGGCCTCCGCCAAATGTTGTCCACCGTGGACCTTCCACCCGCCGTGGTGCGGGAATCCACGGCCCTGGGCGAATCCATCCAACGGCTGGTGCAGGCGGTCTCCGAGAAATTGGAGACGGTCGCCGAGGGTGAGATGGTCTCGGCGCCCGAGGAAACCGGGTCCCAAGAGGCGTTATTCGAGACCGACCCGATCATGGCGGCCGTGGAGGCCGGGGACCTCAAGGTCTTCCGCGACCCCCGGCAGGAGGAAAAGGTCGCGAGGTTCCTGCGGGACCTCCAGACGAACCCCCGGATGGAAATCACCGAAACCGTCTGGGAGGGCCTTTGGCAGGTCCTCCAGGCCCCCGACGAGGGAACCCAGGCCCTCGGCCTCCGGCACCTCAACCGCTGGAAATGGGAAAACCTCCCGCGGCACCTGCAGGTCGAGGGGCTCCGCAACCTGCGGGAGTACCTTTTGCGCTGCGCCGGGCCCGTGCCGTACCAGATCGCGCTGCTCCTGTCCCTCGGCTGGCTGATGAACGAGTGGAAAAGGCCGGACTGGCCCGCGTTCAACGCCTTCATCCGAACCCTCGCGTCCTTCGACCGCATCCCGGCGGAATCTTTCCCAGACCAGCGGCAGAAGGCCCGCACCATGTTCCAGGGCCTCTGGAACAAGGAGCAAATGGAGGAACTGTTCCGCCGCACCACGGGGGAGGCCTCCGACGCCCGAGGCTCGGTCGAGACTTGGTCCGCCCTGGGGGCCTTCGCCGGGCCCTTCCTGCTCGAAAAGGCCCTGGGGACCCACTCGAAGGACGGATCCCAGGCCCAAGCCCTCTGGATCCTGGAGCGGTTGGAGTTTTCCGGCCTCGAGATGTTGGACGGATGGTTGGGGCAGGGGACCAAGCCGTCACGGCTGATGGCCTTCCTATCGATCTACGACCGCATGATCCTGACCGCCACCGTGGCCCGGAAGCTCCGGGGTTGGTGGGATTCCTTCGACGCCGCCGAAAAGACGGCCTGCCTGACGGCCGCCTCGAAGTGGGGCCGCCGCGAGTTCCGCGAGCCGGCGCTCAAGATGATCCATGGCTCGACCCTCGCGGAATCCATCTGGGTGATGGGGATCTATCCGGAAATCGCCCAGACGGGGGACGCCCGGGAGATCCTCCGGGCCCTCGAGGAAAGGTCCTTCGACGAGAAGTCGGACAAGGAACGGTTCTCCCTGTCGGTCTGCGAGTGCCTGGGCCGCCTGGCCGATCCCCTGGCGGTGCCGGTGCTGGAGGAGTGGATCCAACCCAAGGGCCTCATCGAGAAGTTCAAGGAACGGAACATCGACATCCGCCGCGCCGCCCTGCAGGCCCTGGGCCAATACCGCTCACGCCAAGTCCGTTCCTTCCTGGAGAAGATCGCCGAGCATGGCGACAAGGACCTGCGGCCCACCGCGCAGGAGGCCCTGAACCGGGTTTCCGACCGGTTGGCGGCTGAATAGGGCATTTCCGCCTTATCGATCGCTGGTTCCACCCCTATAATGAAGCCCATTCCCCGGCTTGGAACCCTTCGGGTCCCGGTCGGGGGCCCCGCCCCGACCCAAGGGGGAGGGGACTGCGCGGGGGTTTGCCCGCTCGAGGACGGGGTGGATGCTGAACCAAAGCGAGGTCCAACTGGCTTCCCTGGCCGTCAGGGAAATCCGGACCGCCGTGTCCAACTCGCTCCTGCACGCCTTCGGCAGTCCCCCCGTGCGCCGTTCCATCGAAAAGGCCCATCAATGCCTGCGGGAGATCCTCCTGCACCGGCCCCGGATCACCCTCGACTTCGCGGGGGTCAAGGCCCGGGTGGAGGAATCCTCCCTGGAGGAAGGGGTGGTGGACTCGACCCATGTCCTCCACGAGATCCTCCAGTCCCACCAGATCGCCCAGGTGACCTTCACCCAGGGCCTCAGCCTGGACCAACTCACGGCCTTCTTCGCGTTGTTGAA
>CAYMOV010000150.1:0-5888 GCA_964392085.1 uncultured bacterium
CCTTCACCCAGGGCCTCAGCCTGGACCAACTCACGGCCTTCTTCGCGTTGTTGAAGCCCCGGTTCCTCCCGGATGAACAAACCGCCCTGAGCGCCCTGAGGGAATCCCCCCTCAAGAACATCTGGGTCAACGGGGAAGAGCCGGTCGAGGCGAAGCCGGAACCGAAGCCGGAACCCGAGGAAGAAATCCTGGGTGAATTGGTCGAGGATATCCCCCAACCCGGCGAGAGCAAGGCCGTGGAGAAACCCAAGCCCCCTCCCTTGCCCCCGAAGGGCGCTTCGCCGAAACCCGCGCCCCCCAAGCTGCCGTCAAGCCCAGGGGATCCCGACCAAGGGGGAGTGACCTTTCCCGCGATGGGGGCCCAACCCGTGACCCCGGATACGGTGGAGGAACTGCGGTACCAGGAAGCCGAGGGCGTCCTGGACCGTTTGTTGGAGATCATGAGCGAGATTGAGAACGACCGCCGCCGGGAAAGCCTGATCCAGCGCATGGGCGGTTTGATGGGGGGGATCAGCCCCCAAGACCCGAAGCTGGTCGAGAAGGCGCCGATCAACCTGCAAAAATGGATGAAGGAATGCCTGGACCTCCGCAATGACCTGATGCCGGGCTCCTCGGTCCAACGGAAACTCGACAACCTGATGGAGGCCCTCCCGGCCGCCATCACCTCCGACCTGCCGGTGCCTGCGCCCCCGCCCCCGCTACCGCCGACCGTTGAAGTGGAGGCGCCCCCGCCCCCTCCTCCGCCGACCCTCGAAGCCGCCGCGCCGACGACCCCCTTCACGTCGGTGGGACCGGTGGAAACGGGGATGTCCCCGCGCACTCCACTGCGGCCCCTCGCGAAAATCGACTTGGCCGGACCGGACCACGAGGAAGAGACCGCCGCGGTTTCCGGCCCCGCTCCCGTTTTGCCGGACCCGCCCAAATCCGAAGAAACGTCCGTCTCCGCTTCCGGCTTCACGGGTGTTTCGCCGGACAAGTCGCCGGATCAAACGGACAAGCCCGTCTCCGCTCCCGTTCCCGGCTCCACGGATGTTCCGCCGGGCAAGCCTTCGGACAAGCCCGCCCCGCTCCCTACCGCCGCCAAATTCAAGAGCGGCGCCTCCACCGCGCAGATCCTCAACCCCGCCCGAGAGGAGGAGGCCGGGGCTTCGCTTCGCCGCGCCCTCGACGAGCACCAGATGGAGAATTTCATCCCCCTTTGGGTGGTCCTCTGGAACGGGATCTTCTCCGGGGCGGAAACCATCCAGGCGCTCGGCCTCCGCCACTTGGCCCGGCTCGATTGGCGCCGGATTCCCCGGCCCCTCCAGCTGGAGGGGCTCCAATACCTCGAGAACCTCCTGAAGGGCCCCTGGTCCGAGGCCATCCGCCTGACGGCCCTGGACCGGTTGGAGGAATGGTTGGGGGTCGAGATGGCCCAACCCGACTGGCAGGTGCTCGGTCCAGTCCTCAACGCGGTGCGTTCCCTCGGGAAGGAACCCGGGGCCTCCGGCATCCTCGCGACCCGGGCCCAAACCCTCCTCAAGGGATTGTTCCCGGCCGCCACGTTGGAGAAACCTTACGGTCATTTGGGGACGCCCCAGGAAGGCGAAGCGGTCTGGCTGTTCCAGGCCGCGGGACCCTTCGCCAAGGATTTCCTCCAGGAACGCCTCTCGACCCAGGATGCCTCCGCCCTGCAGGGGGCCGAAGGGGACCGCTTGGCGCGCTTGATCGGCATCCTCGAGAACGGCGGAGAGCGTCCGCTGGAACGGTTCCTCGAGCGGGACCGGACCGGCAAGGGCTTGGCAAAGCTCCTGGCGCTTTCCTCGAAGATCCCCTTCCCGGCTGACCAGGTGGAGGCGGTGCGCCAGCGCCTGGCGCAGGTTTCCCTCGACCAGCGGCGCCAGGCCCTCCAACTCCTCGAGACCTCCGGCCGGAAGGACCTGCACGTCTGGGCCCTGGAACTTCTCCAGGATCCCGACCTTGAGACGGTCCGCTACGCCCTGAAGGTGCTGGTGCCCCTGCGCATCGGCGGGGCCTCCCGGTCCGTGATCGCCATGCTGGAAACCCGGGAGTGGCCCACCAAGGAAGCCCGCGAGTCCTTCTGGGCCGAGGTTTGCCGGTCCCTCGGCGAGATGGAGGACACCCTCTCGATCAAGTCCCTGATGGAATGGGCCCAGTCCTACGGCCTGATGGAAAAACGCAAGGAGAAGTCCCTCTCGATCCGTCGGGCCGCCTTGGCCGCGCTGGGGAACTTCAAGTCGAACCAGGTGAAGACTTTCCTGGAAGGCGTCCTCAACTCAGGCGACGCCGAGGTGAACGACGTGGCCACCGACTCGCTGGAAAAGGTCGCGGCGAAATTGGCGTCCTCCCCGGAGGCCCCCGAATAGGCTTGAGCGGGTCCTGGGATCCCGGGTGGGCCGGCGGATTTTCCGGCCCCTTCCCCAAACGCCTGAATTGGGGCGGGCCTGGGGGGCCGGGGGACCGTGTTTTTTAGTCGCCCCGCCCCCCGGGGAAGCGATATAATCGTCTCGAAAGGTCCGCCTTCCCTCCGGGGGAAGCGGCCTTTTGTCGTTTAAGGGGCTTTTTTCCCCCAGTAAACACGTGCATTTGGGGTTCCTCGGGGCGCCGAGGGGGCTGGGCGGGGGCGAAAAACGCCTTGAACGCATTTTTTCCGGAGATTTTTCACATGAGTGGACATTCCAAGTGGGCCAAGATCCGGCGCAGCAAGGGCGCGACCGACCAGAAGCGCGGCACGGCCTTTTCCAAACTCGCCAAGGAAATCCAGATGGCGGTGAAGGCGGGAGGGGCCAACCCCGACGCCAACCTTCGCCTGAAGAACATCCTGTTGAAGGCCAAGGAAATCAGCATGCCCGCGGATACCATCAAGCGGGCGATCAACAAGGGAACAGGCGCCGAGGACTCGGCCCTGATCGAGGAAGTCACTTATGAGGGCTACGGTCCCTCGGGCGTGGCGTTCCTGGTCGAGGCCCTGACCGACAACCGCAACCGAACGGGTCCCGAGATCCGGTCGGTGTTCGCCAAGCACAACGGCAACCTGGCCGAATCGGGGGCCGTGGCCTTCCTGTTCGAGAAGCGGGGCCAAGTCTTCGTGAGGAAGGAAGCCGCGGCCGAGGACGCCCTGATGGGGGTGGTCCTGGACGCGGGCGCGGACGACCTGACCACCGGCAAGGACGGCCAGTACGAGATCCTGACCTCGCCGGAGACCTTCCACGCCGTGCTGAAGGCCCTGGAAGCCGCGAAGATCGCGGTGGACTCCGCCGAACTGACCCGGATCCCCAAGACCCAGGTGGCCCTGGACGAGAAGAAGGCGGGGCAGGTCCTGGCGCTTTACGACGCCCTGGACGAGATGGAGGATTCCCAAAACGTCTACGCCAATTTCGAGATCGGCGAGGAGGTCCTCGCCAAGTTGGACCGGTAGATGCCCCCCCACCGGGTGCTGGGGATCGACCCGGGATTGGCCCGGATGGGCTACGGGGTGGTGGACCGGGAGGGGAACCGGCTTCGGGCCGGCCTTTTCGGCACTTTTGAGACAAAAGCGGGAACCCCGGTGCCCGAGCGGCTGTCCATCCTCTACGAGGGGTTGACCGGCCTGATCCGGAAGGTCCGGCCGGACGCGGCGGCGGTGGAGGAACTGTTCTTCTCGAAGAACGTGAAAACCGCCATCACGGTGGCCCAGGCCCGTGGCGTGGCCCTGTTGGCCTGCGGGCAGGCGGGCCTGCCGATTTTCGAGTTCAAGCCGGGACAGGTGAAGCAGGCGGTGACGGGCTACGGCCAGGCCGATAAGAAACAGGTGACGCGCATGGTGCGGATCCTGCTGGGCCTCGCCGAGGATCCCCAGCCCGACGATACGGCCGACGCCCTGGCGGTGGCCATCGCCCAAGCGCAGTCGAATACGACTCTCCGGGCCGCGTTCAGCGGTCCTGGGATCGCATCCAAGAGGAGAACGAAGCCATGAAATGCAAGAACTGCCGAGGGAAGATCACCGAGACCTCCCGGTACTGCGCCGAGTGCGGGTACCCGGTCGATGAGAAGTATTTGGTGACCCGCGAGGACTTCCTCCGCGACACCGAGAACAAGGGCAAGTCCGAAAAGATCAGTCCGGACAGCGGGGAACCCCTGACGACCCTGGAACACCAGGGCCACACCTACCTTTGGGACGAGGGGAACAACGGCGTGTGGGTGGACAAGTCCATCCTCGACGAGGTCAACGTTGAGGCCGCCCAGATCGTCTTCGAGAACCTGAACCCCACCGACCAGAAGTACTTCAACCAGGCCAAGGAGCACATCAAGCTCAAGAGTTCGGGCATGAAAAGCCCCCTCAACGACAACGAGCTGGATGAGCACTACTACAAGGCCCTGGTCATCGACCAGGACTTCGAGACGGGCGGCATCTGGATCGACTCGAACGTCATCTCGTTCTGGTACGCGGCGTCCCAAAACAAGGAAGCCCCGGCCCTCACCCAGGTCGAGGAACTCCTGCACATCATCCAACACCTGAAGTTTTTCGAAGACTGACGAAGGCTGCCGTTAGCCGCCGGCCGCTAGCCGTTAGCTTTGGCTTTCAAGCTTAAGCCAACGGCCAACGGCTAACCGCCAACGGCGCCGTGGGAGTTGTTCGTGATCTCGTCCCTCCAAGGCCTCTTACTCGCGAAGCAAGCCGATCGGGTGGAAATCGACGTCAACGGCGTCGGCTACGAGGCCTTCCTCACGGCCCGGACGATCCTGTCCCTTCCCGAGCCCGGGCGGGCCGTCACCCTCAAGACCTACCTCCATGTCCGGGAAGACGCCCTGGTGCTTTTCGGTTTCCCCGACGAGGTCGAGCGGGAGGCCTTCCGGCTGCTCCTGACGGTCTCCGGCGTCGGGCCCAAGGTGGCCCTCTCACTCCTCAACGCCTTCCCCCCGGCGGTCCTGTACCAGGCCCTGGTCCGGGGAGACGCGGCGTCCCTCAAGGGGGTGGCGGGGGTCGGCCAAAAGACCGCCCAGCACCTGGTGGTGGAACTCAAGGACAAGGCCCTCAAACGGGTCGGAACCCTGCCCGAAGGGGTGGTGTCCCAAGGGGGGGTCGAAAGCCTGGCTTTCCAGGACGCCCTGGCAGCCTTGCTGGCCCTGGGTTATGGGGCCGCCGAGGCCCGACGGGCCGCCTTAGCCTCCCTACAGGCCCTGGGGCCCGAGACGCCTGTTGAAGAGCTGTTGCGCCACAGTCTAAAATCCTTATAGAAGAGATGCGATACTGAATCCCGAGCGAGGACCGCGGTACGGTCCGACGAGGGACCTGCTTTCGGCCGTTTATCCTTCGAGGCGCTTCGCGCGCCTCAGGGCCCTGAGGCTCTCGTAGGGGCGTTGGTTGTAAGATTGGAATCCGAAGCCAACGGCTTACGGCCGGCGGCTTAGTTGTAGCTTTGATCCTTTTCCGAGGTGCCTCATGAAAGAGTGGAGCATGCCCCGCCTGGCCGTCATCCTTTGGTTCGCCTTTTACGCCCTATTGGGTTTCACCCACGACCTGACGCCGGGCCGCCCCAACATCTTTTGGATGATCCTGGAGGCCACCGTCGGCATGGGCCTTTCCATGCTGTTCGTGGGTTTCCTCCGGGAGGAATAGCCGAAACGGAATTTGTCAGGGACCATCCTGGTGGTAAAATGGCCGTGACGAAAGATGGGTCCCAGGAGGCTGATATGGCGGAAGACGCAAGCAATGCCCCGTTTGGCCTCACCCCCAAAGAAGCCCGCATGTTGGGCCTCAGCGGCAGCAATGATGTCGATCCCAAGGACGTGGAACTCGAGGCCAGCATCGTGCGCAAGGTCCGGGGCATGGGCGGCGACCATATCCACGTCTCGGTCAAGTCCGGCAAGGTGTTCATGAGCGGCATGGCCGACGACTTCGGCACCAA
>CAYMOV010000151.1:0-2905 GCA_964392085.1 uncultured bacterium
TGGCCCTTGAAGACGTCGGTGTTGGGCTTATGGCCGATGGCGAAGAAGAGGCCCGTGAAGGCGTGGGACTTCTCCTCGCCGGTCTTCACGTTCTTGACCTTCATGCCCTCCAACAGGTCCTTCCCGACGAGCTCGGTGATGACGCTGTTGACCATCCATTGGATCTTGGGGTTCTTTTGGGCCCGTTCCAGCATGATCCTGGAGGCGCGGAACTCCTCCCGTCGGTGGATGAGGGTCACGGTCTTGGCGAATTTCGAGAGGAAGTTGGCCTCCTCCATGGCCGAATCCCCGCCGCCCACCACCGCGATGTCCTGGTTCTTGAAGAAGAACCCGTCGCAGGTGGCGCAGGCCGAGACGCCCCGGCCGATGAGTTCGGTTTCCCGGGGAACGCCGCCGTACTTGGCGGAGGCCCCGGTGGCGATGATGACGCTTTCGGCCTGGATCGCCGCCCCGTCGTCCAGGGTGAGGGTGAACGGGCGTTTCGAGAGGTCCGCCTTCACCACGAGGCCGTCCCGGGATTTCGTCCCGAATTTGCCGGCCTGGGCCTTCATGTTTTCCATCAGTTGCTGGCCCATTATCCCCTCGGGGAAACCGGGGAAGTTCTCGACCTCGGTGGTGGTGGTCAATTGGCCGCCCGGCTGGGGACCGGCGATGAGCAGGGGGGCGAGGTTGGCCCGGGAAGCATAAAGGGCGGCGGTATAGCCCGCTGGCCCGGCTCCGATGATGACGACCTTCTCCATGACATCCTCCCTTGATGGTGCGGTTTCAACCTAAGGCCGATCGATAGGTGGTTCAATCCCCGAGCTTTTGGGGGCGCTCATGCTAAGGAAGGGGACGGCTCCGTTTCAAGAGCCCGACGGGTTTCCCGGCGCGTCCAGACGGCCCACATACCGGGCCACTTCCGCCTTGCGGACGCCCTCGTCCCACCCCAGGGCGTCGGCCATGAGGCGGGCGGCCTTCTCCACGGCCACGCCCTTGTTTTGGGGGGTATAGCCGATCTCGAGGCGGCGGATCAGGACATCCTCCAAGTGGAGGGCGTCCTCCCGTTGGACGGCGTAAAGGACCTGGGCCGCGATTTCAGGCCGGTCGGGATGGAGGGGTTCCCGAAGGGCCGGATCCCGTTTGATGATCTCCAGGACCGAGGACGCGCGACCGCCGTAAAGGCCCACGAGGTGGGAGGCTTGGGACGTGTTGATGCCGTAGGCCTGGGTCCATTCACGGGCCGCCCGGGCCTCAAAATCGGTCCAAGGCTCCAAGGGTGATCCGGGAAGTCGGGTGTGGGGAGGCGGCGCACCGTGGCGGCCGAGATGGTGAAGGACCTGGACCAGGGCCTTCTGGGCCATGGCGCGGTAGCTGGTGAGCTTGCCCCCCAGGATCGTCACGACGCCGTCCTCCAGCGTGATGCGGTCCTCCCGGGAAACGGCGGAGGCGTGGGCGTCGGCGGAATAGGCCAGGGGTCGGAGTCCCGCGAATCGGGCCGTGACTTGCCCCGGATCCCAAGGGCGGTCGGGAAACAGGCGCCGGGCTTGGGCAAGGAGGTAGTCCTGTTCCTCGCCCGTGCAATGGGCCTCCTCAGGTTTGCCCGAGTCGTCCACATCGGTGGTTCCCAAGAGGGTTTGGCCCCGCCAAGGGATGACGAAGAGGATCCGCTTTTGGCCCGGGTCCATCACCAATACGGCGTCCCGGGAAAGGACTTGCGGCACGACGAGATGGCTGCCCCTCGTGGGGCGTACCCGCTGGACCTCATGGCCCGTGAGGAGCCTCGAGGTGCGGTTGGCCCAGGGGCCCGTGGCGTCGACCAGGCATTTGGCGGTGATGGTCTGGGTGCCCTTGGGCTGGCGGATCTTGAGTCGGAACCCCTGGGCTTCCCGCTGGACCTCGACCACCTCGGATTCACGGACGCAATAGGCCCCCGCGTCCCGGGCGCCCAGGACATTCTCCAACACGAGACGGGCGTCGTTCACCTGGGCGTCCCAATAGACCCCGCAACCGAGCAGGCCCTGGGGTTTGAGTCCTGGGGCGCGCTTCAGGCTTTCTTCCGGGGTGAGCCATTCATGCCGTTGGAGGTTGTGGGGACCGGCCAGGAGGTCGTACAGCCAGAGTCCCGCCTTCAGTTTCCAGGGCGGGACGCGGTCGCCGCGGTAAACCGGCAGGAGGAAGGAAAGGGGGCGGGCCAGGTGGGGCGCATCGGCGAGGAGGGAGCGTTTTTCGCGGAGCGACTCCCGGACCAAACCGATCCGGCCCTGTTCCAGGTACCGGATGCCGCCGTGAAGGAGCTTGGTGGACCGGCTGGAGGTGCCTTGGGCCCAGTCATCCTTCTCGAAGAGGGCGACGGACAGGCCCGCCCGGGCCGCGAGGAACGCCAGGCCCGCGCCGTTGATGCCGCCCCCTAGGATGGCGAGGTCGAGGGGTTGGGAGGGGTCGGTCTTCATGGGCCGTATTAAACTCCAGCCTGGGCCCTTAAAACCATGATTTAGCCCCGAACGAGGGGTTTTAATTCCCCGTTTGTTTCTTGGGTTTTCCTGCCGGTGCAAATTGACCCCCTGGGGGCCCTCCATTAAGATATGCGCCTGTTTTGCCCGCCCAAGTCTTCCTTGTTAATTGATAAATGAGGATAGATGTCCAAGCCTGTTGAACTTGGATGTTTTTGAGGAGGGTCATTAGTGTTTGAGCGCGATTTTCATGGGGTGCTACCTAAGGAACCCCACTAGGCCCACGCGAGTAAATCTTTTGACTTCGGGGGTACACAGGGGGTGTTTTCCCCCTGTGAGGACGGCGCTCGATAAAGTTCGCACAACGCGAGGATGGCTAGAGGTTGTGAGTCGCTGTTCTCATAGGGGCCAGCCCCTATGTACCCCGACGACCTATCGGGTTAATTTGTGGACGTACAAGTTGCGAGGATGGC
>CAYMOV010000151.1:3005-5875 GCA_964392085.1 uncultured bacterium
GCGAGGATGGCGGAACTGGCAGACGCACCAGATTTAGGTTCTGGCGGGGCAACCCTTGAGGGTTCGACTCCCTCTCCTCGCACCAAATTTCAGGCGGTTCGCTTGTCGAACCCTTCCCAAGGAGCCTTTGTGAAAGTCAAGGTTTACCCCACGTCCGGCTGCACCCGCGAACTGCGCGTCGAGGTGGAGGCCGAAACCGTCGCCGCCGAGGTCGACGGTCTTTACCACAAGATCTCCCATGAGGCCTCCCTGCCCGGTTTCCGGAAGGGCAAGGCCCCCCTGGAAATCGTGAGGCGTAAGTACAAGGACACCGTGCGCGAGGAGATCCTGCGCGACGCCCTGCCCCGGTTCTTCCGCGAGGCCGTCCAAAGCGAGAAGATCGCCCCCATCGCCCAACCCCGGGTCACGGAATTCACCTTCGAGGAAGGCGCCCCGATGCGGTTCGTGGCCGTCGTCGAGGTCCGCCCCGAGTTCGAGTTGAAGGACTACAAGGGCTTGAAATTGACCGGCCCCAAGACCGAAGTTACCGAGGCGGACGTGGACCAGGCCCTGCTGGAGATCCGCGAACAGTCCGCCTCCTTCGTCCCGATGGAAGGCCGGCCCGTGAAGATGGACGACATGGTGCTGGTGGATTTCGAGGGACGGGTGGACGGCACGCCTTTTGAGGGCGGCAAGGCCACCCGGTACCCCATCGCCGTGGGCAAGGGGAACGTCCTGAAGGACTTTGAGGACGCCCTGGTGGGCATGAACGTGGGGGAAAAGAAGACATTCCCGGTGAAGTTCCCCGCGGACTATCCCCAGGAGAAGCTGGCGGGCAAGGGCGCCGAGTTCACGGTGCACCTGCATGAGATCAAGGAAAGGATCCTGCCCAACCTGGACGACCAATTGGCCAAGGACGTCTTCAAGTGCGAGTCCGTGGCCGACCTGCGGGTCAAGATGGCCGAGGACCTGAAGGCCCGCCGGGAGAACGACCGACGGGGGCGCCTGACCGACCAGCTGGCCGAACAGCTCATCGGGGCCCACAGCTTCGACGCGCCGCCCTCCCTCATCGAGATGGAGCTCCAGCGCCTGGTGAAGCAGGCCGCCGACCGGTTCCAACAGCAGGGCGTGGACCTGAACAAGTGGCCCGAGGACCGGCAGAAGGATTTCATCGAGCAGTTCCGCAAGCCCGCGGAGAAAAACGTCCGGATGTCCATGATCGTGGACCGGATCGGCGAGGCCGAGAAGATCGCCTGCACCGATGAGGACTTCGACCAGCACCTGGACCGGCTTTCCAAGGCCCTGCAACAGCCGAAGGACGCCGTCCGCCGTTTCCTCGACCAAAGGGACCAGAAGCACGAGATCGAGGACCGCATCCAATACGAGAAGACCCTGGATTTCATCCTGGGCCAGTCGAAGATCGAAACCGCCTGACGCCGGTCGGGCAACCAGCAGGGGAGGACTGACATGGGAATGGTGCCAATCGTCGTCGAGCAGACCAACCGCGGGGAGCGGGCCTACGACATTTACTCGCGGCTCCTGAAGGACCGAATCGTCTTCATCGGCACCCCGATCAACGACGACATCGCCAACCTGGTGATCGCCCAGCTCCTGTTCCTCGAGTCCGAGGACCCGGACAAGGACATCAACATCTACGTCAACAGCCCGGGCGGGGTCGTGACGGCCGGCATGGCCATCTACGACACCATGCAGTTCCTCAAGGCGCCGGTCTCCACGATCTGCGTGGGCCAAGCCGCCAGCATGGGCGCCGTGCTGTTGGCCGCCGGGGCCAAGGGCAAGCGCTTCGCCCTGCCGAACGCCCGCATCATGATCCACCAGCCCTCGGGCGGCGCCCAGGGCCAGGCCACGGACATCGAGATCCAGGCCCGTGAGATCCTGAAGACCAAGGCCCGCCTCAACGAGATCCTGGCCCACCACACGGGCAAGAGCGTCGAGCAGATCCACGCCGACGCGGACCGCGATTACTTCATGTCCGCCCAGGAAGCGAAGGAATACGGCCTGGTGGACGAGGTCATCACCAAGCGTCCTGAGAAGAAAAAGGACTGATAAAACAAAAAAAGCCCTTCCGCGACCTTTATTTTACGACCAGGGGTAGCGGAAGGGCCCACCTTTCGGGATAAAATGCCTTCGGCCTAGTTTGGTTCCACCACGCCCAGACCCTTTGAGGTTTCCATGCCCAGCGATAAAGACCGCACCGCCTACCGACGCTGTTCGTTCTGCGGAAAGACCCAGGACGAGGTCAAGAAGATGGTCGCCGGGCCGGCGGTCTATATCTGCAACGAGTGCGTGTCCCTCTGCAACCAGATCCTCAAGGATGAGGAGAAGGAGGAGGGCAAGTCGAACCTCCCGGGCGGCGGCAAGCTCACCGTCCCCAAACCGATGGACATCAAGGCCGTCCTGGACCAGTACGTCATCGGCCAGGAACGGGCCAAGCGGGTCCTCTCAGTGGCCGTCCACAACCACTACAAGCGCCTGACCTTCAAGCCCCAACCGGGCGAGGTCGAGCTCCAGAAGAGCAACATCCTCTTGATCGGCCCCACGGGCGTGGGGAAGACCCTTTTGGCCCAGACCCTGGCCCGCCTCCTGGACGTGCCCTTCGCCGTGGCCGACGCCACGACCCTCACCGAGGCCGGTTACGTGGGCGAGGACGTCGAGAACATCATCCTGAAGCTCTTGCAGAACGCCGACTTCGACATCACCAAGGCCGAGCGCGGCATCATCTACATCGACGAGATCGACAAGATCAGCCGCAAGTCCGACAGCCCCAGCATCACCCGGGACGTGTCCGGCGAGGGCGTCCAACAGGCCCTTTTGAAGATCATCGAGGGCACCGAGGTCAACGTGCCCCCGCAAGGGGGGCGCAAGCACCC
>CAYMOV010000152.1:0-1461 GCA_964392085.1 uncultured bacterium
ATGGGGCAGGCCCTTCAGGAAGGCCGGGTGGACGTGGCCATCGCGCCCGTCGTGGCGCATTTCCTCAACCCCGAGTTGACCGTGGTGCCGGTGGCGGGCATCGTGTCCAAGGGCGCCGTCCAAAGCGTCCGATTACTCCACCACCGGCCCTTGGGCCGCATCCTACGGATTTGGGCCGACTCGAACTCACAGAATTCGGTGTTCCTTTCCCGCCTGATCCTGAAGCGCTGGTACGGCGTGAAGAAACCCGACATCGTCACGGCGGACATGTCGACCTTCCACGCCAACCAGATCGGCCCCTGGGACGCCTGCCTGCAGATCGGCGACGCGGCCCTCAACGCGGCTCCCTTCGGCATGACCGTGACCGACCTGGGGACCGAGTGGACCCGCCAGACCGGAAAGCCCTTCGTGTACGCCGTCTGGACCGCCCGCAACGTGGAGATCGCCCGGGAGGTCCATCCCATGCTCATGGCCGCCAAGAACGAGGGGCTCAAGCATTTCGACGACATCGTGAAGGCCTACAAGGGCTTCTGGGTGTTCGACCAGCCCAAGCTGAAGGCCTACCTGGAGAACAACCTGGCCTTCGACCTGGGGCCCGCTGAGATGCAGGGCCTGATGGAATTCAAGAACCTCCTGAAAGAGGAAGGTTTCCTGTGAGCGTCGCCCCACCGGTCGCGGGCGCCGAAGCCCTCCTCGAGAAGGTCCTGGACGGCCACAAGGTCAACCGGGAAGAGGCCGCTTGGCTGTTCCACAACGCCTCATTGATGGAACTGGGCCAGGTCGCCCACAGCCTCCGCCTGAGGAGCCGTGACCCGAAGGTCACCACCTTCCTCATCGACCGCAACATCAACTACACCAATGTCTGCGTGACCTACTGCAAATTCTGCGCCTTCTACCGCGCCCCCGGGGACCGGGAAGGCTATGTCAACCAGCCCGAGGTGGTGGTGGCCAAGGTGGCGGAAGCCAAGGCCAAGGGCGCCACCCAGATCCTGCTCCAGGGGGGGCACCACCCCGACCTGACTTTCGATTGGTACCTGAAGCTCCTGTCCTCCATCAAGCGGGCCCATCCCGACATCACCCTGCACGCCTTCTCGCCCCCCGAGGTCACCCACTTCGCCGAGCTGTTCAAGATGGAGGTCGTGGACATCCTCAAGCAATTCCGCGCCGCCGGCATGGACTCCATGCCGGGCGGGGGAGCGGAGATCCTGGTGGACAAGGTCCGCCAGGACATCGCCCCCCTGAAGGCCACCACCGACGAGTGGCTGGGCGTCATGCGCACCCTGCACGGGTTGGGGATGCGGTCCACGGCCACCATGATGTTCGGCCATGTGGAGGCCCCCGAGGACCGCGTCGAGCACATGTTCCGGATCCGGGAACTCCAGGAGGAGACCGGGGGGTTCCTGGGCTTCATCCCCTGGCTGTACCAATCGGGCAACGAGAGCCTGGGACTGACCACGGCCA
>CAYMOV010000152.1:1561-5835 GCA_964392085.1 uncultured bacterium
TTCATCCCCTGGCTGTACCAATCGGGCAACGAGAGCCTGGGACTGACCACGGCCAGCGGCCATGATTACCTCAAGACCCTGGCCCTGGCCCGGATCATCCTGAACCACATCCTGCCCAACCTGCAGGCCTCCTGGGTCACCCCAGGCAAGAAGATCGGCCAGCTGGGCCTGACCTTCGGCGCCAACGATTTCGGCAGTATCATGCTGGAGGAGAATGTGGTGGCCTCCACCGGGGTGCATTACGATATGGAACTGCCCGAGATGAAGCGGCTGATCCGCGAGATGGGCTTTGAGCCCAAGCAGCGCACCACGACCTACCAGCTGGTGAATTAAAGGGCGTGAAACCCCAGAGACGGGTTTTGTAGGGGCGACCCGGCGGGTCGCCCCTCATGGACCGGCATCCAACGGGCAAGCCAACGGCTCGCCCCTACCATCGACTGAGAAGAGGCTTTTCAGATGAAGTCCTATACCGACCGCCACGCCAAGGCGGGGCTCGACGCGAAGCTCCCGGCCCTGGACACGTTCCCCAACCAGTTCCCGGGCTATACCATCACCATCGAGAACCCCGAGTACAACGCCATCTGCCCCAAGACCGGCCTGCCCGATTTCGGCACCGTGGTCCTCCAGTACGAGCCGGTGGACCATGTGCTGGAGCTCAAGAGCTACAAGGGCTACATCACGGGCTACCGCAACGTGGGCATCTTCTACGAGAACGCCGTGAACCGAATCCTTCGGGACGTGGTAAAGGCGGCCAAGCCCAAATGGTGCCGCGTCACCATGCGGTTCAACGCCCGGGGCGGCATCAACTCCATCGTCGAAGCCGTCCATGGCAAGCCCCCCAAAGCCTGACCCTCCCCGCCGCCGACCCCTTTGGTTCTGGGGCGCCCTGTGCCTCCTCTTCCTGGGGGGGGCCTGGTTCTTCCTGTCCCGGGGCCCCGGAAAAACCTGGTTGGACCGCGTGAGGAACGCCCCCCCGAAGACCGCCGCCGAGGCCCTGACGCGGTTGGGGGACGAGATCAAGAAAAACCCCCAAACCCCGGACCCCTATTTCCTCCGGGGACTGCTGTATTTCCGCATGGGGAATTACAACGCCGCCGCCGCCGATTTCACCGAGGCCCTCCGGCTGAAACCCGACCTGGCGGAGGCCTACGACCAACGGGCTTTTTGCTACCGGTACCTCAACGACTCCAACCGGTCCCTGGCGGACTTTTCCGAGGCCATCCGGTTGGAGCCGGACAACCCAAAATTCCTCACGGGCCGGGGGATGGAATACGCCGGCCTGGGGATGAACCGGGAATCCCTCAAGGACTTCGACCAGGCCATCACCCAGAACCCCGACTACCTGGATGTTTACGTCTACCGGGGTGAAGTCCTGGTGAAAATGGGCAGAAAGCCGGAGGCGAAGAGGGATTTCGAGAAGGCCGCCTCGATCCCGACGGATAACCTGGACAGCTTGGACAGCCAGGGCCGGGCCCTCATCAATCTGGAACGCTACGAGGACGCCCTGAAGGTGTACAACCGCGCGCTGGAGGTGAGCCCCTCCTACCTCCCGGCCCTCCGGGGCCGGTCGCTGGTCTACGTGAAGATGGGGAACCTGGACGCGGCCCAGGCGGACCTGATGAAGGCCTCCCAACTGCACAAGGAACAGAACCAGGCCGTCACCGCCCAAACCCCTTGAAGGCCTGTTTTCACGGTCCCGACGGACCCTCTGGAGTCCCCGGCCCCTTTTCGTTCTTGCGGAAGGGGCCTTTCTTATTGGGTATAATCCCTGCCATCCTGAACCCGGAGAACCCGATGCCCCCGAAGACTGAATGGGTGACCAACGATTTTGGCCATGTGTACCAGGGCCGTTCCCTCTACAAGGGCAAGACGCCCTTCCAGACCATGGAGATCTTCGAGAACGACACCTTCGGGACGCTCCTTTTCCTCGACGGCAAGATCCAGATCTCCGACGGCGACGAGAACCGCTACCACCAATACCTGGTCTCCGCCCCCCTCTTGGCCCACAAGAACCCCAAGCGCATGCTGGTCATCGGAGGGGGTGACTGCTTCGCCCTTGAGGAGGCCATTAAGTTCAAGAGCCTGGACCGCATCCTCATGGTGGAGATCGACAAGGGGGTCGTGGATTTCTGCCGCAAGCATTACCCGGCCCTGAAGAAACCCTTCGCGGACAAACGCGTGGAAATCGTCTTCCAGGACGCCCGAAAGTGGGTGGAGGACCATCCCGAGAAATTCGACGTGATGATCATCGACCTGACCGAGCCCCACGGCCCGTCCAAGATGCTGTACACCCGGGAGTTCTACAAGCTCTGTAAGAGCCGACTCAGCGAGGGCGGGGTGCTTTCGATCCACACGGACAACTACTACCTGTTCCCCGAATCCTTCGCGACCATCTACAAGACCGTCAAGAGCGTGTTCCCCCACATCGCCACGGCGCGGGTGGACATGCCCTGCTTCGGCATGGGCTGGACCTACCGGCTCGCGGCCCCCAAGCCCATCTCGGTGTCCCTGATGCAGAAGAACCTCAAGCGCCTGAGGGCGCAGGGGCACCAGCTGGACCATTTCGCGCCGTCCCTCTACCTCGACCAGCCCACCGGGGAAGAGGTCGGGGTCATCTCCAAGCGTGGCCGGGTTTCCACCGACCGGAAGCCCTTCGACAAGTTCGAGAAGCTGGAGAAATACGTCACGCGCTGAGGCCGGGAGGCCATGACCCCGCGCCTAGCCCTTTTCGCCCGCGCGATCCTGACCCGACACCGCGCCCAACCGCTGGAGAACGCCTTCGTCCTCGTCCAGGGCCACCGCATCCTCCAGGTGGGCCAGCGGAAGGACCTCCAGTTCCTTCCCTCGGTCCGGGTCCTGGACCTGGGCGACACGATCCTCCTGCCGGGCCTGATCAACGCCCACTGCCACCTGGACTTCACCTCCCTCCAGGGCAAGGTGCCCCTCCGGGACGGCTTCCGGGATTGGCTGACCCGGATCGCTCTTAAGACACGGGGGACCACCCCGGCGGACTTCAAGCGGTCCATCGCGGAGGGCATCCGGCAATCCCTCGACCACGGCACCACCACCCTTTACGATATCTCCACGAGTTACGAGAGTTACGAACTCCTGAAGAAATCCGGCCTCCGGTCCGCCGTGTTTTTCGAGGCGCTCGATTTCGGCCAACCACTCCCCCTCGCCGTCTGGAAACGGCTCCTGGAGCGCGTGAAGCGGGCCACCGCCTTCCCGCCCCATCCTACGACCCTGCGTTGGGGCTTTTCGCCCCACACCCCCTATACGGTGTCCCGGGAGCTGTTCCACCTGGTGGGGCGCCAGCTGGCCCATCACCGGAAAATGCCCACGGCGATCCACGTGGGGGAGAGCCGGTCGGAGTGGGAGCTTTTTCAAAAGGGGCGGGGGGCCTTGGCCAAGCGCCGCTCCGAGATCAACCCCGATTGGGCGAAACCCCACGCCAAGACCCCGGTCCAATTCCTCTCGAAATTGGGGTGGCTCCCCAAGCTGGACCTCGCGGTCCATTGCAACACCGTGGACGGGAAGGATCTCGAACTCCTGGCGAAGCACCGGATCGGCGTGGTGCATTGCCCGGGGAGCCACGCCTTTTTCGGCCACCCCAAGTTCCGTTACGCCGAATTCAAGAAACGGGGCATTCCCGTGGCGTTGGGCACCGACAGCCTGGCGTCCAACCGATCCCTTTCCATGTTCCGGGAAATGCGGTTGTTCGCCCAGGCGAACCCCACAGTCCGCCCAAGCGAGGTCCTGTCCCTGGCGACGGACCGGGCGGCGGAGGCCCTGGGGGAAGGGAAGTCCCTGGGGCAGGTCCGGCCCGGGTATTTGGCGGACCTCATCGGGGTCCCGGCGCCCAGCCACTTACCGAGGGACCCTGAGGAACTGGCGGAGTGGGTAATCCACCACCAAGGACCGGTCTCCTTCAGCATGGTGAATGGGGAAAGGCTCCTCCGGGTCACGGAAGGCTCCCGCGCCTAATGGGGACGGCGTTGTGTGGACCTTAAATGCGTACTCTCATAGGGGCTCCGCCCCTATGTACCCTGAGGCAACGCTTTAAACAGTTTCGAGTCCAAGTCGAGGAGGCGCCGTGCGGACCACCGATGCGCCGTCCTTATAGGGGCTCTGCCCCTATATACCCCGAGGCAACGTTACAAACCGGTTCGAGCCCAAGTCGAGGAGGCGCCGTGCGGACCACCGATGCGCCGTCCTTATCGGGGCTCTGCCCCTATATACCCCGAGGCAACGTTACAAACCGGTTCGAGCCCAAG
>CAYMOV010000153.1:0-5813 GCA_964392085.1 uncultured bacterium
TCACGGTGAAATACTTGACCTGGTATTTCAGGCGCTCCCCCACGGCGAAGGCCCGATTATCCTTGGGGCGGGCGATCCCCTTGACGTCGCTGACTTCCATCTCATAGGTCTCATGACCCACCTGTCGGGTGACCATCCGCAGGTCCGGGTCTTTGGCCGAAAGGCCCGAAACCTGTGTCCCGGGAACGCGGGACGGGGGAAGCGAAGGTGGGTTGGGCGGGATTCGGAGGGTCCTCCCGGGCCGCAAAGCGCCCCCGGCCTTCAAGTGGTTGATGCGTCCCAGGTAAGGTCCCTGCCTGGAATCCCCGTAAAAAGCCCGGGCGATGGTCTCCAGGCTGTCCCCCGGAACCGATTGATAGGTGGACCCGCCGGACTCCATCCCCATTTCTTTCGACAGGGAAGGCGCGGTCGGGACGGCCTGGGGCGCCGCGGAAGAATACCGGGTGTTCCCTTTTTGGACGAACAACAAGGAACATCCCGCGAGGCCGCCCGCCAAGGCCAGGGCAACGCCAAAAAACGCCCACCGCCTCAACGTCTCGGGCCCCGGGCATCCAGCATCACCTTGACTCCCTGGACCACACGATCCACCGAGACCCAATCCATCGGGTCGTGGCGATGACAGTTCCCTTCCCGGCACTCCGGGCAACGCAGGGCGTCCGGCTTCAAGACCAGGGACCGGTTGCCCACGGGTCCCCACCGGACCGGGGAGGTGGTCGGGCCGCCGCCGAAGAGGGAAACCGTCGGGGTCCCCACGGCGGCCGCCAAGTGCATCACGCCGGTGGAACCCGAAAGCAGGCAATGGCAGGCTTTCAGCACGGCGGCCAAGGGGCGGAGGCCCACCTCATCAACGAGGGTCATCGGCGGTTTCAACCGGGCCGGGAGGGCGGCCAAGAGCCGTTGGACGACTTTCTCCTCGCCGGGTCCCCCGGTCACGAGGATCCGGACGCCGTCCCAACGGGCGATCTTCCCGACGGCCTCGGCGTACCGTTCCGGGCTCCAATTCAGGGCTGAACCCTTCGACCCGGGATGGACCGCGACGATCCGGTCCCCGGAGGCTTGTCCCTTGGATTTCAGGAGCGCCCGGGCCGCTTCCCGGTCCGCCGCCTCCACGGCGAATTGGGGGATCGGCCTCAACTTGGTACCGCCCAAAGCCCTCACCAGGTCCAGGTTGTAATCCGACTCATGACGCTCGCAACGGGACCGATGGACGTAGATTTTCTTGTTGTAGAAAGGCGACCACCATCGGTATCCGGTCCCGACCCGGGTGGGGATCCGGGCGATCCGGGCCGCGAGGCCGATCCAGGGCCTGGGATAAAGCGCGAGGAAGGCGTCACATTCGAGCCGCCGGAACCGCCATACCAGGGTGGGAAGCGTGTCGGCCCGGCTGACCAGTTCCACCCCATCCACGTCGGGATGCGTCTCCACGACCTCCCGCGCGTAGGACGACACCAGCGCCGTGATCCGGGCCTCCGGGAAGGAGGCCCGCAGGGACTGGAAAACCGGAAGTGAGAGGATCAGGTCGCCGATCTTGTCGGTGCGGGAAACCAGTATGTGTTTGAAGGGTGACGGCATTCCCGGCCTTTTCCAATCCGCTCAGTGCCGTCATTCCGAACAAACCTGCGGGGAATCCGCTTTTCGTTTTTTCAGCGAATGCAGATCCCTCGACTCCGCTCGGGATGACGGTGTCCGCCTCAAGTTTAGAACAGGACGATGGGACCGTCCGCCTACTTTTTCGGGCCGTACCGGGAGAGGATTTCCTTGATGAGATCCTTCGAGGAGTGGTCCTTGGGGTCCCCCACGACGGCCACCCGGCCCCCATAGGAGGCCACCGTGTCCTTTTCAGGCACGTTGTCCGGGGTGTAATCCGTCCCCTTGGCCTGGATATCGGGCTTCAGCGCCAGGAGGAGCGGCGTGGCGGTGTCCTCCTCGAAGGCCGTCACGAAATCGATCATCTCGAATTGGGACAGGACGCCCAACCGGTCCTCCAGGCTCATCAAGGGCCGTTGGGGGCCCTTCAACCGCCGGATCGACTCGTCGGTGTTGAGGGCCAACACCAGCTTATCGCCGAGGGTCTTGGCCCCCCGCAGGTACCGCACATGGCCCACATGGAGCAGGTCGAAACAACCGTTGGCGAACACGATTTTTTCGCCCTTCGCTTGGAGGGCCCGGATTTTCCCGGCCAAGACCTTTCGGTCCAACACCACTTCCGCCACGGGTTTCCTCAGGGTTTGAAGTTTTTCAGGACCGATTCCACCTCGGCCCGGGAGGCGGTCACGGTGCCCCTCCGGCCCACCACGATCCCCGCCGCCACGGTGGCGAAGGAGGCCGAGGTGACCAGGTCGGCGCCCGCCGCGCGGCAGAGCGTAACGGCCGCCGCCACGGTGTCCCCGGCCCCGGTGGGGTCCACCGGCTGGTCGATGCCGTGGACCGGCAAATGGTGCACCAAGTCCTTCCCGTGAAACAGGGCCATTCCCTGGGGCCCACGGGTAATGAGCACGTCGGACGCAAGGCGTTCACGCAGGAGCTTGCCCGCGCGCAAGAGGCTCGTCTCGTCCACGATCTCCAACCCCGCCGCGGGGCCGGCTTCGGCTACGTTGGGGGTCACGAGCGACACACCGCGGTACTCCGGAAGGTGGAACCTGGAATCCACCGTGATGATCTTCCCCTCAAAGGCCGACAGCAGGGCCCGCCGGACCGCCTGGGTCAGGAGACCGAGTTGGTAATCGGAAATGAGCAGGGCGTCCATCTTGGGTGCCAGGGCCGTCAACCGGCCGAGGATCTTGTTCTCGACGGATTTCGGGATGTCCTTGTCGGGGATCCGGTCGATGCGGATGACCTGCTGTTTCGCCGTGTGCTGGGCCCCCGCCAGGATTCGGCTCTTCACCGTGGTCATGCGGCCCTTGACCGTCAAAACCCCTGTGGCGTCCAACTGCTTGTGGCGGAACACCTCCAGGAGCCGTCGCCCCCCTTCGTCGTCCCCCACCACGCCCAAGGGGTACACCTGGGCCCCCAGGTCCTTGGCGTTCATGGCGGCGTTGGCGGCGCCTCCCGGCGCGGTCACCGTGTGGGTATAGCGGAGGATCAGGACCGGCGCCTCGCGGGAAATGCGGTCGGTCACCCCGTAAACCGCCTCGTCGGCCACCAGGTCCCCGGCCACCATCAGTTTCAGGCGCGGGAATTTCTTGAGGAGGTCCATGCCCTTCTTGGGCAGGTCGGACGGCAAGGTCGGCTTCATGAACACCCCGAATGAAAATGATGAATGCGGAATTCGGAATGAGGAATTAAGACGCTACAGGCATCATTCCTAATTACGAATTCCTCATTTCGCATTGTTTTTCAGTATCCACTTCGCGGCCGCGAGGGCATCCTTCACGACGGCCAACCGGTCCCGTGATTTTAGGCTACCCCGGCTCTTTCGGCCATAGCCGGTCAGCACCAGGAGGCCTCCCCGAAGACCGGCCCGCGGGGCCAGAAGGACGTCGTCGGGCTTGTCGCCCACGATGTAACTGTTGGGCAGGTCCAAAGGGTGCCTTTTCGCCGCCTGGCGGACCATTCCCGGGGCCGGCTTCCGGCAGGCGCAGGCTTTCCGGTATCGGGCCACCTCGCCCTTCGGGTGGTGGGGGCAGAAAAAGACGCCGTCCAACCGGACTCCCAGCAGGTCCCGGAATCTCCGGTTCACCCGGTGGACCGCCGCGGCCCCGAAATAGCCCCGGGCCACGCCTGATTGGTTGCTGACCAAGTACACCCGGTAACCGGCCGCCTTTAACAGACGGACCGCTTGGACGGCCCCCGGGAGCAAGCGGACCCCCTTCGGGTCCGACAGGTAATCCCGGTCCTGGATCAGGGTGCCGTCGCGATCAAAAAAAACGGCGGGACGACGCGGACCCCGGGTCACGATCCGACCGCCGGTTCGGGGTCGCGGAACTGCATGGAATGGAGGTGGGCGTAGAGCCCGCCCTTCGCGAGGAGTTCCGCGTGCTTCCCCTGTTCCACGATCCGGCCCTTTTCCAGCACCAGGATCTTGTCGGCCCGTTGGATGGTCGAGAGGCGATGCGCGATGACCAAGGTGGTGCGGTGGCCCATCAACTCATCCAGTGCCTTTTGGACCAGGCGTTCGCTTTCGTTGTCGAGGGCACTGGTGGCCTCATCGAGGATCAGGAGTGGGGGATCCTTCAACAGGGCCCGGGCGATCGCCAACCGTTGGCGTTGGCCGCCGGATAGTTTGGTGCCACGTTCCCCCACCAGGGCCCCATAGCCCCCCTGCATTTCATTAATGAAATCCACGGCATAGGCTGCTTTCGCGGCCGCTTCCACATCCTTCAGGTCGGCGTCGGGCCTGGCGTAGGCGATGTTGTCCCGTACCGTTCCATGGAAGAGGATGGTTTCCTGGGTCACGATGCCGATGTGCTTACGGAGGGAGGCCACCTGGATTTGGTTGAGGTCTTTGCCGTCCCACAGGATCGTCCCGGAGGTCGGCCGGTAGAACCTGGGGATCAGGTCGGCCAAGGTGCTCTTGCCCCCGCCCGAGGGTCCCACCAGGGCGACGATTTCACCCCTCCGGAGGGAGAACGAGACGCCCTCCAGCACGGGCCTCCCCGCGGCGTAATGGAAGGAAACGTCCTTGAACTCGATGGACTCCTTCAGGGGACCCACTTGCACCGCCCCAGGGATATCGGCTTGGTCATCCGGGGCGTCCAGAATACCGAAGCAACGGTCTGCCGCCGCCATGGAGTGTTGGATCCGTCCCCAAACCCCATTCAAATCCTTGAGGGGTTTATAAAGGGAGTAAGCGGCTCCCCCGAAAGACATAAACTCGCCAAGGGTGATGTCCTTGAGGATCATGGCGCGGTGGCCCAGCCAAACCACCAGGCAGAGGAACGCGGTAATGCCGATGAGTTCGACGATCGGGGACGAAAGGGCCGCCGCACGGATCGAACGCATGACAACCCCGAAATAGCTCCGGTTAGTCCGGTTGAATTTTTCTTCCTCGCCCGCCTCCCGGCCAAAGGCCTTCACGACCCGGATCCCCCCCAGGGTTTCATGGATATGGGCATTGAGTTCCGCCAGGATCGCCTGCCCTTCCCCCGAGGCATGACGCATTTTTCGGCCGAACCGGATCATGGGATAAAAAGCGACCGGGAAGACCACCAGCGCCATCAGCGCCAGTTTCCAATCCAGGTAAAGGATGTAAGCCACCAAGCCCAGCACCTGAAGGACCGATGAGATGGCGCTGGTAAGCACCTGGGTCGCCGTGTCCTGGAGGATCATCACGTCATTGGTGATGCGGGAAGCCAGCCCCCCCGTCCGCTGGGAAGAGAAATACGACATCGGCATGCGCAGAAACCGTTCGAACAGTTGTCCCCGGATCTTTTGGACCACCTGTTGACTGAGGTATCCCGTCATATAGTTTTGTCCGTAGGTTGAAAGCGAACGGAACCACGCGACGGCGAAAGCCAAGGGAAGGGTAAAGTAGACAAGATGGTGGTAAGCCCCAGCCGGGTCATCCGTCTTACCGAACATCCCGTCCATGATGGGTTTGAGGAGATACATGAGATAAACCGTGGACCCTGCGACGATGGACATGAACAAGAGGGCGGCCAAAAAACGGGCCCGATACGGCTTTAAATAACCCAGTAACCTGCGATAGGTCTGGAAGGTCGTGGTTTGTGGCGGGTTCACGGCGTCGGTCCGTTCGGGATCAAAGTGGGGTCATTGTAGCAGTCCCCTCCCGGGCCTGGGACCCGGGACACCGGAAATAAAAAAAGCCCCGCCCCCATGGCCGAGGCCTCAAGCCGAGGCCAATGCTTTGGGTG
>CAYMOV010000154.1:0-5794 GCA_964392085.1 uncultured bacterium
GGAGTGGGGGTCGGGGTCGGGGTATTCGTCCGGGTATAGGTCGGGGTGGGGGTAACGGTCGCGGTGAAGGTCGGGGTAGGCGAGGGGGTCGGGGTCGGCGTCTGGGTCGGCGTCGGTGACTTCGTGAAGGTAAAGGTCGCCGTGAAAGTATTGGTCGGGGTCGGGGTGAAGCTGTGGGTGTTCGTGATCGTCGGCGTCGGCGTCGCCGTCGCCGAGGGGATCGGCGTGTTCGTAACCGTTGGCGTAAAGGTATTCGTCGGCGTGAAAGTCCTCGTCGGGGTGAAGGTGAAGCTCGGCGTGGGGGTCGGGGTGGCGGTGGGGGTGTTCGTGTAGGTGAAGGTCGGTGTGTTGGTTTTGGTCGGGGTGAACGTAAAACTGGGGGTCGGCGTCGGGGTCTGGGTCGGGGTGGGGGACTTCGTGGGGGTTGGTGTGAAGGTATTGGTGTTGGTCACCGTCACCGTCGGGGTGGGCGTGTAGGTGTTGGTGGGGGTGTTCGTGCGGGTAGGAGTAAAGGTGTTGCTCGGGGTTGGGGTGGGCGTCTGGGTCGGCGTGGGCGACTTGGTGGGGGTCAGGGTCGGAGTGAAGGTGTTGGTGGGCGTCGGCGTGGGGGTGGGAGTATAGGTATAGGTGAAGGTCGGTGTGTTGGTCTTGGTCGGTGTGGGTGTGGCGGTAAAAGTCGAAGTAAAAGTGGGGGTTGGAGTCCGAGTCGGGGTGGGGGACGGCGTTGGGGTGGGCGTATAAGTAAAAGTGGGGGTTGAGGTGACTGTACGGGTGGGTGTGCAGGTGATCACCGGCACACAGGGTTCGCGTCCGCTGGCGGTGTCGAAGTTGGTCCCGGACCCATCCATCTGCTCCCGGACTAGGTTGCCGTTATAGTAGAGGGCGAAGTAGGGGTTCTCCTGGGGCGTCCCGTTGGACGAGCAATCGCCGTTTCCCGTCCCGAAGTGGGACCAGTCATCCGAGAAATTGCCGTTGGTCATGTTCGAGTTGTTGCGGCCCATTCGGAAAAGGTCCCCCTGGGACTGCCAGGACCCCCCATTAGGCGATATCACCACCGCCGAGGTGAAGCAGTAGGAGACCATCTGGTTGGCCTGGTGGTTGGGGTCCGCCGAGCACGACCCCCAGGTCGCAAGGGCCACGGTGCCGGTGTTCACCACGCTCTGGCAGGGGCTGCCGCCCGGCCCGCAGGTGGTGCCCGCTGAGTTGTTGAAGCCGATCATGTTGAGGTTGACCGGCTCGAAGGCCCAGGCCTTCACGCAAAGGCTGTTGAGGGTCACGGGAGCGGTATCCCAGTTAGTGACCTTCACCCCGAAATCCATGTATTGGCTGTTCTGGTTGAAGCAACTCGACTGCATATTGAGTTTTGGGCTGGTCACGCCCGCGGAGGGGCCGCAACCCGGCCAGGGCGTGAAGGTGGCCGTGGGAGAACCGATGGTCGGGGTGGCCGTGACGGTCGGGGTGTTGGTCGGCAGGATGGGGGTGGGGCTGGGGGCCGGGGTCACGGCGCAGGCACTGGAGCCCAGGACGAAATGTTGGCGGAACAGGTAGCCCTTCCCCACGTAATCCGGCGCGAAGTTGTTGTCGCCCCAGATGTGGGGCACGAAGGCCCCATAGCCGGTTCCCGTGATGGTGCCGCAGTTCGAGCAGTTACGGATCGTCCGGACGTCGCCCGTATAGACGCCGCCCCAGGCGTTGTCGCTGTAGCCCGTGGTCATCCACCCGGGCGGGAAACTGCCGGGCATTCCCGCTCCGCCGTAGGTGACCCCCGCGTCCATTGCCCTTGTGCACCAACCATCGCTGGCGATGTATTGCGTGGGGCAGTTGGAGTACGTCAGGGTCAACAGCCAGGTTGCCCAAGCCGTGTTACCGCAAAGGTCCGAGGCGTACACCGAGAGGATATTCTCGCCGGTGGTGTTGAAGACCGTCAGGTCCGTCAGGGTGTAGCTGTGGACCGAAGACCACCAGTTGCAGTCGCTGGGTTGGGAGACGATGTTGTTTCCGTTGATGGAGATGAAGATCGCGTCGTCGACGCTGGTATCCAGGGTCGCGCCCGTGAGGGTGCAGGCGGCCCTCAGCGCGGGGGCCGTTAACAGGAAAAGGAAGATTAATCCCGAGGTCCAGGCCGCTTTGAAGGCCCGAGCGCCCTTGGGTCGAATCCCCCCGTTTTGGAAGCCGCAAGACGTCATTTCCAATCACCCTCTGTTGAAGCCTACCCCCGGGCTGGAACCGATTCCAATCAAGACGAAAAAAAAGGGTCCTGCGCCACCCCTCTAAAGACGTGCGAAGGGCGGACTTTTACCAAACGCATTTCGTGCAAGCGCTTAACCTTCCGTTTTCCCGGCCACTGAAAATGGGAACCCCGGGGTCCGCCCCTTGCCGGGGTCAACGCCACGGATGGAACACCCCCGGCCGGAGACGGGAAACCATCCCCCCAAAAATCCCCAATCCCAGGTGATCAAGCCCGGCGTGATTGGAGCCGTCCTGTCATGGTTTTTTCTGAACCTCGAGGGCGCAGACCTTGGCGTTCTGCACCGAGGCCACGAACCGGATCGCGATCTTCCCCGCGGCGTCGGGTTTCACATCCTTGAAAACCCGCTCAATGCCTTTATCGACGCCGCCGGCTTCCTTGAGGATGTCTAAGTTTTTCAGGACCTGGTGGCCGTTGACCAGGACATCAAAGACTCGCTCTCCGGGTTTCTTGAGGTAGGTTTCCGCGAACAGGAGCCGAACCCGGTATTCCCCGGGAGGCACCGGCAGGTTGTAGGTGAAATCCCGTCCCCAACGTTCAGTCGCGTATAACTCCCCGTCACGGCTCGCGGCGATCGGACGCCCGGCTCCGGCGGTTTCGCTGTCCGTGTAGGCCCGGTCCGCCTCCCAATGGTTCCCCTCGGCGTCCGTCCACTCCGTCCCGCCGCAACGGATCCTCCAGAGGGCTTGGGCCGGAATCGGGGTCGGCGTGGGCCGCGGCGACAAGGCGATCGGGTCGGGGGCCTTGCCCGGGGCCATTTCGAACCAGTCGAAATCCGCCCAGGTTTGTGTATCCGTGCCGTTCCCGGTCGCGAACATCCCGATCGCGGTCCCGGTGAACCCCCCCGCCTTTTCCTTCGACAGGTCGGAGGCGTCCGAGGCCGCGAGGGTCTCCCATTTTTTTCCATCCGAGGAATAAGCGAACTGGTATTGGCCGACCTGGCCCGAAAGCTCAAGCCAAACCTTTTCCCCGGCGAAGGGGCTCCGGGCGACATAACTGCTGTAGGCCTTGACCCGGTTGCGGACGAACACCTCCACCGCCCCGTCGTGCCGACCCACGCCGATCTCGTAGTGGTTGTCGTCGTTGGACCTCACCACCAGCCCGGCTTCCACGCCGTCCACCGCCGGTTTGAACTCCATCTCGCACCGGGCCACGACGTTGAAGTCGGGTTGGCGCCGGCCCGCGAAGGCGGGCTCCTGGGTCTTGTCGTCGAGGGAGTCTTTCGCGGCCCGCAGGGAGAGGAAGCCCTTGCGACGGGTCAGGGACATCTCGTCCGGGCGGATGTTCCGCACATGGATCCACGGGGGACCCAGCTGGGTTTCGTTGAAGTCATCCCGCGCCGGGTCCTGCGGGAAGGGATGGGGTTTAAGGTTGGGGGCCGGCATCTCCAGGGCCACGTGGTGGGTGCCGTTCACGACCGGCCAGCCGTCCTTCCATTCCACCGGGGCCAGGAAGGTCTCACGTCCCAGGACGGACGTGCCGTCATGCATGCGCACCCCCAGGAAGGCCATCCACCAGGTTCCATCGGGGGCTTCGATCAGGTCGGCGTGGCCCGTGCATTGGATGGGGCTTTTGGGCTCGTCCCGTTCGGTCAGGATGGGGTTGAAGGGACAGGGCTCCCAGGGGCCCCAGGGGTTGTCGGAGCGGCCGATCCATTCCATGTGATAGAGGCCCGTGCCGCCCTCCGCCACCATGAGGTAGTACTTACCGCGGATCTTGTAAAGGTGCGGCCCCTCGTTCCAGGACTCGGCTAGGTCGTTATGGATGACCTTGGATTCCGAGGTGATTTTGAAGGTGGCCGGGTTGAACTCGCATTGCTTGATGCCGGCCTTTTCGCCGCCGCCCTGGCTCGTGAAGTACGCCTTGCCGTCGTCGTCGAAGAGCATGGACCCATCGATATCGGAAACCGGGATCCAGTGCGGCTCGGACCAAGGTCCCCGGGGGTCCTTGGCCGTCACGATGAAGTTGCCCCCTCCGGTGATGTTGGTGCAGGTGAGGTAGAAGGTGCCTTTCCAATAGCGGATCGTCGGGGCATAGAGGCCCCCGAAGTCCGTGGCGCCCTTGAGGGGCAGTTGGCTGGGGCGGTCCAGGGCGTTTCCGACCTGCTCCCAATGCGTTAGGTCGCGGCTGTGGTAGATGGGAAGGCCCGGGAAATACTCAAAGGTGGAGTTCACCAGGTAGAAGTCGTCCCCCGCCCGGCAGACGCTGGGATCGGGGTGGAACCCCGAAAGGATGGGGTTGCGGTAGGTGGCCATGGGTTTCCCTTCATTCGAAATGGGCGCGGCGGACAACCGGATCGGGAAAAAGACGCATCCCGCCAAGCCGAATATCCCGAGGACAAGGCGGAACCACCCCGACGGGCCGCCCTTCCGAGGGACCCCCTTGAAAAGCCCGGTCGATTTCATGCTTTCCTTCCGTTCTTCATGCGGATGACAATCGGGGCCACCGCGTGAAAAACCGCTTCGGTGATCAAACGCGTCGGAACCGGCAGTTTAGCCTGTTCCATCGATCCATCGCGCCAAACCGTTAAAACGGGCTTGGCCCCTCGGGGAAACCATCCTTCCCGATCCCGGCACCCGCATTTTTCCGTGAGCGGGCCAGTTTCTGGGCCATGGGATTTGGATGGTACCCGAGTTCCCGGACAGTCTCCAGGACCATTTGGCGCGTGTTGGGACGGACCTTGATGAAGCCCGAGAGCACGCGCGAAACAGTCGCGGGCGAGACACCCACCGCCCGTCCGACATCCCGTAGGGTCACTGGCCTATTTTTGGCTGACGGATCCACACCTAATTGGCTTGGATTCGTCAGGGACCGTTTTCCAGGGTTGGATGTGGGATTCATCGTCTGTATCTCCTCGGACTATCGAAGGACCAGTATTTGGGTGACGTGCGTGGTTTTCCCGGCCTCGGACAGCAGGAAGAAATAGAGCCCGTTCGCCACAGGCATTCCCTGGGCGTCCCGCTGGTCCCAGCCGATGGTTTTTGTCCCATAAATATCCGTTTGGCCAACCGCCACCACCCGGTACGCCACGGTGACGATCTTCCAGGTGACGGTCTCGGGGCAAGGGGAGGACAGTTCCACCCGGACCAGGGTTTCCGCGTCAAACACCGGGTTCGGGTAGGCCGCCGAAACGCGGATCGGCGGACAGGCCGCGGGCGTTTCCGTCGGGGTCGCGGTCGGGGTGGAGGATGGCACCGAGCTCGGGGTTTCGGTGGGTGTCCAGGTCATGGTCGGGACCGGGGTGCGCGTTGAAGTCGGAGTCGGGGTGAAGGTCGGCGTCGCCGTAGTTGTGCGGCTGACGGTGAAGGAGGCCGTAGCGCTGGGCGTGAAACTGTAGGTGGGGGTAAAGGTCGGCGACGCGGTGAGCGTCGCGGTCGACGTAGCGCTGCTCGTACCCGTGGGTGTCGGGGTTGAAGTGAAGCTCGCCGTCGGAGTCCGGGTGAGGGTAGGCGTCCGGCTGGAGGTGGAAGTGAAGGTCATTGTCCAGGTCGCCGTGGAGGTGTCGGTCCCAGTCGCCGTCCCAGTGGGTGTTAACGAATTTGTCGG
>CAYMOV010000155.1:0-2106 GCA_964392085.1 uncultured bacterium
CATCGCCGGTTGGACGCTGAACTGGGCCACGGGTTGGGTCGAGTTCAGGACGTTCGGACTCACCCGGACGGTCAGGCCCGTCCCCCCGTAGGAAAGCACCGCGATGGGCTTCGTGATCACCTGGATCCCACCCTGCCCGTCCTGGGACTTGATCTCGATGTAGTACTGGCCGTTCGTCACGTACGTTCCGCTGTCGCTCCGTCCGTCCCAAACGGCCGCCGTGCCGTCCGACAGCACCACCGCCGCCTGGGCGGGAGACCCCGGGGTTGAACCCACATAGCCCGGTTGGATCGTGTCGGTGGATAAGGTCACCTGTTGGATGTTCAGGCCGCTGGGCACCGGCTCGTTGAGCAAGGTCCGGACGACCTCCCCGGCCGTGTTGTAGACCGCGATCGACAACTCCGAGGATGGGCGTTCCACCGTCACCACCTGGTTCACGCTGGTCACGGCCCCGAAGGAATCCACGTTGTCGATCTTGATGTAGTATGTCCCGTTGCCGACTGGCTGGCCGGATCCGTTCGTCCCGTCCCAGGTCCCGATCAGTTGGCCCTTGAAATACACGGACGCCTGGTCGGTCAGGCTCGTGATGGTGCCGTCCGGGCTCACCGTGACGTTGTCCACGGGTTGGGACATCTGGGTCACCAAAATCGTCTTCACCACCTCGCCCGCCTCGTTGTACACCGCCACCTTGACGGTGTAACTTCCCGTCAGGGTCAGGGGCGCCGATGAAAGGAGGAGCGGGGCCCCCGGGATCGATAGGGAACCCGTATTGGTGATCACCGATCCGCCGGACAACAGGTCCTTGATCTTGGCCTGGAAAGTCACCACGTAATTGCCCACGGCCAGCGTCGGGAATTGCCAAACCAGAATCGGTCCGCCCGGAGCGGTCGGCACCGTGAAGGCCACGGGCGAGGGCGCCGCCGTCGAGGATCCGAACCCCACGAAGGTCATGTTCGTCGGCAGGGTGTCGGTCACCACCAGGTTCGTGGCGGCGTTCCCCGTCACCAAGAAGGCCAACTGGTAGGTGACGGTGTCACCGGATTGGGGCCGGTTGTTGGAGACCGTCTTGGAGAGCGTCACCCCGGTGGGCGGGGTCGGCGTCGACGTGGGGGTCCACGTCCGGGTCGGGGTCATCGTAAAGGTGGCCGAGGGGGTCCAGGTCTGGGTGAAGGTGAAGGATGGGGTCGGCGTGTAACTATTCGTTGGGGTGAAAGTCGGGGTGAAAGTGTTCGTAAACGTCGGGGTAAAGGTTGATGTCACCGAGGGCACCAGAGTCCAGGTTTCCGTCGGCGTGAAGCTTTCCGTGGAAGTCTGGGTGAAGGTGAAGGTGGGGGTGTCGGTGAAGGTAGCCGTCGGGGTCCAGGTAATGGTCGGCGTAAAGGTCGCGGTAGCGGAGGGCACCGGGGTGTCGGTCGGGGTGGGGGTCAAGCTGTCCGTGAAGGTCGAGGTGGCGGTTGATGTAAACGTCTGGGTGAACGTCACCGTGTACGTCGGGGTGAAGGACGGCGTGAAAGTCGGCGTCCATGTCGCGGTGGGGGCCGGCGTCCAGGTATCGGTCGCGGTCATCGTAAACGATGGTGTGGGCGTCGCGGTCGCCGAGGGGATCGGCGTGTCGGTAACCGTCGGGGTGAAGGTTTCCGTGGGCGTTTTGGTGGGGGTATAGGTGGCGGTGAAAGACGGGGTCCCAGTTGGTGTCAAAGAAGCGGTTGGAGTCTGGGAGGCTGTGGCACTCGGCGTCGGGGTCTGGGTGGGGGTCGGGGACTTCGTCGGCGTCGGGGTGAAGGTATAGGTGTTGGTCGGGGTGGGCGTGAAAGTGAATGTATTCGTGATGGTAGGCGTGGGGGTCGCCGTGGCCGAGGGGATCGGGGAATTCGTCACCGTCGGGGTGAAAGTCGAAGTGTACGTCGCCGTGGGGGTCGGCGTGTTGGTCGGGGTGTAGGTTGCCGTGGGCGTATTGGTGGGGGTGAAGGTGGCGGTGAAACTCGGGGTCCCAGTTGGTGTCAAAGAAGCGGTTGGAGTCTGGGAGGCAGTCGCACTCGGTGTCGGGGTTTGAGTCGGGGTAGGCGACTTGGTCGGGGTCGGCGTGGAGGAATTGGTGTCGGTCGG
>CAYMOV010000155.1:2206-5700 GCA_964392085.1 uncultured bacterium
GTCGGTGTGGGGGTATTGGTCAAGGTGAAGGTGTATGTGTTCGTCGGGGTTGGGGTCGGGGTTTGGGTGGGTGTGGGCGATTTGGTCGGCGTCGGTGTGAAGGTGAAGGTATTCGTCGGCGTGAAGGTGTTGGTGGAAGATGGCGTCGGGGTCGGGGTCGAGGTCGGGGTGAAAGTGTAGGTTGGCGTGGGCGTGAAGGTCCAGCAGGCGCCCGCGTAGGAAAAACCGATCGCACTGAAGAGGACCGTATCGTTCCCAGAGGCGGTGCCCCCGTCGTCAAAATCAATTTCACTGAAGCGCGTCAGGTCGTATCCCGTAAAGGCGCTCAAGGGGATGTAGACCTGCGTCCAGGTCCCGGTCACAGCCCCACCCGGAAGATACACGGGGATACCGACCCGGTTCGTCGTCGCCCCCGAGGAGTCCCGCAGGGAAACCTCCAGGAAAGTCACGGCCGCCCCGGCGCTTTTCACCCAAAAGGTCAAGGCGTTGAAAGGCGTCAGGTTCCAAGCGCGGGAAGCGATATCGTTCGTGAAATTCCATCCCATCCCCGAGTAATACCCCGAGGGCCAGGCGAAATGCACCTGGATGGCCTTTTGCCCCGCCTGGTACCCCGGCGACACCTCCGAGACCGTCGAGGAAACGGTCCAGGTGTAACCCGTTCCAAGGCTGGTGGCGGGCGTCGTCCCGTCGTAAAGAATGATCGGGGGACAGGGTACGGTGGGGGTCGCGGTGAAGGTCGGGGTTTTGGTCGGGGTCGGTGAATTCGTGGGCGTCGGGGTCGGGGTTTTCGTGGGGGTATTCGTCGGGGTTTGGGTGTTCGTCGGGGTTTTAGTGATCGTGGGGGTATTCGTGATCGTCGGGGTGTTCGTGATCGTACAAGGGACGAGGAACGTGACCGCGTTGCTGGGTTGCGTCTGTCCCGTGGCCCATGTCACTGCGGCGCCATTGGTGACGGTTTGGCAGCCTTGATACACGCTGGTGTCCACGAAAGCGATCCCCAGCGTTACGCAGTCGCCCCCGCCCGAGAGGCCCAGGGGAAAAACGGCATAGGCGGGCGGCCCGCTGGAATATTTGTTCGGGTCGGTCGCGACCGAGCTAGAAGGTGGAGTGAGGGACCACACGCCATTCCACCCCCATGCGGTCGGGGTGAGCTGACTGCTGTAATTGTCGAAAACCGTCACCGGGGAGGTGATGGGGGCGCCGCTATTGCAGACGGTAACGCTATAAGTGACCGAAACCTGTCCCGCGACGGGGACGTTGAAGGCGGGCGGCCCGGCAAAGGCCTTTTGGACGGTCACGTTGGGGACGCTGACCGTGGGTTGGGGCGTCGGCAAAACGGCGCACTGGCGCCAAAAGAGCGCTCCAGTGCCGGTGCTGTAATCGCCGTTCGCGAGGTTGGAAAGGAAGGGAAGCCTCGCGCCCGTAACGGGATTGTAGATGGGTTGGGCCCACATATCCAACGTCACCGGCACCCCCGCGCCCGCCGTGAACGGGTTGCCGTTGTAGCCCGGGTCGTACCAGGGGTTCCCGTTGGTTCCCGCCGGGGGATCGGGCGTGGCGGTGGTACCGTCGTTGTTGTAGTACATCTGGAGGTCCCCCGGCTGGCTGGTGAGGGCTTCGGATCCGCCGGAACAATTCACCTGCAGGTACCAGGATGAGAAGTTGACGTACGGGTTGATGTTTTGGCTCTTGACGGCCATGCAGACGCTGGTGCCCATGCTGAAGTCGGCCAGGGGCACGGGAAAACAAAGCTGGCAAGTCGTGGATCCCGCGTTGCAATAAGCCTGGGTTCCTATGAGGTTGCCGTTGAGGTAGAGGATCGAATTGTCGTCGCCCGAGGAGCAAAATTGCGCGGAGACGAAACTGCCTGAGGCACAAGGCGACTGGGCCGAGGCATCTCTCGGCATTCCAAGGCCGAAAATCATAAGAGTGATGAGAAGACCCGCGCGGCAAAAACAAAGGATGAAGGAAGCGCACCCAATGCCCCGCGATCGGCGGGTCCTATTGAAATGACGCATGGATGCCATGGTTAGCTTCCCTTTTTCGCGCTGGAATTTCATTTCCACCACGCCCTCGGGTTTTATCCCGAAGGGACCCCGGCGGTTGGGCCGGAAAGGTTTGGGCTTGGAACGCCCTTTTGATTAATTTGTGTGGTTCACCCTTCCCCGGCCTTCAAGCGGGAGAACGGGTTTCCTATTCTTCCTAAACCGGGACGAGGGATTCTCGAAAGTCCTCCGTGGCGATTCGGGTGTAGGTCATGGTCGGTATGAGGGTCAGGGTCAACCGGTCGACGGACCCCTGTCCTCCCAATAATTGTCATTCACAGGTGAAGAAGGGGTTTGGGAGATGTTATCATCCCCTTTACGCCATCGAAGCCCTTCCCCGGGGATGGGAGGCCTTTATGCGTCATATTGATGTCTTTTTATTCCACCCCTGAATGAATAGGGATGAACATGCCCGGAATTGTTTAAATCCGTTTGGGACGGTTTGGGCCTTCGGTGAAACCGTGAAAACCAGGTGACTGATGAAACCCGACGGGTCCGCATCCGGTATGGCGGGGAGGGCTTCCAACTTTTTGAATGAAAAAACGTTTTAGGAATAAAACACTCTTGAAACCGCATTCTCGGGAGCCGTGGGAAACGGGAAGGCGGGTGGTTTCCAGGAGTTGCCGGGCCTTCTCGACACGGCGTGCCCGCGGGTCGTTTTCCAAACCCGCCCGTGAGCCGCTAAAACTCGCGGCCGAAGGCCGAGAGCGAAAACCCCCCATGGCAGCCAAACGCACAATCCGAATGGGTCCGATTAAGCGTTTTAATGGTCTTTCATGGGAGGCGACAGGAAAAGACCCAATAAAAAAGGCCCGGGAAGTCCCCAGGGCCGTCCAGGTATACGAATGCGGTTGGGTTCGTTTTAGGCTTTTGGTTTCGCTGACAGCTAACCGCCGAAAGCTGGTTGTGCAGAGCCCCCAGCCGAAGCACATTACTATCCGCACCAATGTGGTGACATCCCCCGCTTTATGGCCTTGGATTATGGTTATTTATAAGCCGACAGCTGACCGCTGATCGCTGCCGTCAATTATTGGACGATGAGCTTCTGGATCTGCCGGTCCACCTGGCCCTGGGTGTCGGTCAATTCCACCACCACGATATAAAGACCCTTCGAGGTCCCGGTCGAGTCCCAGGTCGCGGACCCGGTTCCACGGATCACCCGAGTCAGTTCCCCGCTCACGGTGTAGATCGAGACCTTGAAGCCCAGCGCCATCGCCGGTTGGACGCTGAACTGGGCCACGGGTTGGGTCGAGTTCAGGACGTTCGGACTCACCCGGACGGTCAGGCCCGTCCCCCCGTAGGAAAGCACCGCGATGGGCTTCGTGATCACCTGGATCCCACCCTGCCCGTCCTGGGACTTGATCTCGATGTAGTACTGGCCGTTCGTCACGTACGTTCCGCTGTCGCTCCGTCCGTCCCAAACGGCCGCGGTGCCGTCCGACAGCACCA
>CAYMOV010000156.1:0-2474 GCA_964392085.1 uncultured bacterium
TTACGACATGCAGCCTTCGGCCTGCGAGACCACCGACCGCAGGGGGCGGAGGACGCCCTGGCCCGTGGAGGGGTCGCGGGCGATCTCGTAGCGCGGCACCGAGGGGTCCACGGTGGCCGACCAGGCGTCGATGCCACCGGTCATGGACTTCACGTTGCTGTAGCCATGGCCCGAGAAATAGGAGGCCGCGTCCATGCTCCGCTGTCCGGTGTGGCAGATGAAGACCACCGGGGTGTCCTTGGGCCAACCCATGATCTCGCGGGACAGTTCCTCGGTGATCAACACCGCGCCGGGGATCTGGGCCATTTGCGACTCCTCGGGGAACCGCACATCGATCAATTTAGGGGGCGCGTCGCCCTTCAGGGCCTTCGCCGTTTCTGCGGGGGTGATCTGGATGCGGCGGTCGATCTCCTCGGCCTGTTCGATGAATGTCAGCACCTCGTTGATGTCCGGGATGTCGTGCTTGGCCACGACCGTGGAGAGGATGTCGGTGGGCTCGTAGCCGCAGCTGTGGCAGCCCCCGATGTGGTACTTGCGGAACAGGGCGCGCTGGGCGCTCGGGTAGGCGTCGAGCACCTCCTGCATGGTGCTTTCCGGGGTGATCTTCAGGGTGGTGGGCATGCGTCGTCTCCTCGTCGTCTGGTTTGGTGTTGGATGGTTCTTTTCAATGTAGCGTTGATGGGGGAACGGAAACAAGGCGGGCCGGCCCCAACAGGTCTTGGAGGGCCAAATATCCCGGAATGGGATTCTTCAGGGTTTGTCGGTGTTTTTCGGCTTATTGAGAATGGAACCGCGCTAAATGAGAAAAACAGGCCAGCCAAATTCCAGGATTCAATAAACGAACGGAACAAGCCTCCAGGACCGCTTCGAATAGGCGTCCCACTCCGGGCCGAATTCCCCATGAAGGAGCGTTTCTTCGTCCCGGATACGCCAGAGAAGGACCAACTTCGTCACCCCGGTGAGGAATAGCCCGATCCAGGATCGGAATGCCAGGGAGATCCCCAGGTTGAAGAGCAGGATGCCGAGGTACCTGGGGTGGCGGATATACCGGAACACCCCCCCAGTCACCAATTGGTGCCCTTCCTGGAGGGTGACCTGGAAGCTGAACTGCTTGCCCAAGTCGGCCTGCGCCTTGTTCATAAGAAGGAAACCCAAGGCATGAATCCCAAGTCCGGTGAAACGGGCCCAGTCGCCCAGGCCGAGGACCCAAATCCCCCGTCGGTCGCAGGCGGGCGGTACGATCACCACCGCCAGGCTGAGGACCTGCAGGAGGGGGATGGCCCACTTTTGGGATTTGACCGTCGTCTTCCCCGCCCCACGTCCCAATCGGGATTCCGGGATCCAGGGCAGGACCGCGAGTTGGAGCAGGAAGGTCACCAGGAGATAACCCGTCCGGGCCGGGTTGAAGAAGTAGGCCGGAAGGTCACCCAAGCCCCAGCCCAAGAGGGAGAGTCCCCCGAAGAGGAGGAAGCCGATGAGGGCATTCGTCGCGTAACGGAAGTAGGTCTTCATGCGTAAATTATAAAACCCGGCCCCCTCGGGACCCTTTGAGGCCGGTCATACGGCCAGGTGCGCCTCCAGCTTGTCCAGGTTCTCCCGGTTCCCCTTCACGGCGAATCCCTTTACCTTTTCGTACTGGTCGGCGGTCTCGAAAAGCATCCGCCAGGTCACCAAAGTGCCGCCGTCCCTGTCGGTGAAGGTGATGGTCGCGCGGAACTTGGGCCCGGAGACGTGGTCGAAGGCGATCTTTTCGTCCGGGACGACCTCCTGGAAGACGCAGTGGTTCTGGAAATTGGCGCCGTTCGGCCCGTTCATGGTGAAACGCCAATGGCCCCCGGCCTTCAGGTCGAATTCCTGGAAGCTGTTGGTGAAGCCCTTCGGTCCCCACCATCGGGCGAGTTGGGCCGGGTCGGCCCAGGCCTGGAAGACCCGCACGCGCGGCCAGGGAAGGACGCGGGTGCTGACGATCTCACGGCCTGATTCTTTGCTCTTGGGGTCCATGCGGGATGTCCTTGGGGATTATTTCTTGAGCTTCAAGACGTACTTGCCCGGGCCGAAGAGCAGGAGGGCCAAGTAGATCGAGAGGTTGGTGAGGGCATGGGAGGCCCCCTGCCACCCGGCGTAGGGACCCGGGGGCATGCCCAGGTGCGCGGTGACGGCCACCGCCATGGTGAAGGCCAGCAGGAAGGCCGCGAAACGGAACGATACCCCGAGGATCAGCAGGATCGACCCGCCTGCTTCCGCGAAGGCGGCCAACGCGCCCCAAACCAGCGGCATCCAGGGGATCCCGAAGGACGGCATCGCGGACCCGACCTGGTGGAGGAGCGCCTCGCCCCCGGTCACCTTGGCCCAACCGCTGAGGACCAAGACGTTGAGGCCGATCCCCAGCCTCACGAGAAACAACCCCGCGTCAGGGTTATTGAACATGGAACCACCCCTTTTAATATTTTGGGAATCACGCCCAGTTTAACCGA
>CAYMOV010000156.1:2574-5684 GCA_964392085.1 uncultured bacterium
CCTATGAGGCAAATCATGCGTCAAGCGGCCGGATTGGACGAAGATGCGGCCCTTAGCCAAGCCGATCCGGCCAGCCTGTCATCTGGAGAATCGTTATTTTGAGGAAGACGACGCCTTTCCCCTCCATCCGTCTTCGGTTTATGGTTACAACCCTGTTGTTGTCGGCCGTTCCCGCCCTGGCCGCCGCCGGAACCTGGGAAAAGTCGTTGAAGATCTCACTGGGCGTCACCTCCGCGCTGACCCGCATCTATGTGGACCACCAGCTTCTCAAGTTGAGGACCTCCGAACTGGATTTCCACCTGGAGGGTTCCCTTAACCGCGAGTCCGACCACGGGAGTTGGAAAAACTCCCTCAAGGTCGACTACGCCGGCGCGGAAACAACCGACCCGATGGACCCGGACAAGGATTCGGCTTGGACCGAGAGCTCCGACCAACTGATCGCGGACTCCGTCTACCGGCGGAAGATCGGGTCCTCCTTCGAGCCCTACGCGGGTTTGAACGTCCAGACCGTGGTTTATGACGGCGGCTACAGCGGCGAATGGCGCGCCTTCAAACCCCTCCAGACCAGGGAATCACTCGGCCTGTCGGCGCCGGTCCTCTCGACGTACGCCGAAAGCCTGGATCTCCGCGCCGGTTATTTCTACCAGCACTACGTCAACCAGGACCGGGACCACCGGTACGCCGTCCACGGCGTGGAGACCGTCGTGGAGTTCAACGGCAAGCTCGCCAAGAACATCACCCTCGAATCGAAGGCCGGGATGTACTCCGCCTTGGTGAAGACCCCGGATTATGAGGATCCCGAGACGAAATCCCGGAAGATGGTCCTGGAGTGGGACAACCGTTTGGAGATCGCACTCACGAAATTCATCTCGATCGACATCATCCTGAACCTGGACAACAAGGACGTCAGCTCCAAGAGGATTTCCTACGAGATCGACCACCGCACGATTTTGTCGGTGGATTGGAAATTACCCCAAACCAAGGAAAAGGCGGGAAAACGATGAAGCGAACCCTTTTGTTCACGGTCCTCACGCTGGTGGCGGTCCTGGGAGCCCGGGCGGAGAGCCCCACGGCCGACGCGCTCCCCGGGCTCCCGAACCGGGTCCAACCCACCCAGGCCCCGACGCGGGCCATCCTGCGCGGCGTGACCTTCAACCCCACGGTCGCGGCGGGGCTCCCCACCCCGACCCCCACGCCAAGACGCCCGATCCTGCACGGCGTGACGTTCAATCCGACGGTCGCCGCGTCCATCGCCACCCCCACGCCCGGGACCATCGACTTCAAGGCCTTGATGGAAAAGGCACAGGACGACAAGTGCGAGTCGCTCGCAGCCCTCGACGACCGGACCTCGGGCCTGCACAAGGATGTGACCAAGCTGGCGGCCCGGTATAAGGCCCTCTCCTCCGACCTGGGGGACATCGCCAAGGTCCTGTCCATTCCCTCGAAACTGGTGACCGCCCTGGACAAAACGATCGCCTCCCTCAAGGCCGTCCGCGCGGGCCTCGAGACCGCCGAGGCGGTGCCGCAAATACGGGAGAAGGCCCAGAAGCTCAAGGAATCGGTCCAGGGCTCGCTAGAGGAGGCGATCAGCCTGCGGACCAAGGCCGAGAGGATCGCGAAGCAAGTCGCGCCGGCCCAGAAGGCCGCCCAAGGGGGTTCCACGGGCTTCGGCCAGGCCTCCCTGACCCTGACCTTGTTCGATATCGCCGCGCTGAGGAATGAACCCGCGGCGACCTCCATGATCCAGTACTCGATCGACTATTTCCCGGAACCCAGGAGGGATTGCGTCCAAGGAAAGGTGGATCCCAAGGCCAACAACGCCACCACGCTCGTGGTGGAGCTGGACCGGGCCGTGACCGTCCTGTTGTACGAGCCGGATGTCCCGGGAATCGACCCCCTCCGGGGCCTCGCCGACAAGTTGAAGGCCTCCGCGTTGAACGACCTTTTGGGGGACGTCGGGAGGCTGGACAAGCGCATCGCCAAGCTCGACGGCCCGCTGAAGGCCGTCGAAAAGCTGTTGGACGAGTCCTTCAAGGTCGATTTCGGCCTCTACAAGGTCAAGGTCTCCGGCAGGGTCATCGCCAAGGGGGCGGACGCGATCGAGTCGGAGATCGAGCATTTGCTCGGCAAACTCGCCTGGAAGGCCGCCAAGGAATTCGGCGTCAAGAAGCTCGTCAACGCCCTGACGAAAGACGCCAATAAGGCGTTCAAGAAGGCCTACTCCAAGTTGGATTTCGACGCCGATGTCCACCTCCCGGGCCTGGATCGGCTGGACCCCCTGGAGTCCGAACTGTCCGGCTTGGTCAAGGCCATCCCCACCTCCCTCGCTTTCCCGGTCCTCAACCTCCATTCACCGGACTTCGGCATCCCCGGGATCCAGGCGTCGATGGATTTGCGCGGGATCCAAACCTTCCTAACGGATATCAGCGAACCCTATGGGTTCGAATGGGCTAAGGTCTGGGACAAGTTCAAGTTGAAGCCCCCCACGCTGGGATGCCCTTGAGGCTGGGGATGCTCGGATCACCTGTTTCCGCCCCCTTCACACCGACCACCACCCAGCTCGATGGGGGTGGTGGACACCTCTTGTGGGGGCGTGATCGGGTCCCCCGTTTTGGTTAAAATGGCGCGCCAACCCAACTGGAGGTGTCGCGCCGACCACCCGCCGGGTTGTGTCCGAAGCTCAAGGCAGTGAACTTGAAATCCTTCCCCCGCTGTCCTTGGCCCTCTAAAGACGACCCCCTCATGCTCCGGTACCACGACCGGGAATGGGGTGTTCCCTTGAGAGACGACCGCCGGATCTTCGAGTTTTTGGTGTTGGAGGCCTTCCAAGCGGGGCTGTCATGGCGGATCGTTCTGCACAAGCGGGAGAACTTCCGCGAGGCCTTCGCGGGGTTTGATTTCAACAAGGTCGCGCGTATGACCCCCCGGGACCTGTCCCGGTTGGTCCGGGACAAGGGCATCGTCCGCAACCGGGCCAAGATCCGGGCCGCCCGGGACAATGCCCAGAGGTTCCTCGAGGTGAGGAAGGAATTCGGGACCTTCTCGAAATATATGTGGGGTTGGGTGGGCGGCAAACCCATCAACCACCGGATCAAGTCAATGCGGGGCAT
>CAYMOV010000157.1:0-5672 GCA_964392085.1 uncultured bacterium
TGGATCGCCATGTCCCCGGGGGATTTGAAGATCCCCATGGGTTTACGGACGTTCAGGGGCTTGGTGCTCTCGATGGTCTGGTCGAGGAACTTGTCGTAGTGGTTGTCATAGTTGCCCTGGGCCTTCTCTTCCCACTTCGCGAGCTTCTTGGCCTGCTTCGTGGCGTCATCATCCCCGGCCCGGCCGGCCTTCGGGCAGACGGCTCCCAGCAGGACCACGGCGGTGGCCGCGGCGAAAAACCGACGGAACGATTCCATATTCCTTCTCCTAGTCAAAGTTGATAACGGCCCAAGCCAATGCCACCGACCCGAACCCCCGAGGGGCGGATCCCCGCGAGAACAGCCTGACCCGCCCGATCGATTCCGCGAAACCCCGGGTCCTCAAGGCACCGAATTGAAGTGCCCCAGGACGGTTTTGATCATGTCCAGGTCCCCGCCCTTAATCTCGAAGGTCATGTTGGAGACCCGGCATTCGAGCTTGGTCGCCGTGGCCAACCGCTTGAACTGGTCGAAGGGCAGGTCGTATTTGAGCCATTCCGTCCCTTCGTCGGCGTTCAGGTCGTAGACCGCCTTGACGGTGATGGGGAAGGACTGGCCGTCCACCAGGAAGGCCAGGGATTGGTTCTTCGAGAAGGTCCGCTCGGACCGGGTCCAGGAGCTGAAGATCAGCTGGATCACGGCCGGCTTGGCCTTGATGACGTCGCCCTTGAAGGTGTAGCAGATTTCCAGGTCGACGTCGCCCGCCGTCTTGACGGGTTTGAATTGCTGGTAAACCTGGAGGTGCTTGGAACCCACGATCGTCTGGTTGTTGAACTTGTCGTAGGAGACGTTAAAGGGGTTCTGGTTCTCGTCCTTGTGTTTCTTTTTCGCGAAGGCGGGACCCGCAACCAGGAAAACCGAAAGGATGAAAACCACGGCCAAGCTGAATACCCGCTGGAATCGCTTCATGAAAGACTCCGTTCGATTTATATTTATCGGCCCAGGACGAACATTAAATCCAACCCGCCCATCGACGGATATGATTTTACACAGCTAGCGCCGATTGCAAACAACGAAAACGAGCGGTATTTACCCAAATAATCCGGGTCTGAGCCGGGTGGGTTCCTCCGGCAAAACCACCCTCCGAAACGGCCTTGAGGGAGTGTCGGGTTAGAAACGATATCCCGCCCTGACGAAGAGGTCCGGATAGGGGATGACCAATGGCCCTCCAGCCGGGTTCCCGGCCGTTAGGAGGTAGGTGTCGCCGATGTCGTTGCGCGCGACCAGCTTGAGGGGGGATGGAAGGAAGGCCGTCCGGGCCTGGATCCCCAGGTCCATGAAAAAACCGCGGGGGGACGGCCGGTATTCCAATAGGTCCAGGCGGGTGAACAAGGCGGAATGTTCGATCTCCCGGACACCCCGGTAGTCCCCTCCGGCGGTTCCGGGAATCCCAAATACGTTTTCATAAGAGAGGTCGAACCAGCTCCACCCCACCGCCACATCGGGAAGGAACCGCCATTTCCCGCCCCGAAACAACCGGACCCCGGCGTAAAGGTCCAGGTCGTAGTTCGCCTCGAGGTAGATCTTGATGTCGTAGGGGGTTTTATTCCGGTAGCCGAAAAGCGCCTCGCCCGGCCGGTAGTGGAATTGGTCGCTTCCCCAGGCCAATCCGGCGCCGACGAACAACCGGGCGCCGATCGGCTGTTCATAGGTCGCCGTCACCACCCCACCGAAGAAGTTGGTGCCCGTCGCGACCCCAACGGACCTGGGTTCACCCAGCGCCATCCAGGGCCCGGATCCCAAGGCCGCTAGGCCCAAGGCCAAGGCCGTCCACCGCGGGAAACGTCGCCTCATGTCGTTCTCCCTCATCATCCACCTACACCTGATAAGGCCCTTGGGCCACCGGTTGATTCCACCCATCCAGCGGTTTGAGGTCCCACCACCGAATGACGGGTCAATAAAAAAAAGGCGGGCCTTCCGGCCCGCCCTTCCCTCATTTCTAATTCTTCATCCTGAATTTCGGATTTCAGCCTTTAGTCCAGGTATCCCTTGAGCTTCCTGGAACGTGACGGGTGCCGGAGTTTCCGGAGTGCCTTGGCCTCGATCTGACGCACGCGTTCCCGGGTGACCTTGAAGGTGTTGCCGACCTCCTCCAGGGTGTGGGGATAGCCGTCGTTGAGGCCGAACCGAAGCCGTAAAACCTCGGCCTCGCGGTCCTTGAGGGTGCCGAGCACCTTGGAGATCTGTTCCTGGAGGAGCACAAAGGCCGCGGCGTTGGCCGGGCTCAGGGCTTCCTTGTCCTCGATGAAGTCCCCGAGGTGGCTGTCCTTCTCCTCGCCGATGGGCGTCTCGAGGGAGATGGGCTCCTGGGCGATCTTCAGGATGGCCCGCACCTTCTCGACGGGCATCTCGAGCTTGTCGGCGATCTCGTCGGGCGACGGTTCCCGGCCCAGTTCCTGGACGAGGTCCCTCGAAACCTTGATGGACTTGTTGATGGTCTCGATCATGTGCACCGGGATGCGGATGGTGCGGGCCTGGTCCGCGATGGCGCGGGTGATGGCCTGCCGGATCCACCAGGTGGCGTAGGTCGAGAACTTGTAGCCGCGCCGGTACTCGAATTTCTCCACGGCGCGCATCAGGCCGATGTTGCCCTCTTGGATCAGGTCCAGGAACTGCAGGCCCCGGTTCGTGTACTTCTTGGCGATGGACACCACGAGGCGCAGGTTGGCCTCCACCAGCTCCATGCGGGCGTAGTAGCTCTCCCGTTCGCCCACCCGGATGCTGCGGAGGGCGATCTTGACGTGGGTGGCGTTGGTGAGGGCCTCCTTCTCGAGCTTCTTGACCGACTTTCGGTGCTCCTCCCAGGCGTGGACGGTCTTGAGGAACTCCTCGCCCTTGAGGGCGCTCTTCTTCTCGAGTTCCTTGGCCACCTGGTCGGGGCCGTGCCGCAGGAGCGACGGGAGCTTGATGAAGGCCTCCGGGGGCAGCTTGAGGTGCTTGGCGGCCAGGCTGGTCTGGTGCTCGTGGTCCTCGAGGTTCTCACCGAGGTCGTGCAGGCGGTTGATCAGGCGTTCCTTGACCTTCTTGTGGAACTTACAGTCCTTCACCAGCCAGATGAGGTCGATGAGCTTGTTGTCGAGGGTCTCGAGGCCCTTCTTCTTCTTTTCCGCGTTGGTGGACTTCAGGCCCGTGACGTGCTGGAGGTCCTTGATCTGGCGCTCCAGGGTCTTCATCTTGGCGTAGTTCTTGCGGAGTTTCGCGAAGATCTGCTTCTCGGGGATGGCGGGCATCTCGGAGTAGGGCTCCAGGTCCATGGTCTCCTGGAGGGTCTTCTTCTTCTTGAGGATGTTGGTGAACAGCTCATGGAGCTGTTGGAAGCCCAGGGGCGACCCCAGGACGGCCTTCTCGACCCGGAACTCGCCGGCTTCGATGCGCTTGGCGATCGAAACCTCCTGCTCGCGGGTCAGGAGGGAGATCTTGCCCATCTCGTGCAGGTACATCTTCACCGGGTCGCTCATCCGGCTCTCGACGCCCGCGGTCTCGTGGGCCTTGTCGAACTCGTCGCTCTCGTCCTCCTCGTCGTCCCGGCCCACCACGGCGCCCGGAAGGGTCTGCCCGTCGGTCTCGCGGTCGTCGTCGGTGAGGAGGGTGTGCTTGTCCTCGTGGTCGACGACCTTGATGTCGTTCTCCCCCAGCATCTGGAGGATATCGTCGATCTCCTCGCTGGACACCACGTCGTCGGGGAGGATGTCGTTGACCTGCTTGTAGGTGATGTATCCCTTCTCGCGGCCGACGGCCAGGATCTTGGATACGTGCTCGGACTTGGACTTCAGGGGCGGCTTCGGCATTCGTTCGTTTCCCATGTCTGGTGGATTTGGTGGGTGCTTCCCCGGGGCGGGGGGCGCCCCCCGCCTTCCGTCAATCGTCCGTCGCAAGCAACGACAGGTCCCGTTTCAGGGCCGCGATTTCCTGGGCCGCCTGGGCGGCCGACGCGACATCCCCGGCCGCTTCGTCGGATTTCATCTTTAAGTTCAGGATTTCAATGCGCTTTTTCAAGGCGCGTCCCTTCAAGGACGCGGATAATTCAAGCAAAAGGGCCTGGTGCTGCTTGTACTTGCCCTCTTCGGTCTCCATTTCCAGGAACTGGGCTTCCAAGGCCGGGTGCCGGCGCAGGGTTTCAATGCCCTCCCGCCCCCCGTCCAGCGACTCAAACAGGGCCCTGAAGTCCGGATCCTCGAAATGGCCGATCCCCAACTCTTCCTTGGCCCAGGGGATGAACTTGCCGTCCTCGCCGGCCAAAAGCGCCAGGAACTGCCTTTCCTGCCGGAGGCCCACGTTCTCCCGTTGGGGAGCGTCTTGGGCCGGCGGCGGGGCCGAAGGCGTTTCCATCCCGCCCGGCGACCGGCGGGCCTTCTTGCGGTCCGCGTTGACGATCTCCAGCACGCTACGCGAGTCCAGCCCCAACTCCGACTCGATCGCTGAGCAGGCGGCCTGGATCGACGCCTCATCCGGCAATCGCGCCACCAGCGGGGTCAGCTCACCCAGCCCGCGGAAGACGTCTTCCCTGGGTTTGCCCGACAACAACGCCCGCATCCCCTTGGCGCGCCACCGGAAAAAGTCCGGCGCCTCATCCAGGAGCTTCTGCAGGTCCTCTTTCGGGTGTTTCTGGAGGTACTCGTCCGGGTCCTTCGCGTCCGGGAGCGTCAACACCCGGGCCCTCAGTCCTTCCGCCAGGATCGGCTCAATGCCCCGCTTGACGGCGGCCTGGCCCGCCGCGTCGGCGTCGTACAACACCACGACCTCGGGCGCGTATCGTTTCAAAAGCCGCGCGTGTTCCCGCGTGAGCGCGGTCCCCAGGGTCGCCACCGAGTTCGTGAAACCGTGGAGGTGCAGCGCGATGGCGTCGAAGTATCCCTCCACCACGATCACCCGGGCCTGGGAGCGGGCGACGTCCCGCGCCAGGTCCAACAAGTAGAGGCACTCCCCCTTCTTGAAGACCGGGGTCTCGGGCGAGTTCAGGTACTTGGGTTGGTCGTCATCCCCGAGGGCCCTCCCGCCAAAGGCGAGGATTCTACCAAAGGTATCCCGCACGGGAAAGATAACCCGGTTGCGGAATTTGTCGTAAACCGTCCCTTTTTCCTCGTTTTTGACCAAAAGGCCCGCGGCCACCAGTTCCGGGGGCTGGTAACCCTTCTTCTGGGCCGCCAACTTGAGGGTATCCCATCCCGCGGGGGCCCAACCGAGGGCGAACTGGTCGGCCTGGGGCCCATCCAGCCCCCGCCGGAGCAGGTACGACCGCGCGGCCTCCCCCTCGGGGCTCCGCAGGTGGGCCTGGAAAAACCGGGCCGCGGATTCGTTCAAGGCCCAGAGGCGCTCCCGTTCGCGGTCCCGCGCGTCCCCGGCCTCGTCGCGTTCCTCCTGGGGAACCGGCAGGCCCGCCCGTTGGGCCAGGGCTTTGACCGCCTCGGGGAAGGGCAGGTTCTCCTGGGCCATGAGGAAGGTCAGGGCGTTGCCGCCCTTTCCACAGCCGAAGCAGTGGAAACTGCGCCTCGTGGGCGACACCACGAAGGAGGGCGACTTCTCCTTATGGAACGGGCAGAGGCCCTTCCAGCTGGAGCCGGCCTTCTTCAGGGGGACGTACTCCCCCACCAGGGCCACGATGTCGGTGGCGTCCTTGATTTTCTCGATGAAGTC
>CAYMOV010000158.1:0-5613 GCA_964392085.1 uncultured bacterium
TGTTCTTGAGTCTTAGCCATGTCAATCCTCCTGAAATGTGATGACGAACCCGAACGGTTTTCAGGTAAAAGCAATGCTTGTGCCAGGTTGGCGCGGCCTGCCATATCCTGAACCGCCCTCGGGGACGGGGCCCGGACCGTTGTGGAAATTTTCGTTGGCAGGAATGGAATAATGGGACCGGACCCGCCAGGTGGGCCTTTGGCCAGTCGGGCTTATTGATGTTTCGTTGATATTGAAGGACGGTTTATTGACGACGCATTGACGAGGTTCGGCGGACCGGGATACTTGGATGCGTCCTCCGACATCCCGGTAGAAACGAAGGATTGGGACAATCTTCGTCGATAGATACAATTCTGTAGCGCCCCGCAGAAATGATGCGCAAGACTTTTCGCGCGGATGATTGAGCCGCATGAACCCTGGGCAAGGGCGTTCCAGCCAGCCCGGATGAAAAGAGCAAGGGCCGATCCATGCGCCCCATTTGACGGATGGATTCCCGTTAGAATCCTCCCATGAGTAAATCCGCGACTAAACCCGCGCCCGTCCGAGGCGAATGGGAAAGGTATGGTTGGAGCATCGGGGTGGTCGTCGTCCTGACCGTCCTGGGGCTGCTGCTTCGCCGATCCGTGGACGCTTCAACCCTCGGAATGGTGTACCTCTTGGGCATCGTGGGGATCTCCTATTGGTGGGGACGGGGACCGGCTTTGATCTCCTCCTTCCTGGGGGTGCTTTTCCTGGATTATTTCGCCATCCCCCCCTACTACACTTTGGCGGTGACCAATTCCCAGTCGTGGATCACCTTGACGGTGATGTTGGTGGTCAGCCTGGTGATCAGCGCCCTGGCCACCAAGTCCCGGGAGTCGGAAAAACACCGGGCGGCCGCCGAGGACGAGAAGAACCGGAACGCGCTCCTGAGCGCCGTGTCCCACGACCTCAAGACCCCCTTGACCGGGATCCTCGGGGCCGCCAGCGGGCTCCTGGAGGACCGGGGGACCCTCAGCGGGGAGGAGCGCCGCCAATTGACGCGTTCCATCTACGACGAAGCCGACCGGTTGAAGCACTTGGTGCAGAACCTATTGGATATGACCCGCCTCGAGGCGGGGGCCTTGGAGCCGAAAAGGGAATGGCAGTCCCTGGAGGAACTGGTGGGGGTGGCGGTCAACCAACTCCAATCGGGCCTGGCCGCCCATCCCCTGGAAGTCCGCCTGCAACCGGACCTCGAATTGGCGTTCGTGGACGGCCTCCTGGTCGAACAGCTCCTGATCAACCTCCTGGAAAACGCCGTGAACCACACCCCTGTAGGGACCCCCATCCAGTTGTCGGTCTCGGAAGCGGGAGGAAGGGTGGTCCTGGAGGTGGCGGACCGGGGAGGCGGCCTGGCGCCCGGCGAGGAAATCGCCATCTTCGAGAAATTCGCCCAGGGAAAACGCAGCGGCGGGAAGGGGGCCGGATTGGGGTTGAGCATCTGCCGAGCCATCGTCCTGGCCCACGGTGGGGGCATCCAGGCCTCCAATCGGGAAGGCGGGGGCGCCCTCTTCGCGGCCTGGCTCCCCACCGGGGGCCGGCCCCCGTCACTCCGGGAGGAATGAAGATGGAAACGCGGGACCTCACGATCCTCTGCATCGAGGATGAAGCGCCCATCCGGCTCTTCCTCAAGACCAGCCTCACGGGCTCGGGCTACAAGTGCCTCCAGGCCGCCACGGGGGAGGATGGCTTGGTCCAGGCCTCCACGCGCAACCCCGACCTGATCCTGCTGGACCTGGGCCTTCCCGACATGGACGGGTTGGAGGTCATCCGGCAAATCCGGGAGTGGTCCAACAAGCCCATCATCGTCATCTCGGCCCACGCGCGCGACACGGAGAAGGTGGCGGCCCTCGACATGGGGGTGGACGACTACCTGACCAAACCCTTCAGCGTCCCGGAACTGCTGGCCCGGATCCGGGCGGCCCTGAGGCGCGCCCCTTCCACGGCGTCCCCGGAGGAGGAGGCGGTCTTCACCCACGGTGCCCTGAAGGTGGATTTGGCCTTCCGGCGGATCTGGAGGGGAGGGGAGGAGGTCCACCTGACTCCCCGTGAATTCAAGCTCCTGGCCACCTTGATCCGGTACGCGGGGAAGGTCGTGACCCAACGCCAGCTCTTGACCGAGGTCTGGGGGGAGGCCTACGCGGACCAGGCCCATTATTTGCGCGTACACATGAACAAGCTCCGGCAAAAACTGGAGTCGAACCCAGGCCAACCCCAGCATTTCCTCACGGAGCCGGGCGTGGGCTACCGCGTCTTGGTGGATTAAGGCCGATATCGGAAGATCCGTCGGGGCCGCTCCGGTCTTCGCCGTTGGCCACCCCGGTCAAGTCGCGGCCCTCTGTCGGAATGACGGTTTTTAAGCCGGGACATCCACTCCAGCAACCTATTGGTCAAGCTCGCTGGACTGATCCTCAAGGGAAAGATCCGGAACGAGTTGAGGCGCGGGGCCAAGATCCCGATCGGGCCCTAGTTGGATTGGCTGATGTGAAGGGTGGACCTGGCCCTGAACAGGCCCCTGGGGCGATTCGCAAGGCTTCGGACCTCGACCACCTCGCTCCAGGTGCATGACGCCCTCGCGGACGACGAGGGGATCGTGATCCGGTGCTCGATCCAGGGGTCCTCGACCCTGGACCTGGTGTGGAACGATTAGCAGGATGAGTCCGGCGCCATCTTGAAATGGCGGGCCGGCCTACGTTATAAAGCGACCATCCTGCAAGGTCCCACCGGCACCCCAGTCCCCCCCGAGGAGTATTCCCATGAAACGGTCCCTGGCGTTTTTGGCGGTCGGTTTGGCGCTTTACGCGGTCCCGGGGCCCCTCTCCCACGCGGGGGGCACCAGCACTTCCTCCATGGAGAAGAGCAACGGCGCCGAGGGCCGCAAGGTTTCGTCCGTCTACGACCAGGGGGTCGACGCGGCGACCCACGGGGACTTCGGGAACGCGGAGGAACTTTTCCAAAAGGCGCTCCAGGCGGACCCGGAGAACCCCGACACCCTGAACCAGTTGGCCCACGCCCAAAGGAAAAACGGGCGTCTGGACGAGGCCCTGGAGAACTACAAGAAGGCCCTCGCCCTGAGGCCGAACTTCCCGGAGGCGAGGGAATACCTGGGGGAGGCCTACCTCCAGGCGGCGATGCGCGAACTGGCGACCTTGAGGGGATACGGTGACGCGGGGAAGGAACAGGCGGAGGACCTGGCCAAGGAGATCCGGGAGACCGGTAAGGACCTGAAGGACCCCCAGGACGACGAATGAGGCGCCACGGCTAACGGTGTTTGACGATATCCTCTTCCATCCAGATTTCCTGGTGGGAGGGGGTCCCCTCGCAGACACCGTCGGAATCCAAGAGCGAATAGACATAGAACAGCGCGTAGGTGGGATCGTTCGACAGGCACTTGGACATCATGCCGAAGCGGCCGTTCCTCCGGTTGAAGCAGACCTTCCCGATGTATTCCTTCTCGAACTTCTTCAAGGGTGACATGGCCCGCCTCCCGACACTCCACTCAAGTTAGGCACGCACATATTAAAAAAACAAGCGGGCCTATTTGCGCCGGGAAATAGGGGTTTTAAGGCATGGAATTATCCTGGAATCGATATATGGCGCACTCCATGTTGAAACCATGCGGAGTTCCTGCCCTGACGGCAGGGCCCGCCCGGGCCTACTCGATATAACCGCCCTTCTGCAGGTTCCAAAGCTTCTTATAGAGGCCGGGTTGGAGGATCAGGTCCTTGTGTCGGCCCTGTTGGACCACCTTTCCCTTGTCCAGCACCACGATGATGTCGGCGCTCATGATGGTGGAGAGCCGGTGGGCGATGAGGATCGAGGTCCTGCCCTTCAGGAGGTCCTTCAGCCCCTCCTGGATCGCGTGCTCAGTCTCCGAATCCAGCGAGGAAGTGGCCTCGTCCAGGATCAGGATCCGCCGGTCGGCGAGCAACGCCCGCGCGATGGAAACCCTCTGTTTCTCGCCCCCCGAAAGCTTCACCCCCCGCTCCCCCACGACGGTGTCCTCCCTCAGGGGCAACGCCGCGATGAAGTCCTCCAATTGGGCGACGCGCATGGCGTTGAAGACGGCTTCCCGGGGCGCGGTGGGGTTGGAGAAGGCGATGTTGTTGTAGAGGGTGTCGTCGAAAAGGATGCATTCCTGCGGCACCATCCCCATGCTTTCGCGGAGGGACCCTTGGGTCACGCCCGCGATATCCGCGCCGTCCACTGTGATTTCCCCCCCCTCCAGGTCGTAAAGGCGGAAGAGCAGGCGGATCAAGGTGGTCTTGCCCGCCCCCGAGGGGCCCACCACGGCCACCTTTTGGTGGGCGGGCACCTTCAGCGAGAAGCCGTTGAGGATGCGCCTTTTCTTGTATTGGAAAACCACTTCCTTGAACTCGATGGCCCCCGCCCCCACGCGCAGGGGCTGGGATCCCGGCTTGTCCTTGATGTCGTTTGAGGACTTCCCGTACTGGAAAAGGTCCTCGAAATCCGCCAAGGCCCGGTACATGTTCCGGATGCCGAAAACGAAACCCGAGAGGGGGCCCAACAGGCTCCCATAAGTGGTGAAAATGAAGACGAAGGTGCCGGTCCCGATGCGGCCCGCGAGCAGGTCCCTCAGGGAAAAAACGATCAGGAAAAAGGTCCCCAGGCCCAGGATGAGCAACTGGCCCGATTCCATCAGCTTGTAGCTGTTCCAAAAATCGAGCTGCAGTTCCTTGGTTTTCCCGCTCAGGACCGCGTAACGGTTTTGCACGTCTCTTTCCTTGGCGAAATACTTGATCGACTCGATGTTGGTGAACACGTCGCTGATGTTCCCCTTTTCCAGGTCGGACATGTTGTTGTACAGGGCATTGGGCCGCCTTTGCCGCTCGTTCATGATGAAGGAATAGCCGATATAGGCGGCGGTGGTGGCGAGGACGACCAACCCGACCGGCAGTGTGAAGTAAATGATGGAGGCCCCCGCAAGGCCAAGTTGGAAAAGCAGGGGGATGTACTGGAAGATGATCGTGTCGGTCATGTTTTCCACCGCGCCGGACCCCCGGGAAAGCCGGGAGATCAGGGAGCCGGTCTTGTGGGTGGTATGGAAGCCATGGGACAGGGTCAGCAGGTGGTTGAAATAGAAACGCTTGATGTCGGTGATGAGGTCCGCCTCAAGCAGGTTGATGTTGCGCAGGTAGAACCACCGGCCCGAGACCCGGGCGGCCGTGACCCCGAGGAGCGCGGCGAAAACGAAGACCAAGAAGCGGTGGAAGGGTTCCTCGGCCGTTGGGTGGCCGATGTGTTGGGTCGCGTTGTCGATGATGAGCTTGAAGGCGTAGTTTTGGATCAGGTCGAGGCTGCTCAAGATAAAAGCCAAGCCGATCAAAACCAAGGCGGCCCATTTGTATTTGGCGAGGAATCCGAAATAGACCCTTAAATTGTACTTAAAGTCGATTTCTTCCTTGTCGGACACCACGATGTCGGCCATGGGGGAGGAGCTCCTCGGGTACGGTGGGGTATTTTAACGGAATTCCCGCGCAAACCCATTGGGTCGGCGAAACATCCCCGATCCCTGGGTGGGAGCCAAATCCGTGGGTTCGAACCCCGTCAACCCCGCCAGTATCAGTTAAT
>CAYMOV010000159.1:0-5509 GCA_964392085.1 uncultured bacterium
CAGGCGGACTTCACCCACACGGCGGCCAACGGGGATTCCCAACTCCAAGGCTTCCCCGGCTTTCCGTTCGCCAACTACCTGTCCTCCACCGACCCGTTGCCCGATCCCACGGCCTCGACCCTCTGCCTATTGGACCCGCGCGTCGTGTCGCCCGGTGAATCGGGTTCCAACGCCACGCTCGCCGTGGACGCTTTGGGCAACCTCTACGTACCCGACTATTGGAACAACCGCGTGCTGCGCTACGACGCGCCGACCGCCACCGGGGAGGCGGCCTCCCACGTGTGGGGGCAGGTCGACTTCACCCATTACCGCCCCAACCGGGGCGGGGCGGCCGGCAACGGTACCTTCAGTTTCATGAACCAGCGGGGTTTCTTGGCGGCGGGGGTCGCGATCGACGCCTGGGGCAACCTCTGGGTCACCGATACCGGCAATGACCGGGTCATGCGTTTCCCCAACCCAAACGCCCCGGCCCCGGGCGTCCCGGCCGCCGTCGCGGACGTCATCCTGGGACAGACCGGCGTGGAGGCCGTCAACGACCTGGACATGGGCCATTTCTACTATCCCGGGTCGGTGCGCGTGGACGCCTCGGGCAACGTCTTCGTAGCCGACGGGCCCCCCGCCTCGGGCGCCAAGGCGCAGGGGGGACGGGTCCTGATCTTCAAGCCCCAATCCTTGGGGGCGCTGGGCGTCCCCCAATACGCCAACGGCCAGGCGCCCAGCGGCTCCGTCACCCTGGGGCTCGTCTGGCCCACTGGATTGGAGTTCGACCCGTCCGGCGACCTGTGGGTGAACGACTTCGGCGACACCCAGATCATCCTCTACCACATGAACACGACCGCCGTGCCGCCCACCGGCACGCCGGTGAGGCTCCTGTTGAGGTCCCAGCTGTTTTCGGGCGCGGGGTCCCCCCTGGACGCTTCGACGGCGGACAACGCGGACTTCCGTTACGCCTATCCCCCCGGCAGCGTCATGTCCGCCAACTCGCCCGAGTACCACCACGACAATTGTGGCGGGCTCGGAGTGGACTCGGCCGGGGATGTTTTCGCCGTCTTCAGCGACCCGATCATTGATTGCATGAGGTATCCCGCGCCGATCCCCGGATTGGCGCCCTCGGGGGCGGTCACGGCGGTCAACCTGCCCGGGGCGCCCCTGGAGGCCCACGCGCCGGACGTGGCGGTCTTCAAGTCGTTCAACGACCCGGACGTGGGGGGGATCAACAACGTCATCACCGACACCTCGGTGGGGGCCTTAGGGCTTGCCGTCGGCGCCTCCGCCTCGGTGACCCAGCTCATCGCGGCCGAATCCCGGCGCCTGACGTACTGGAACTTGGACCCGTCCAACCCGCCCTCCCTGGGCCTGGTGAACGGAAAGGCGGCCGACGGCTTCGCGGGCACCACGGCGTCCACGGTCAATTACCTCGCGGGGGAATCCTACGGCCGCATCTGCGCGGACCAGGCCCCCGGCCAAACCCACCTTTGGACGGTGCATGGGGACAACAACAACCTCTGGGTGGAGGCCTACAACCTGCCCTTGACGCCCTGGAAGACCGGGTCGGTCACCCTCCAACCGCCGTTCCCCATCCTGGGCGGCGGGTCCCTCAACTGTGGTTCACCGGGCAACCGGCGGATGGATGGCATCGCGGTGGACCCGACGGGGAACACCCTTTGGCTGTCCGACACGATCAACAACCGGGTCATCCGGGTGCGCAACGCCCTGGGCGCCGCGCCGGGGCCGACCCCCTGCGTGGACATCATCCTCGGACAGGCCGGTGCGGCCGCCACCCTGGCCAACCGGGGCGGGGCGGAGGGCGCCGCCACCCTCAACCAGCCGGGGGCGTTGGCGTACGACCACCACGGCAACCTTTACGTCTCCGATTACTCGTTGGAAGCCAACGGCAACGCCCGCCTCCTGGAATTCGACGCCTCCACCGTGCAGAACGCCTCGGCGGTCAACTGTGTTTTTGGGGTGGCGGCCTCGCACGTCTACGCCGAGAACGGCAACCTGGGCGGTACCTGCCAACCTTTCAGCGACCCCAGCTTGAGCCCCTGCGGGCCCTGGCAACCGGCCTTCCGGTCCGACGACCAGGTGATGGTCGTGGGGACCATGGGTTACTCGGGCTCCCGGTGGCCCGTGGTCTTCCAATTCCCCCTCACGAATTTCAACCAGCCTACGACCTACCTGGACGATTTTGAATCCATGGGCGCCTATTCGGGGGTCTTCGACGCGCAAGACAACTACTACATGACCGACCCGGACCGGGGGCGCGTGCTGGTCTATTGGCACCCTTTCCCGACGGTCCTCACCCCCGTCCCGACGCCCTGCGCCTGTCCCACGACCCTGGTGAACTATGGGGCCAACGGGGCCGGCGGGGGCAACGGCGTGGTCAACGGGGCGGGCCAGATCGCCGAGGGCGCGACCAACGGGGTCACCTACCTCTACATCGCCGACATCAACAACAACCGAGTCGAGAGGTTCAACGCCGCGACGGGGGCCTGGACGGCCAACCTGGCGGGCAGCGGGACCTACGGCATGTCCAGCCCCTACGGCGCAGCGCTCGGTCCCGGCGGGCATTACCTGTACGTGGCCAACACCAACGGGGCCAACGTGGAAATCCTGGACCTGACGGCCGGGGGGGCCCCGGTGACGGCCTTCACCTCGAACCATCCGGTCCGCGTGGCCGTGGACGCCGCCTCGGCGGTATACGTCACCGACGACACCACCGTCCGGAAGTACGTCCCGGGAAGCCCCAATAACTACAGTTGCGTGGTCACCTTGGGCACCCCCGGGGTGTCGGGGTCCGGCCCCACGCTGTTCAACAAGCCCTACAACGTCATGCCGTTGGGAAACGACCTTTACGTGGCCGACAACGCGAACGCGCGAATCGTGCGGTGGACGACCCCGGACGGCGTAAACTACGCCTACGCCGAGACGATGGTCGCCTCCGGGGCGGCTTTCGGCCAGATGGCGCTGGAACCCGGTACGACGCACGTCCACGTGGGGAGCGACAACGGCGCCTACTTCATCTACGACCTGTCCACGTCGCCCTGGACCCTGCTGTTCCAATGCTATCCGGGGGGAAGCGGCACGGACGGTGTGGCGGTGGATTCCGCCGGGCTCTACCTTTCGGCGGCCCCCGGGGCCCCGGCCGCGAAGTTCAACCTTCCGCTCCAACCCTGCCTGACGCCCGTCACGCTCCCCACCCATACCCCGACCCTCGACCTGACCCATCCCCCCACGAACACCCCGACCAACACCTGGACGCCCACACCCACCCCCTCCCCGACGCCGACCGCGTCCCCCTCGGCTTCCCCCACCCCTTCGGCCACGGCGACTCCCACCCACAGCCCGACCCTGACGGCCACGAAAACCCCGACCTCCACCCCGACCCCCAGCGCGACGTTCACCCGATCGCCCACTTCCACCCTTTCTCCGACCTGGACTCCAACCGGTTCCCCCACGGGGACCCCGACGCCCGGTTCTCCGGTCATCGTCATCAGCCCGCCTTACCCCAATCCGGTCAAGGGTTCGCCGGTGGTTTCCGTCCGGGTCCAGTCCCCGGGCGATTCGGAAGCGGCCTGGGACGTCTTCACGACGGCTTACCGAAAGGTCGCGGGCGGCACCCGGGCCATTCCGGGCGACGGCATCCTCCAATGGGGACTGAAGGATGACCGGGGGACCCCTGTGGCTGCGGGCCTTTATTACTTCCGGGTGAGGGTGACCGGGCACCCATCCGCCGTGAAAATACTCAAGGTTTTGGTGTTGAAGTGATTCCCCTCGTTCCCAGATTGGAAGAAAACGGCTGAACCCGATCCGGGAAGGCGATTGAAACGGGGGGAGTGGGGCCCTACCTTTTAGCCTCCCAATCCCGGAGGTCGGCCCATGCCTAAACTGTTCGAGCCCCTGACGATCCGCTCCCTCACCCTGAAGAACCGCCTCGCGGTCTCCCCCATGTGCCAATACTCCAGCCTGGACGGTTTCGCCACGGATTGGCACCTCGTCCACCTGGGGTCCCGGGCCGTGGGAGGGGCCGGGCTGGTCATCGCCGAGGCCACGGCGGTCTCGCCCGAGGGCCGGATCTCCCCGGGGGACCTGGGGATCTGGAAGGACGAGCACCTCCCCGCGCTGAAACGGATCGCTGATTTCCTCCACACCCAAGGCGCCGCGGCGGGGATCCAACTGGCCCACGCGGGCCGCAAGGCTTCCACCGCGGAGCCCTGGAACGGCGGCGCCTTCGTCACGCCCGAGAAGGGCGGGTGGATCCCCTTGGCCCCCAGCGCGGTCCCCTTCCAGCCCCAGGACCCGGCGCCGCGCGAGATGACGTTGGAGGACATCCGGAAGGTGGTCCGTGATTTCGCCGAGGCGGCGAAGCGGGCCGACCGCGCCGGGTTCGACGTGGTGGAACTGCACGCGGCCCACGGTTACCTGATCCACGAGTTCCTATCGCCCCTGGCCAACCGCCGCACGGACGCCTACGGGGGATCCTTCGCCAACCGCGCGCGCCTGGCCCGGGAAGTCGTGGCCGCCGTGCGGGAGCATTGGCCCGAGGGCAAGCCCCTCTTCGTCCGGGTCTCCGCGACCGATTGGAAGGAACCCGAGGGTTGGACCCCGGAGGAAACGGTGATCCTGGCGATGGAACTCAAGACCATGGGGGCGGACCTGGTGGATTGCTCGTCGGGGGCGATGGTGCCGGACGCCAAGATCCCGGCGGGACCGGGGTTCCAGGTGCCCTTCGCCGAGCGCGTGAGGCGGGAAGCGGGGATCGCCACGGCCGCCGTGGGGTTCCTAACAACCGCCGTCCAGGCTGAGGAGATCATCGCGATGGGGAAGGCCGACCTGGTGCTGATGGCCCGGGAATTCCTACGGAACCCCTACGCCGCGCAAAATTTCGCCGGGGAGCTTGGGGCGGACCTATCTTGGCCGAAACAGTACGGTCGAGCCAAACCGGCCCCGAAGGCCTGATCCCAACGCGTTCCGCCCACCACCGCCGGAAGGCGTTAAAACAAAGTCCGGAATAATGAACCACGTCCCGCGCTCAAATCAAACTCCATTGACCGCGGGACAGTCCCGTCTCCATACCATGGAAAGCGGACGGGACGGGGAAAACGGGGGGCACGGGGAAGGCCGATTGGTTTGAGTGAACAGTTGAATTTAGGGGGCTCCGTGAACTCCGCGCCCTCCGTGTAAAAAAAGGCTGATTTAAAGTTCGACGCCGACCATGCCGGGCGTGTGCCCGGGTGTGGGGGTGCCCGTGTCGCCGGTGACCGGACCGTTCCAAGCCCCGGGCTCCTGGTCCGAGCCGTAGATGGGAGGGGCCTTCTCGAACAGGTCCATCACGTCGTTCCACTTATGGAGTTCCTTGGGACCCAGGATCCCGGCCAAGACCCTTTCCGTATCCGCCCGCAGGCCCCGGACCCGTTCCCGTAAGCGCTTCATGTTCTGCAGGCCGGACGAGTCCCGGCGGTCGGCCAGGGCTTGCCGCTTGTCCCGGTAGGCCCGCATGATTTGGAGC
>CAYMOV010000160.1:0-5500 GCA_964392085.1 uncultured bacterium
TCTTCGTCACCAAGGAGGAGCAATACACCCTGGCCCTGGGGCTCCAGCTTTACCAGAGCCAGAACGGGGGCACCCAATGGCACCTGCTGATGGCCGCCTCGGTGCTGGCCACCTTGCCGATCCTCATCCTGTTCGCCTTCGCCCAGAAGACCTTCATCCGCGGCATCGCCGCCAGCGGCCTGAAGGAATAGTTCCTTCAATAACGATTAACCCTCGCCCCCTGGGGAAGGAGGAGTACGGTTTTAAAATCATTTTGACCGGCATAAAACCAAATACCACGTTCTCCACACCTCGTCGGTGAAATGGGTATTCGTCTTGGATTCTCATAAATCCCAGAAGCCCACCCGTCGCTGAATTTAATAATCAGTTAAACGAGTAACGCTTCATCCCATAAATATTGTTAGCTAATAGTATTTCTTACCCATCTCCGGGACTTGACTAGCATGGTCATCGAGAGGTTGGCCTTATGCAATGTTGTGATCGACTTCCGACTTGCCCCTTCTTCAACGACAACATGCAAAAATTGCACGAGAAGGCCGAATATTACAAAGCCAAATATTGCCAAGGCCATTTCCAGGCCTGCGCCCGACACTTGGTGGCCAACGCGTTGACCCCTGAACGGGTTCCCTCCAACCTCTATCCGAACGAGCTTTCCACGGCCCTCGCGCTCATCGTGGCCGGTTGAATTCAAACGTCGAGGGGGAATTGCTGTTGCCGGCCCGGACCTTGGTGGTGGCGGTCTTTTTGGCGTTGACCTTACCGTGCCAGGGCCAACAAAATAGGATTCAATCGTAGGGGACGACCCGCCGGGTCGCCCGTTGACTCGGCCATTGATCAACAAAACCCGGGCGAGCCACCGCCTCGCCCCCACTATTCAACGCAACTCACCAAAGACGACATTTCCATCAAGTCCTAAATGTGTTCGGCTTTCATCATTTATCTTTTTTCGAGAAGCCGAGCCTTACCCAGATAAATTTTAGGTAATCAGAAATCCATTCTTTCCTGTTTCGGGCTTTCATTAACTTATATATTAAAAGCACAAGCCCCGCCACCACGCCACTACCTAAAAGGATGATCGAACTATCCGTGAATACCGAGTCGAACATATTGGAAGTCCTGCTCGCCACAACACCATATTCCTCATAAAATCGATAGTCGCCCCAAATTGCCAACCCCATCCATAAAAGCACAAAAAAATATTTCTCCTTGAAGAATCTTCTCGGAGGTGGCTGATTCTGATTTTGATGATCGGGAGATTCCAAACATTCCTTCGCTGGATTCATGGCCTGATATGTTCCGTTACTTCCCCAGCTCAAACCTCAGGGCACTCTCTAGGTCCGAATAACTAAAGCGGAACCCCAGGTCCGTCAACTTCTTGGGCAACACCTTCTGGCCTTCCAAGAGTAACTTCTCACCCATTTCCCCGAACAGCAGTTTCACGACGAACCCCGGAAGGGGAAACAACGTGGGGCGTCCCAGCACCTTGCCCAAGGTCTTGGTGAATTCGCGGTTGGTCACCGGGAAGGGGCTGGTCAGGTTCACCGGGCCCGAGAGTTCGGGGTTCACGATCGCCTCATGGATCGCCGCCACCTCGTCGGTCAGGGAGATCCAGCTCATCCATTGGCGGCCGGTTCCGGTCACGCCACCCAATCCAAACTTGAAGGGGGTCAGCATTTGGGCCAAGGCCCCGCCCTTGGAGGAGAGGACAATGCCGGTGCGGAGCCGCACGGTCCGGATGCCCTTCTCCATGGCGGGTTTCGTCCCGGCTTCCCATTCGGCGCAGACTTCCGGCAAGAACCCGGTCCCGATCGGCGACCGCTCGGTCAATTCCTCGTTGCCCCGGTCGCCATAAAAACCGATGGCGGAGGCGGACACGAACACCTTAGGCTTGTTGGGGAGAAGGGAAACCACCTCGGCCAGCATCTTGGTTCCCCGCACCCGGCTGTCGCGGATGGATTTCCTTCGGGCTTCGGTCCAACGGGCGGCGATGGAGTCCCCGGCCAGGTGCACCACCGCGTCGAAACCCTCGAGGCGGGAGGAATCCAGCACCCCGGCGTAAGGGTTCCAACCCACCTCGCCCTGGGCCTCATCCGGCTTTCTCCGCACCAGCGCATGCACCTCGTGACCGGCTCCCTTAAGGTGCGCCGACAAGGCGCTCCCGATTAAGCCCGAGGCCCCGGAGATTAAGACTCGTAACGGTTTCACATCAGACATGAGAGGCTCCTAAATTTGATCGGCTCCGCCGTGGGTAAACCATGAAGTAAGGTGGATGTAGAGGTAAATTTTACATCCTTATTCGGTAAAGAACCCCTAGCAAAACAAGCAATTTCACCCCAAAGGTCACGACCCGTCACCCTTCAGCTGAGGGCGTAAACGAGAGAACCAAATTCATGAGGTTAAGCTTTGAACGGCCAACAAACCATCTTGGTGTACTTGTGTTTTATTTTAACTGTCGGGAATTGGGTTTCAGCTTACCCTTCCCTTGGTGTTCTTGGTGAACTTGGTGGTGAGAATGCTTAAGCTTTCGGGTCGTTCCCAATCCGCGATCCCCCCCGGTTCGACCCTGAAAAGGGGATGGACCTTGGGTTTCTGGGCCCGAAGGATCCTGTGCCGGGCAGTGTCCCGTTTCGCCAATTTACGGAGCAGGTGCTTCCACTCATACCGGACCTGGCCGCGGGTCACGGGAATCCGCGCACGGGAAGTGTCGTTGAACTTCACGATTCGTTTTTTATCGAAGTGATAGCCTCGCGCTTCCGCCTCCCGGTAAATTCCCGAGAGGAATACCCCGATGGCCGCGACCGGGTCCCGCAGTTCCCGGAACCTGAGAAGCTGGGGATGACGGCGGTAACCCTTGGTCTTGCCTCGTAGGACCATTTGCGCGAGTAGGCCCTCCCGCCATGCGGCGAGCAGGCCCTTCACGTCCAGTTGGGAGGGATGGAGGGACCAGAGGCGCAAGACGCCCTCCTTCGGAGGAATGCGTAATGTGGAATGAGCAATTAGTAATGAAAGCTAAAGACACCCTATCTGAACATTCATCATTCCGAGTTCCTCATTCTCAATTGCCGTTTGTCAGGCCAGCGCAAGATTGGGCCAGGGTGCTTCGTGAAATTCGCCTTGTTATAGGCCCTCGCCGGGGGCGACTGGAGGTCCCAGACCAGACCCACCCAAGAGAGCGCCTTCAGGAGGTAGTGCGTGATGTCCATCTCCCACCAGAAGAACCCCTGCCGCTCCGAGAAGGGATACTTGTGGTGGTTGTTGTGCCAGCCCTCCCCCAAGGTCAGGACGGACAGCGAGAAACTGTTGCGGCTCTCATCGTTCGTGTCGTAGCGCTGGCGCCCGAAGACATGCGAGAGGGAGTTGATGAAGAAGGTGCCGTGGTAGAGGAAGGTGGTCGAGAGGAAGAAACCCCAGAAGAGGAGTTGGGGCCCGTTGGTGTGGAGCCCCGGCGCCGCCACCGCCAAATACGACCCCAAGCCGAAGAGGCTCACCGCGAGGAAAACCGGCGGGATCCAATGTTCCTTGTTCAGGAACACCAATTCGGGGTATTGGGCCCAGTCCTTCAGGTTCTCCCAGGGCGTTTCCAGGTACTGGTCCGACAGGACCCAGCCCACGTGGGACCAATAGAAACCCTTGAGCTTGGCCGAGTGGATATCCCGTTGGGTGTCGGAATACTTATGGTGGGACCGGTGGTGCCCGCCCCACCAGAGCGCGCCCTTTTGGGCCGACATCCCCCCGCCGAAGGCCAGGACGGCTTGGAACCAGCGGGACGTCTTGTAGGTCCGGTGGGCGAAGTAACGGTGGTAGCCGCCCGTGATGAAGAACATGCGCAGGTAATAAAGGAAGAGGCAGGCCGCCAGGGCGAACCAGGAGAACCCCGTGGCCAGGGCCGCCAACCCGGCCAAATGGACGAGGACGAACACCACGGTGCCGTTCCGGTCGTTGTGTTGTTGGGAGGACGGGGATGGGTTCATGGGATGGACAATTCTACCTTCAGCTTCAATCAAAAAACCAACTCAAAATTTTGGAGCTTCAAACAAAAACCAAGGATTGAAAACCCATTCACCACAATGGTCACAAAGATCACAATGACCACGATGGACTGGATTCATAAACCCTCAACACTTTTGACTGCCCTTTTCGGCTTTAAAACATCAATCCATTGGGTCCATCGGGTCCATTGTGGTGAAATTGTTTTGTTGGTTTTTCTCACCTTGTTTCATCGGCAATAGCGTCATGAGCAGGACCCCCGGCACGATCAGGGCGCCCGCGGCCCAGACCCGCCAAGTCACCGCCTCCCCCAGGAAGAGCCATCCCAAAAAGACCGCCAACACCGGGTTCACGTAGGCGTAGCTGGAGGCCACGTGGGGCCGGGTGTTCTTGAGGACGTAATAGAAGCAGGTGAACCCCACGATGGTGCCGAAGAACACCAGGTAGAAGAAGACGGCCCAGACCTGCGGCGTCACCCTTGAAAAGGCCTGGGACCCGCATTCCCCGGCCAGGAGGGCGGCCAAGCCGAGCCCCAACCCGCCCGCGAGCATCTGGATCCCCGAGGTCATCCATGCCGAGTCGGGCATCTTTTGCCGGGGTCCCCAAACGGATCCCCAGGACCATGAAACCGCGCTCAGCACCACCACCAGGACGGCCCAAGGGTCCAACCCCGCGCCTCCCGACCCGGTGGGGTCCGCCAAAACCGCCACCCCGAGGAACCCCACGAGGAGGCCGATGTCCGCCCATCCCCCGAGCTTCCTTTCCCGGTGGCCCGCCCATTCCACCAGGACCATCCAGAACGGCGTGGTGCCCACCAGGAGCGCCGCCACACCCGAGGGGATGCCCCGTTGGAGGCCCCAGGCCACGCCGCCGTTGCCGCCCACGAAAAGGAACAGGCCCATGACGGCGGCGGGTCGGATCTCCCGCCAGGCCGGCCAGGGAACCCCGAATGCCCGGGCGGCCAGGAGCACAAGGACACCCGCGAGGGTGTTTCGGGCGGCCGCGAAGGCGAAGGGCGGCATCTGTGCCACGCAGATCTTGATGCCGAGGTAGGTCGAGCTCCAGATCAGGTAAAGCCCGGCGAAAGCCAGGAGGAGCTTGGATTTGGATGGTTGAACCATGGGCCTCCCAGAGTGGACTGAAACCGGCTTGAATAGTTGCCTCGGGGTACATAGGGGCAGAGCCCCTATGAGGACGGCGTATCGGAGGTCCGCACAACGCGACTCCCGAGGCGCGCGATTGTACCAGTGACCGGCGGGATTTCAAAACGCCACCGCTGGACAGGACCGAAAGGTTCCCGGACAATACCCCGATGTCCGACCCCCGCCCCCCCGCCGGTTACCACCTCGCCCGGTTCTTCTTCGTCAAGCTCCTGGGCCTGACCTTCCTGGTCGCGTTCCTCTCGGCCTGGGCCCAGATGCCGGGCCTCGTCGGGAGCCACGGCCTGCTCCCGGCGGGCCAGATGATCTCCGAGTCCACCCGGCTTTTGCCGGAGGCCTGGAAGCGGGTTTGG
>CAYMOV010000161.1:0-1346 GCA_964392085.1 uncultured bacterium
AAAAAAGCCCCGCCCCCATGGCCGAGGCCTCAAGCCGAGGCCAATGCTTTGGGTGTGCGGGGCCCATCAATAAAAAAGCCCCGCCCCCATGGCCGAGGCCTCAAGCCGAGGCCAAAGCTTTGGGTGTGCGGGGCCCATCAATAAAAAAGCCCCGCCGGGACACCCGGCAGGGCTTGGGAACGGAGCCTCAACGCTGGTCGATCGGCCCCACCTTGCGGTCTCGGGCGCCCAGGTACTCGGCGCGGGGCCGGATCAGGCGGTTGTGGGCCAATTGCTCCATCACGTGGGCGGTCCAGCCCGTCACCCGGCTGCAGGCGAAGATCGGGGTGAACAGGTCCGTGGGGATGCCCAGGTAGTGGTAGGTCGAGGCCGAGTAGAAGTCCACGTTGGGGAGCAGGCCCTTTTCCTTGCGGACCACCCCGTCGATCACCTTCGACATCTCGAACCACTTTGGTTCGCCCTTCATCTTGCCGAGGGACTCGGACATCCGCATCAGGTGCGGGGCCCTCGGATCGCCGTTCTTATAGACCCGGTGCCCGAACCCCATGATGCGTTCCTTGCGGGCCAGGGCGTCGCGGATCCAGGCCTCGACCTTGGAGGGGTCCCCCACCTTTTGGAGCATGAGCATGACCTGTTCGTTGGCGCCGCCGTGGAGCGGGCCCTTCAGGGTGCCGATGGCCGACACCACGCCCGAATGCATGTCCGACAATGTGGCCGCGGTCACGCGGGCCGCGAAGGTGGAGGCGTTGAGTTCGTGGTCGGCGTGGAGGGTCAGGCAGACGTCGAGGGCCTTCACCGAGGTCTCGTCGGGGTCCTTGCCCCAAAGCTGGTAGAGGAAGTTGAAGGCCTGGCCCTTGCCGGGTTTTGGGTCCAGGAGTTCCTTCCCGTTCCGGAGGCGGTCGAAACCCGCCACCAGGGTGCTGGTTTGGCCGGTGAGGCGGAGGGCCTTCCGGAGCGAGGCTTCGGCGCTGTTGTCGGCGAAATCAGGATCCCAGAAGGACAAGGTGGAGACCGCGGTCCGGAGCCATTCCATCGGGGGGGTGTTCTTGGGGAACTGGCGGATCAGCTTCCAGGCCCCTTCGGGAACCTTGCCGCCCTCGGCGATCTCCGCCTCGAGCTTGGTCAGTTGGGCCTTCGTGGGGAGGTCGCCGTAGAAAAGAAGGTAAGTCACCTCGCCGAAAGTGGCGTTCTCCGCCAAGTCGTCGATGTTGTAGCCGCGGTAGGCCAGCACCCCGTTCTCGATCGAACAGATCGAGGTGGACGTCGCGACGATGCCTTCCAAACCCGAATCGGTGCTCATGAAAAACCTTTCGAACCCCCGGAGGGGGGGCCCCACCGGTGGGGAC
>CAYMOV010000161.1:1446-5498 GCA_964392085.1 uncultured bacterium
GGTGCTCATGAAAAACCTTTCGAACCCCCGGAGGGGGGGCCCCACCGGTGGGGACCTTGACAGATTTGTGGGACGGACGCCTTACTTTTTAAAGGTCCCGGGAAGGGATGGCAAGGAAAAAAAAACGCCCCCCACCGGGCCATCGGTTCCAGTGGGCGGCGTTTCGTGACGGGCATCACAAGCTCAGGTCAGGGGTTTTTGGTCCCGTTCACCGGCACCGTGATGGTCGGTTGCTCCGTATCGTTGGAATTGATCAGGAGGTTGTCCTGGAAAGCGCCCACCGGCAGGCTTTTGGGGTTCGGGGGCGAGACCACGACCTGGATCATGTCCTGGCCGTTGGGCTGGTGGATCTTATGGACCCAGGGCTTCACCAGGTGCTTTTCGGTCGAAACGGACCTGATCACGAAGCCCTCGGGCGGATCCGCCGTAATGGTCATGGTGATCGGTTGGTCCAGGTTGCCGAAATAGACCTGCTTGGGGAACACCTGGACCCGGCCGAGGACGTCGCCCTGGACCGGGATGACCACTTCGGGCTTCTTGGCGTCCGAGGTCTTCACGACAATCTCATCGGAGATGTCGCCGAAGGGCAGGTCGTTCGGGAGGGTCACCACGAGGCTTGCGCCGTGACGGGTCGTCCGGGCCAGCGGCTTGGCGGGATCCTCCGGCTGGGTCAGGGGACTCAACTGGACCGTCACCTTCTTTTGGCGGGGTTCGGCGCTCAACACCTTGAGCGAATGGCCCGGCTTGCCGAGGACGCTGATGGTGACCGAACGGCCCTGTCCCTTCCGGACACCGTAGAAATAAGCCCGGTCCGGTTGGATGTCGATTTCCCGAAGGACGTTCACGTTGAAGGTCAAGGTGATGGAAGGCTGGTCCGGGTCATTGCTGCTGACGGTAATGGTCTTGACGGCCTTCCCGGGGCGTCCTTGGGTGTGGTAGGTGACCTTGATGGAACCCGAGCCCCCCGGCGGAATGTCATTGTGGGACGTATTGGCGGCCGTGCAACCGCAGGACGGATGGACCCCGCTGATGTTGAGGGTCGCCCTCCCGGTGTTGCGGAAATGGTAAAGGTGGGTGATGTCGCCGCTTTCCTCGACGTCCCCGAAATCCCATTTCAAGGAGGTGAAAACCATCTTGGGCTGCGGACCCTTCTTGACGGGTGTCGTGGCCGGGGCGGCGATCTGATTCACCACCGGTGCCGACTGCATGATGACCTTGGCCGTGGGGGTTTGGGCCTTCGCCGGTGATCCCAGGACGCCCAGGATCAACCCCAAAGCCGCGCAAGACGCTGCGAAGAAACGTTTCATGCCATCCTCCAAAAAATAGTGCGGGAAGCCGAACTGGCCCCAAAGTATAGCACCCGAAAGCGGCCGAAATGAGGCTTGCTCACCCTCCGGGGTCTGGGATTTGACGCGCGGGAAGCGGGTCCGGTTCCCGTTTTTATGGGGTCCGGAAGGCCAGGCCCACGGTGAGGGCGAGGACCCACCAAAAGATGGTGGCGGTTTTCCCCCGATCCATGAGATCCAAGCGGATGGTTTCGAGGCCCCATCCCGCACCCGCCAAAAGGAGGAGCCCCGGAATTTCGGGACCCAGCCAGAGCGGGCCGGCTTCCCCCAGGAGGGTCCAAGCCATGATCCATCCGCACAACTGCGCGAACCAAGCCACTTCCCAACCCCGGGGACGTCCCATCGCCGCCCCGAGCCAAGCCAGGAGGGCCGGCGCCAAATAGCCCCTCCGGATCAGGAAGTCCCAAAGTTGGCCCGCTGGGTCCCAAAGATCGAACCCATTTCCCCGGCTCCAAGCCAACAACCCGAAACCGATGACGGCGATGAAACAACCCGCCCGAAACCAAATCCGGTGGGATTTCACGGGAAAAGGGAACAGGAAGCCCAGGAGGGCCACCACCCAAACCGTCGGGATCACCGGGGCGGCCGCGCCCCAAAGGGCGATCAACGCCGCCAGGGCCCAACGGCCATCCACCAAACGGACCATGCCGGCGGAAAGCGCCAAGTAAAGGCTGAGGGCCACCCAACCGGGATGATGGGGGACCCAAAGCGAGGCGCCGATCGCGGAGGCGCCCCACCAAATCGACGGAAACAAACCGGCCCATGCCCGTTTGGGGCTGAAAGCCCGGAAGAAAAGCGCCAACGCGCCCAGGGAAACCCCGGCTTCCAAAATCGGCCAAGCGTCCGGGAAGTGTGGTGGGAAACGGAATAACCAGGCGGCCATCCCGGCGAACCAAACGGCCGGAAGGGCGAAACGACGGACCCCGGGGACCAGCCTCTCCCTTGGGTGGGCGTTTGGTTTGGCGGCAACCCGTTGTGTCATGGGCCGCATTGTAGCAACCCGCGGTGCTCCAAGCCTTCCTTTTAGGCCCTTTTCGGGCTATAAAGGGACATGCGCAACTTCCGACGCCTCCTCTTCGCCGCGTTTTTGTTCACCATCCTTCCCCGCGTATGGGCCCAGGATGCCCGTAACTTCGGCATGGGCGGGGTCGGAACCGCCATCACCGAAGGTCCAACCGCCCTCCTATGGAACCCGGCCCTCCTATACATCTCCGCCGATCCCAAGAACGCCACCGTGGACGTCGGCGCCTCCGCCCTGGACAGCACCAACCTCAACGACTCAGCCTTAAACTATTCAGACGCCTCCGCCGCGACCTCGGGCTTGGACGATATCCGCCATTCCTCCGATTACCTGGGATTCGTCGGGATCCAGATCAAGTCCTACGGCGCCGGGATCTCCCATGAGGCCCTTCAGGACCACGAGTTGACGGGCAATACCGCCCAATTCCTCCAGGACCGTTCCCAAGGACTGCTCGCCGGCAACTATAACTTGTCGCTCCACGATAAGGAAAGTCGCGTCGACACCTTGTCCTTAGCCATCTCCCAAAACATGCCCTTGGGCCAGGCCTCCGCCGCCCTCGGGGCCACCCTCAAGATCCACCAGGGGACCCGTTTCAGGCAGTCGGACCTGGCGGGGACCTACCAACCGGGTCTCCCGGCCACGACCATCGACCGGTGGTCCTCCACCTCGGGAAGCGGGTTCAGCTGGGACATTGGGGCCCTGGTCAAGCCGTCCCCCAATATCGCGGTGGGCGTGGTCCTGGATAACATCAACTCCAACTTCAAATGGAACGTGAACCACCAGGTCCTGGGGTTGGATCCGGCCACGGGGATGGAAACGCCCATCAGCTCGACCCTGGAAACCCTTGCCGCGCCGATGGAACACGCGGTCCGCTTCGGCTTCGCGCTGATGAGTGAGGACCGCGGGACCGTGCTATCCGCCGATTCCCGAAGGGCCGAAGGCAGCACCCTTTGGCGGTTCGGTTACGAGCGGTCCTGGGCCCCGCAACACCTCGCCATCCGGCTGGGAACCTACCGCGACCCCGTCTCCGACCGTCGGGTCATCACCGGCGGGGCGGGCTACCTGGGGAAGAAATTCAAGGTCCAATTGGCGGTCTCGGCCAACCATTGGCCCGTCGTCCAGGATTCCTCGGCCTTCGGCGCGGCCCTCGACTTCTCCCTGAAGCTTTAACCCATCCTGGCCCTTGGAATAAAAAAAGCCCCCGAAAATTCCGGGGGCTTTGGGGGGATGGGAACTTTTCGGGAATTAAGGAGGCGTAATCGTGATGTGGTAGGGAACAGGCGCCGTCCCATTGGACGCGAGGACGGTGAGGATGTATTGGGCACCGGCCGTCAAACCCGTTCCATTTAGTTCCGCAACAGGTTGCATGGCTCCACTTTGCGTCAGATAGGTACAGGAAGTATCAAAGATGGCCAAATCGATAAGGTTGCTATCGGCCCCGCTGGAATAACAATCGACATCGATTAAATAGTTGCCGTTCGACCCCACCGTGAACAGATAGTAGTCTTGGTCTTTAGTAAGGTCTAAGGTTCCCCCGCCAGTCGAAAACAAGGATCCGGTGATGACCAGACTGTTTCCCGTGCTGACGGTCCCGACGTTCTCCGCCGTCGCGCAGGAATCATTCGTTCCCGTCGTGGAACCCCCAACGCCCAGGGGTTCCAGTTCGTTATAGGAAATCGGGTTGA
>CAYMOV010000162.1:0-5480 GCA_964392085.1 uncultured bacterium
TTAGAATCGCTTGTGCCAAAAACAACATAAATAGGTGGGGTTAAGGGTTAAAATAACCCAAATTTACCCCGAAAGGGCCCCCATGTCCCGCGGTGGCATCCGGTTGTTTGTCCTCAGCGCTTGGATGGTCTTGTGCCTGGGCGCAGCCTGCCGGTCCCACCCGGCTTCGGATAAGGGTTTTCTGGATCTTCAGGCGGGGAACCGGCATATCCGGGCTGAGTTGGCCTCGACCCCGATCGCGAGGTCCGCGGGGCTCATGTTTAGGACCCAAATGGATGAAAACACGGGAATGCTGTTCGTCTTCCCAGATGATACCCCACGGGCCTTTTGGATGAAGAACACCCTGTTGCCGCTCTCCATCGCGTTTATGGATGACCACGGCGTCATCCTGAACGTTGAGGACATGGAACCCCAGACCGAGGACCCCCATCCTTCGCGAGGACCCGCCAAATTCGCCCTGGAGATGAACCAAGGGTGGTTCGACCGTGCGGGCGTGGGGGCCGGGGTGACGATTAAAGGGGTCGAAATGGCCAGCACTTCGGAATGATCAACCGCCCTCTTGGCCCATTACGGACGGAGTTAAGAAGATCACTAATTCAGTTTGCTGTTTAGTTTGATGGGTGGTCCTGAAGAGCGCTCCCAAGATGGGTATGTCACTCAGGATCGGGATGCCTGAACGAAGGGTTTGTTCTTCGTCCTGGATGAGTCCCCCGATCACCAGGGTACTTCCGGGTCGGACTTCCACCTGTGTTTCGGTCCAGCGGGTCTTCAACGCAGGGACCGCCACACCGGCCACCGCCACTCCGTTCTGGAGATCGATCCCGCTCACCTCCGCCCGGACCTTGGATCGAATAGTCCCTTCGGATTCCAAAAAGGGTTGGATATTGAGTTTTACCCCATAGGATTTGAACTCCACGTTGGTTCCACCGTTCTTGTTCTCTGTCACATAGGGAATCTCGCCCCCCGCCATGAAGGAGGCCTCTTCACCGCTGGAAACCAAAAGCCGGGGCTTGGCCAACATCCGGGCCTTTCCGCGATCCAGAAGAAGTTGAAGACTCGCGGCAAAAGGTTCCCGCTGTAACTGCCCGATCTTCAGCATTGGAGGGGGCGCTTTTTCGGAGGCGCTGAGGCTGTCCTGAAGGGATTTGGTCTCGCTCAGGGACCCCCAATTTAAGCCGGCTTTGAGGGCGCTTTGGCTGTCCACCTCCAGGATTTCTACCCCGATTTCGATCATGGCCTTTCGGGTTTTTCCAAGTTCAACGGTCACGGTCCGGTTTTGCTTGACCCCGGCCGCGTCGACGTAAACCAGGTGGGTTGAACCCGCGGCCCGTCCGGTGAGGAGGACTTCACTGTCTCCCACGGCCTGTAAGGACGCCACTTCGGGGTTTCCGAGGGCGGCCTTCGCCGAGGCGTCCACCGGCAAGACCTTCGATTCGCCCACGCCCAAATGAAGATCAGCGGCCGCGTAACTTCCGGCCGCCCCTCCGAGGGTCAATGCGAGGACCGTAGCGCAATAGATTACCTTCCTCATTCGTTGCCTCCTGGCTAAGGATTGCTGGTTTTGCCGGCAGATTTTGACAATTTTTGGTAAAGCTCGGTCTCCCCCAGGGCCGGGAAACGGACCTCCGCGTCATCCCCTTCTCCCCGAAGGACCAAACTCAAGACCGCCCTGGACTCGAGAAAGAAAAGAGTTTCCGCTTGATCAGGCGAGACGGATAACGTGACATGGTTGTACGAGCCCCCCAGACCTCGGGAATCGTCCGAGGATGGACCGTCTGGGGACGCGGTCTGTCCGCCGACCGCCAACACCCCCAAGTTTTGATAGAGGAAACCGGCGGTTTCCCTTCCTCCCAAAGTCCCCTTGACCAACAGATCCACCCGATCCCCCGGGTGCAATAATCCGCCCACACCGGTTGATTCATCGACGGGGAGGGTAAATGCCCGAAATCCAGGCTCCAGGGCCCAGGACAATGTTTCCCCCGACCGCCCGAATTTATTGGCCTGGATCTGTTCTCCCGCCGAAAGGGGGACCAAGGACACCAGCCCATCCACTTGGCGGAGATCGGTCAATGTACCCGGATTCACGAAAGCCTCCGGGATGGATTTATGGACCACCAGGCCCGGCTTGAGGTGGGTATGGGGTGGGATGAATTTGGCCGCCACCAGGACATCCTGGGGCGTGGACCTTCGTTCGATTTCGGAGGCCTTTTGATAAAGGAGAATGAAAGACAAACCGCCGAAGGCGAGCCCCGCCGCGAGGGCCCAAAGCGTTTTTCGAGATAGCATCAATGCTCTCCTTGTGAAATTGAACGACCGGACGTTTACACGGTTCGGAGGGAACCTAACGAATCGAACCCCAGGACAGGGTCGAGCCGTGCGCCTCGGGTGACCGACGGATCACCCATGCCTTGGAATTTTCCCCGGCCCAATAAATCCTATCGGGGCCATGCCATGACCCGGAAGAAAGCCGGATCCCTTGGCGGGAACACCATTGCTCCAACCAATCGTCATCCCCGATCGGCGCGGATACCCGCCAGATCCTCGCCCGGAAAGGACCGCTTTGTGATTCGTAGGAGTCCTCAACCTCTTTCGGCAGGTCCAGGAGTGGGCCCGTCCCGTCGTGTTTGCGGGTCTGGAGGGCCTGGCCCGGAATATCGGATTGAAGCGCGCACACGGTCCCGTCATCCCGTTGCAGGAGCCCTAGGAACCGATAATCTCCCCCTTGTTTGAAAACCTTGAGGTCCACCAAAGACGAGAGGCAGTCAACCAGGATTGGGGGCTCCCCGCTGGTCCCGGTCAAGGCCGCGAACAAACGCGCTCCATCCTCTCCCGAGTCGCACCACCCACTTACTTTCCAGGAGTTCCCCAACGCCGTTCGAATGTCCGATAGCCGTCCCTGGTATTCCCGAACCTCGGTTTTAACCGGGACCCCTTGGACCTGGGCTTCGAAAGACCCGACCAGCCGGCCGGTCGGGTGGATGGGTCCCCAGATGAGGGCCCAAGTCGTGGCGGATCCCGCCAGGAAAATCAAGAACGCCAATGTGCCCCAGAACCAGGGATGGCTTTTCATGGTGTCCCCCCGGGGTGCCGGATAACCGCCAGGCGGGTTCGGAAGGGGATTCCCTCTGGGAACAGCAAGCCGAAAAATGGCCGAGACTTGAACCGGATGGTGACTATCCAACGGCCGGCGGAATAATCGAATAGGATCCCCTTCGCTTTTTCAAGGAGGGCGCCCACGGGTCCCGTTTGAACGGCAACTTCCTTGCGCTTCGCGGCCTGGGCCAGGCTATAAGCCTCATTTTCGAAGGGATCAATCCTTAGGGAGCCTTTCACGAAAGCCCCTTGGCTTGAACCCAGGCGGCCCCAAATGCCGCCGGGCAGAGTGTCTGTGCTACGGGTCCCGGCGGCCCACTCTCGGGCTGTTTGACCGCAGGCGTCCTCGAACCGGATCGCCGAAAGGAAGAGATAGGTGAATTGAAAAAGACCGGCCGCCATCAAGAGGAGAAGGGGCAGGACGAGCACCATTTCTGCGGCCGCCTGTCCACGGGCCCGGAGGTAGTGGGGGTGGTTCATGGGGATTTCGTGTTGAGAAGGGCGGAGGCTTGCTGGAGTTCCTTGCTCCAATCCGCTGGGACGGCCTGGACGGCTTGCCGGACCAAGGGCAGCTGGTCGAAGGGGACCGGGACCAGCCGGACCCGGTAAGGCGGTTGACCGAGGTCCCAGGCTGCGATCCCTTTTCCCTCAACCCTTACGGCGCTGGTCTGGTGGATGAGTAGTCTGTCGGTCCTCATGGGCCCGTAAAGCGTCAAACTGTGGTCGGGGGGATCGGTTTTGTCGGTGATGTCGAGTTTGATCCGATCGAGGATCTTTTCGAGAAGATTGAGCGCCCATTTCGCCTTTCCGAGGGACTGGAGGAGGTTTGGTTTCTGGGTGTTCTTCTCGGGATCGCTTGGTTGGAGTTCGCTGCAGAATTGACCGGCATACCTGGTAACCCAAGGCTTCACGCACATTTGGTTTGGATGGGCGTTCTGGCAGGGTGCGACTTGGTCGGCGGTTAGGGTGACCGAGGCGCCTGTTCTTCGGTCGTGGGTCAAATACAAGGGGGGCAGTTCCGTAATGTTCTCCAGGGCCTTGAGGAGATCCTTCCCGGTCCGGAAGCGTAGGCCCAGGCTCGGTTTGAGGCATGAAGGTCCCGGGGTGCTGGAAAGGTTGTAGAGGAGAAGGGGCGGGATCGGAAGCGCGTTCCATGTGCTGTCGGATGCGGAGGGCTTGAACCCGTTGTCCCGGGCGATGCCGTTGGTTTCAAAGGGGAGGAGAACAAAGGGATAAATCCCTGGTCGTTTCTCGATCCCGAGGACAATGTCGCAAACATCTTGGACCTTCCCCCGGGAGTTTATGAGAAGGGCCGCCTCGACGCCGGTTCCTCCCGTGGAGGCAACCACGGCGGCCATCTTCACCAAGTCCACCACAATGGCCGTGGTCAAGACCACATTGGCGTATCGAGTGAGTTGGAGTCCGTTGGCGTAAACCGCGCCTCCGGAAAGGCAGGTGAGATCGGCGGATCGGGTGGCGCGGGTCTTGGCGCGATAGGCGATCCCGGACCTGAGGAGTCCCGCGAATAGGATGGTGAAGATGAAACAGAAAAGTAGAGTCGCCAACAGGACCTGGCCGTGGGGTTGTCGTAGAACCCGGCGAAGTCGTTTCATGGTAAGGCCGCCTTCAGATTCGATTCGTCAACGGCGGTCGCCTCGAATTCGAGCATCCGATAATAAGGAAGCCGAATCCCGTCAAAGGAAAGGTCCGGCGCGGAACGACCTAAAAATTGGCAGGCTAGCCGGAGAATCCTCGCGGCTTCATTGTTGTTGAGGTCCAGGACGGGGACCAGGGGTTTTCCGAACCAACGTCCCGCCAAGGGCACCCAAATCGGCATGGGGTAGCGCACCTTGACGGTGACCCCAATCGGCGAGGCCACTTGGCCCACTTTCGTAGCGAGGATGGAGGCGGTCTGGGCCTTCCAATTCAAGGAGAGGAGTGGGGCTAAAGAGAGGTCCACCTGGGCGCGCGGTTGGTCCCACCAACCGCCTGTCCCATCGGAGCGGGAGGCGTGGCGCGCGGCCGCAAGGGCCGCCCGTTGGACCGCGAAACAGGCGAAGGCGAAATAAGTGGCCTGAATCAGGGCAAAAAATAGAAGGAAAAGCAGGGGAGCCAAAAGCACGAACTCGACCGCGGCTTGCCCCCGCCCTCCCTTACGGAAGGGCCTTGGCACCGGGCTTTACTTGCCGTAGTCGGGACTTTGGTTATCGGCGCCTTTGATGCCTTGGTCCACGCTAGTGCCGACGGCCTTGCCGGCGTCAGTGAACCCCTGCTTGGTCTTGCTGCCGAAGAACTTGATCCCGCCCACCACGAAGATCGCGATGAGGGCGATGATCAGGATATATTCCGTCATGCCTTGGCCCCGCTGATTGAACTTCCGCATGGTT
>CAYMOV010000163.1:0-5460 GCA_964392085.1 uncultured bacterium
CCAAACCCCGCCCCCGCCCCCCGCCCCGCCGGACGGGTAAACGGCGTTGTTGGAATTGAACGGATCGATGGCCACGCACCCCGCCCAACCCGCCCCTCCCGAGCCGTTGTTGCATCCCTTTTGGTAGATGGCGCCGTTCACGTTGAAAACCGAGGAACCGGAACCGGCCTGGGCGATGACCGACCACGAACCGCCGCCGGTGGTGGTCGATAAGAGCCTGTCGGGCCCGCCCCACCAATCGATGGTCGTGACCACGGCGTGGTTGGCGTTCTCTGGGTCCACGCTGATGCCGGCATAGCCCCCGGAGCCGCTCCCCGGCCCGATGGAGGGGGTCACGTTGGACCAAGCGAGCGTCGAGGTGTTCAGCTTCCAAATCTGGCCGGCTGAGACGCCGTTGGGACCGTAGCCGCCGCTGCCGTAGACGATCCACAAGTTGCCGTCGGTGCCCAGGCTGGCGTGGGGGGTCATCATATTGGAGGGCCCACCCGGGATGACCGACCAATTCGCGCCCGCGTTGGTGGAGCGGTACAGGTTGCTGTTGCCCGAGGTCAAGGACATCACCCCCACAAAGAGGGTGGCGGAGGCCGAGCCCGACGGGTGGCCGTATCCCCCGGTAGGCGGCGGGAAAAGCACCCAGGAGAGTCCGTAACCCGAGTCCCCCGTGGCCGGGAAGGAGCCTACCTGCGACCAACTGGCCGCCGAGTTCGCGCTCACCCAAAGCCCCTGCCACCGGGAACCGAAATAGAGCTTGGAGGTCAGGTTGGGGTCCACGGCCAGGCGTTCGCCCGCCTCCCGGCCGTCGTTGTTTCCGGCGATGGAAACCGGGATGGTGTTGGCGGTCCAGGTATTTCCTTGGTTGGAGGAACTGAGGATCACGCCGGTGCCCGAGAAACCCGCCGCCGCGTAGACCACGTTCGGATTGGCGGGATCGGGCGCGATGCTTTCCCCCCCGTAATTGTTCGACTGGCTGAGGCCATACATATCCGTGAGGGGAATCCACCGGCTGTTGGCGTTGTCCCAGCGGTAGAAGCCCCCGACGTCGGTTCGGGCGTAAAGGAGGCCCTGTTGGACCGGGCTATAGACCAGGCCCGGGACGAACCCGCCGCCCATGATGGCCACGTTATTCCAGTTATAGGCCTGCGCTAAAACCCGGGCATTGATTCCAAAGGACAACAGGCTATAAATAATGAGGGCCCTCGCAAAACGCTGGGCGGCCTTTGGTTTGGGGGAAGATAGTGATCGATGCATGTTGCAAACGTTATCATACGGAAAATCGTTATCATTTATATTTTAGGCACTATTTATTTATATCTAAAATGCCCAGTTCAGCCCTTTCTTTACCCCGGTAAACCTTGGGTGAAACGCCCGTCGACCGTTTGAAGGCCTGGATGAAATAACTGGCGGAGTTGAACCCGCTTTCCTGGCCCACCCGGGCGATGGACAGGGGACTGACCCGCAACAGCCGCTTGGCCTCCTCCAACCGTAGGCGTTGCAGGTATTGCGAAAAGCCTTGGCCGGTGGCCGATTGGAAGTTCTGGAGGAAGCCCCTTCTCGAGAGACCGGTCTTTTCGGCGATCTCCTCAAGCCGCAGGGGTTGGGTGAAGTGCAGGTCCATATGATGCTTCACCTCCTCCATCCGCGCCAAGCGTCCCCCGACCGAGGGCTTGTCCCCCGCCTTCCGAACCTTCTCCAGGCCCTCCTGGAAAATCGAAAGCATCTCTTGGATGGAGGACGCCCGGAGGAGCCGCTCCTCTTGGGCATCGACCAACGAGTTCAATTCCTTTGCCAGGAGGGAACGGGCGAAGAGGGGTTCCGCAAGGATAAAAAAGGCGTTCAGGAGGTGGGCCCGCAGGCTTTCGCCCCTCTCGTTGGAGTAGATGAGGGCCCGGTGGATGAATTCCGCCCTGGCCGTATCCCGTTCCGGGGGCGCCCCCCCCTGGTAGGCCCGTCGGAGACGTGTCAGCGCTTGGCGCAAGCCCCTTCCCAGCCACGAGGGCGCCTGATCGGCCAAGTCCTCGTGGAATGCCACGGTACGCCTCATGGAGGCGCAAAGGTTCATGGCCAGGACCGCTTGTTGGCGGGATTCCATCAGTTGGGATCCGGGAGCCAGGGTGGTGCCGATGCCGACCAACAGTTTCATCCCGGTCGTTTTCTCCAAGCGGCGGTGGATCGCCTCCGCCCGGTCCCGGATCTCCAGCTTGGCCTGCACCTTGGATTTCGAGGGCGAGGCCGAAGTCACGAAAAGCGTCCCGTAATCCTCCAGCCGCCCGGCGACGGTCTCCGGGAACTCGCGGGCGACGGCCAGGGCGTCCCATTGTAGGCGGTTGGAACTGACCATGGACCTCAGCGCGGACCATTTTTCCGGGGCCAGGGCCCGGGGAGTCACCGCGAGGACGGTCGTGGGGTAACGGGTAATCCCCATTTCCTTGGCTTCCCACTCCTGCAGGGTTCCGTCAAAGCTCGTCCTCGGGTTGAACTTTTCCAGCCCCACCATGAAGTCCAACCAAAAGAAATGGGGAAGGTTTCGGTAGAGGGCGGTCCTTCCGATTTTGTCCAGCCGCGCGACCATCTTTTCCTCGGCCCGGCCGCAAAGGAAGTCCGCGAGGATTTGCAGGATTTCCCTAGTCCCCTCCAAGACGGGCGGGGGCAAAACGAGGGTCTCCAGCGCCATTCGGGCGTAGCTTAAGAAGTCGGAGTCGTGGGGTTCGGCTCCCCGGCCGGACAAGTCGGCCCATTGTCGGCTGAGCTCCGCCTCCGTGGGCGGGGACCTCATGCAGGAACCGGCCACCACAAAGCCCTGGAGGGTCCCGCCCGAAACAACCGGCGTGAATAACTCGCTGAATCCCCGATGTTGCCCGACGATGGTTTTTCGGTCCCGTTCCGCCTGGGAAAAGCAACGATCGTTGAAGTCCAGCCTGTCCTGGATTTTCCGGAAGAACGACTCGTAATGGGTGGGATGTTTTTGGTTCCGGAGGCTGAAGAAAAGGGGTTTCCAATCGGATCGGTTGCCCGCGGGAATGAAAAAACAGTTCAGGTTCAGGTAGTTGGCGAAGAAATGGTAGAGCCGCACATAAACTTCGAACCGATAATCCCGGTCCTTCGGGTAAGGCGGAACCGATGGATTGGCTTGGTGGACCATAGGATGCATCCCGTCCCTGAAGTCCGACTGGCGGGCCGTTTCCCCGAGCGAGCCGCCCGGGACTCACCATAACCGTTTCAAGGCCAGGAAGACAATTCCTTCCTCAAGGGAACCTCCCCGAGGGCCGTTTTCACCGCCTTTACGCCTCATTTGATTTAACGTTCTCGCGCAATCTCAATGGCGCAGATTTTGGCGTCCCGGGCCGAGGCGATAAACCGGAGATGGATCAGGCCATCCGCATCCGGGTGGACGTCCCGGAAACTTTTATCGACCGCCTTGTCGGGGGCCCCGGCCACATGGAGGATATCGAAATGGGAGAGAACCTTTTTCCCGTTGATCAGGACGTCAAAGACCCTTTCCCCCTCTTTCTTCAAGGAGGTCTCGGCGAACCTCAAACGGACCTGGTACAGACCCGGTAAAACCGGAAGGGAATAGGTGAAATCCATTCCACTGCGTTCGAATTGGTACAGGTCCTGCGTCTGGGTTCCGGCGATGGAATCCCAACAACGGGCGGCCGCCCCATCGGAATAGCCGATATCCGACGACCAGACCAAACCGTCCTTGTCCCGGAATTCTTCCCAACCGGTCCGGATCCGCCAATGGTCGGATGGAGTCAGGGGCGTCGGTGGGGGGCGGTGCGTCAAGGGGATGGGTTTCGGAACCACACCGGGTTTGATCTCGAACCAGGCGAAGTCCGCGTGAGCCTGGGATTCCTTGCCGGATGCCGTGGCATAAAGCCCGATGACCGTTCCGGTAAAACCGCCGGCCTTCTCCCGGGATAGATCGTCGGATGGGCAAGCCGCAAGGGTGCTCCAGGCCTGGCCGTCCTTGGACCAGGCGAATTGGTACAGGTCTTCGGTGCCGGAAATCTCCAATTGGACTTTGCCCGGTTCCACCGGTTCTTGGGCGATCAGGTATTCCCGGTTTTTGATCCGGTTCCTCACGAAAAGCCGGGTTTCCCCATCGAAGCGGCCCAAGCCGATCTCGTAATGGTTGTCCTCATTTGCCCTGACGCAAAGGCCCGCCTCCTCCCCGTCTTGGCTGGGGTAAAATTCCATCTCGGTCCGTGCGGTGAACCGGAAGGAGGTTTGGCGTCGGCCCACGAAAGCTGGGGTTTCAAACCGCGAGTTCAAACCGTCCTGGGCTGTCCGGATCCGGAGAAACCCCTTCCGTTCCGTCAGCGAGATATTTCGCGGGTCAAAGTTCCGGATATGCATCCACTCCGGTCCCAACTGGGCACCGGTGAAGAAAACCCGCGGTTTGGGGGCCTCCACAGGAAATGCCTTAAGCTTCGGCGCCTCCATTTCCAAGGACTCATGGTGGTTTTTGCCCGCCACCGGCCACCCGTCTTGGGTCCAATGGACAGGCGCCAAGAAAGTTTCTCGGCCCAGTACTGACATGCCGTCTTGCGGCCTGGTCCCCAGGGAAACCATCCACCAAGTCCCGTCGGGAGCGTCGATCAAGTCGGCGTGGCCCGCGCATTGGATGGGGCTTTGGGGATCGTCGCGTTCGGTGAGGAGGGGATTGTGGGGACAGGGTTCAAAAGGTCCCCAAGGGCTGTCGCTCCGGGCCGCGACCTCCTGGTGATGGCTCTCGGTCCCCCCCGTGGCGGCCAGGAGGTAATACTTCCCCTTGATCTTGTAAAGGTGCGGGCCCTCATTCCATTCGCCCTTATATTCCCAAATTTTCTTGAACGGTGTTTTCAGCTTGAGGGTGGAAGGGTCCAACTCGGCCTGTGCGATGCCGTTCCCATTGTCGGCCCCCGCATGGTGGTAAAAGATCTTCCCGTCGTCGTCGAAGAACATGGAACCGTCGATGCCGTAATCGTCCAGCCAGATGGGTTCCGACCAAGGACCGGCCGGGTCCTTCGCGGTGACGATGAAATTCCCGCCCCCGCTGACGTTGTCACAGGTCAGGTAAAAAGTCCCCTTCCAGAAGCGCAAGGTCGGGGCATACAGGCCGCCCCGGTCCGACGCCCCTTGGAGGGGTAACTGGCTGGGGCGGTTCAGGGCATTTCCGATGAACCCCCAATGGACAAGGTCACGGCTGTGGTAGATGGGCAGGCCCGGGAAATACTCGAAAGTGGAAGTGGTGAGGTAAAAGTCCTCCCCCACCCGGCAGATACTGGGGTCCGGGTGGAAACCGGTAAGGATCGGGTTGTGGAAAGTCTTCATGGGCTTGCTTTCCTTCGGGGCGGACAAAACGATGGATGTGGACCCAAGCCATGGGATTATAGCTATAAGAAATAGGGCTACGGCCGAAAGGGATCTTCGACCCGAGGGATCACCCGGGACGGATCGACGCATTGCCAGGGTCACTTT
>CAYMOV010000164.1:0-5451 GCA_964392085.1 uncultured bacterium
GGGCAGACATAGCGGAGGTAGTACCAGCTCGAGTCCACGAAGGTGTCCATGGTGTCGGTTTCGCGCTTCGCCGCCCCGCCGCACTTCGGGCAGGGGGTGTTCACGAAGCTTGGGACGGACTTGAGGGGTGATTCCCCGGTGGGCTTAAATTCCACGTCGCGGGGAAGTTTGACCGGCAGGTCCTTCTCGGGCACGGGCACCCAACCGCAGGCGGGGCAGTTCACCATGGGGATCGGGGCGCCCCAATAGCGCTGGCGGGAAATCAGCCAGTCGCGCAGGCGGAAGGTGACCGTGGGCTTGCCTAATTTCCTCTCGGACAGCCAGTCGGCGATCTTCGTCTTGGAAGCCGCGAGATCAAGGTTGTCCAGGAAACCGGAGTTCACGTGGAGTCCGTCCTCCGTGAAGGCCTCGGTGAGTGGCTCGTCGGGTTGGGTGCCGGGTTTCAGGAGCACTTTGACCACGGGAAGGTTGTACTGTTTGGCGAAGGCGAAGTCCCTGGTGTCGTGGGCGGGCACCGCCATGATGGCGCCCGTGCCGTAGCCCATGAGGACGTAGTTGGCCAGGAAGATGGGGATGGCTTGGCCGTTCACCGGGTTGACCGCGCGGCGTCCCGTGTCGAACCCCAGCTTGGCGCCGGCTTCCCCCTGGCGGTCCAGGTTGCTCTGCTTGCGGGCGGCCTCGGTGAAGTCCTTGGCGCCCTTTTCCTTGGGTGAGCCCTTCATCAGGGCCGGGACCAGCGGGTGCTCCGGAGCCAGCACCATATAGGTGGCGCCGAAAAGCGTATCGGGCCTCGTGGTGAACACCGTGATCGTCTCGCCCGACCCTTCAACCTTGAAATCGACCTCGGCGCCCTCGCTCCGTCCGATCCAATTGCGCTGCATGGTCTTGACCCGGTCGGGCCAATGCTCCAGCCGGTCCAGGTCCTTCAGGAGCCGGTCGGCGTAATCGGTGATCTTGAAGAACCATTGTTCCAGGTCCTTCTGTTCCACCAGGGTGTCGCAGCGCTCGCAGGCGCCGTCGGTCACCTGCTCGTTGGCCAGCACCGTCATGCAGGAAGGGCACCAGTTCACGTTGGCTTTTTTTCGGTAGGCCAAGTCCTTCTCGTAGAGCTTCAGGAAGATCCATTGGGTCCAGCGGTAGTACTCGGGCAGGCAGGACACGACTTCCTTGTCCCAGTCGTAGCCCATGCCCCATTCGGCGAACTGGCCGTGCATGCGCTCGATGTTCTTGAGGGTCCAGTCCTCAGGGTGGATGCCGCGCTTGATGGCGGTGTTCTCGGCGGGAAGGCCGAAGGCGTCGAACCCCATGGGGTTCAGGACGTTGAACCCCTGGGCCTTGAAGTAGCGGAACACCGCGTCGCCGATGAGGTAACAGCGGCCGTGGCCCGCGTGGAGGAAGTCCCCGGAGGGATAGGGGAACATGACCAGGGTGTAATGCTTCTTGCCGGACTTGGACAGGTCGCAGGAAAACAATCCGCGGTCCTTCCAGTTTTTCTTCCAGCGAGCCTCAATGTCGGTGAAGTTGTAGGTTTCCATGTTGATCCCGGGGGTGGTTTGGAGGGACAGATTATAACGGAAAGTGCCGTTGGCCGTTAGCCGTTGGCCGTTAGCTAATAAACATGAAAGGGTCGACCCCTTGAACCCTCATCGATCGAATTCAAGGTTTTCTTGGTTTGGATTGTGATCGGCTTGTGGCCAGCGGCAAACGGCTAGCGGCCAACGGCGCCGTTCATTGCACCAGGTACTTCCTCGAAAGCCCCGTCCCGACGGCCAGGACCAGGCTCCAAGCGGCGAAAAACAGGAGGGCGGAAGCCACGAGGCCCGGCTCGATCTTGGCGGCTTTCCCGGCCCAGGGCCAGAGGACTTCCTTACCCGGAAGGATCTCCAGCCATTTGGCGGCGCTGACGAAGTGATCCAACAGCAATCCGGCGTGGACGATGGGGACGGCCCAGCGGGCGTTCCGGGAACCGCTGAGCAATGAGGCCGCGCAGAGGAACAGGAGGATGCCGAACCCGCCATAATAAAGGAAGGAAGTGGGTTCCTTCAGGACGGTTCCCCAGGAGGCCGCCTGGTCGAGGACGGTCCAAAGGGAGAGCACGGCCAGCGCGAGGGAGATTTCCACGACGCCGGCCGCCATCAGGAAGGCGTTGAGCTTCAGCTTTGGGTTCACGACCTTGATGTCGGCCACCACTTGGTTCGAGGTGGACATCAGGTACCGGACGCCAAGGGTCGCCTCCCCAAGGGTGGGTTTGAGGTTTCCCCGGCAGAAAACCGCCTGGATGAAATAGATCGCGATGAAGACGAAGAACCACTCGTCGTGGGCCTGGAACGCGTGGCAGGAAACCCAGGCGAGGAACGCGCTGAACAGCATGTCGAGGTAGGACGCGCCGAACCGGCGCCAGGCCGTGGGCCTGCGGGCGGGGGGACGGGCGGGGGCGGCGGCTTGGCCGACGGTGCTCATGGGGCGGGAAACGTCTTGAGCACCGCGACCTCGTCACAGTCGCTGAACTTGGCGCAATGGACGCAATCGCCCCAGATCTTCTGGGGCAGGGTCATCTTCTCCACGGCCTCGAAACCCATCTTTTTGAAGAATCCCGTCTGGTAGGTCAAGGCGAAGACGCGGGTCAACCCGAGGGACTTGGCGTCCGCCAGGCAGGCCTCCACCAATTTGCGGCCGACGCCCTTCCCCTTCAGGTTTTCCAAAACGGCCAGGGAGCGGATCTCGGCCAAGTCCTCGGCTACGGGATGGAGGCCCACCACCCCGACCAGTTCACCCTTCGGACCGAGGGCCACATGGAAGTCGCGGCTCCGTTCCAGCACCTGGGAATAGGACCGGGGCAGCATCTCGCCCTTGGCCGAGTAATGGCCGATGAGGCCCAGGATGGCCCGGGTGTCGGAGGGCTTAGCTGGTCGGGTGGTGAGGTCGCTCATGACGGCGGGCATGCTAACACGGGGATTTGGGACATTCAAACGTCCGTGAGGGCCCTATTCCACAATCATCAAGTTGGAGAACATATAAAAGGCTAAAGAAGGGGTGATGACCACGATATTGAACATGAACCACATCTTTAACAGCGCGGCCCTTTCTTCGTAATAGGGCAATTGGAGCATCGCTTTGGAGGGTAGATGATACTCGGCAAGGGGACCAACGCCGCCATGTATTTATAGAGTCTCAATGTTTCATGTTGTAGGTCCTGATAAGCCTGCCAATCCTGAATGCCGTCAGGGATGTTACCCAAGCCGAATCAGTGGGGCATGGCACCACAAAATACGAACCCACAAACCAGGGTTGTGGTGAAACAAGGGAGTAATGCTTTCTTGTCCCGTGTTACCTTCGCGATGGGTGCTTGACGTTTGAAATGCATGTTCTTCAGGAATTCATACATGGATTACCTAATATTGATAATCAGAGGATCAAAAGTTTTGTTTTAAAAGATTGCTAGGCTGAGTTTGGGGTAGAGGAGAAATAACATTGGTATAAAAGAGGACCAGGGAGGTGTCCGTCTCAGCCGAAAACAAGTTTATCGGGTTCTATAAATACCAATGGGAGTATTGTATCGATGAAAAACATCCATGAAATCTATACTAATTATTTACACGATTCACCCTTAGGGTGGCGGTGATGCGGGATTATAAGCGGGTCGGGAAACCGCACTCCAAGGAATCAGACCTTTATAAATGAGGGTGTGAGCCAGCAACCGACCGAAGAAAAGATGTCCGTCCATGTTGTTGTGGGAATTGCCGCCAAACTCGGTCATGGGATAAAACGATATTTTCAAGCTCGTCATTTCGGGGCTGAGGTCCAGGAAGGGGATGGTGAAGCGCTGGGTCAAGTCCTGCCAAAATTCCCCCTCGACCGAACTGGGTTCAAAGTATCCGGTGGGTGTGAAGCAGAATATAAACCGCACCGGTTCGCCTGAGGATGTCTTCATGGTCGATAGTTTTCGGTTCAGGAGGTCCAAGGGTTTCCCGTACAGCCGTAACAATCCCTCGTGGGTTTCGGGTTTCAGGATCAATTTATCGTCAAAGACGAGGTTGTTGTCGACCTGGCGCACCCAATGCCGGGATTTACACAGGTTATAAAAGTCCCTAGGTTCCCCTTCGGGGATCCTTTTGGACGGGGCCTTCATCAGGTATTCGGGGTCGTCTGCCGCCGCAGGGACGCCCTCCGCCGTGAGAGGCCGTTCGAAATAGACTTTGAAGGGGTTAAAGTTGTTTGGATTCGGCGGTAGGAGGAAAAGGACGAGGTCGATGTCGTTCTTCTGGACGGCTTCGGGGACCTCATACAGGGGCCATAGGAACAGGGGGAGGGACGCGGAGTGGGCCAGGTTCAGGACTTCGAAGTCCAGGGGCGCGTCTTCCAGGGCCGCCAGCTGGTTGAGTTCCACTTCCATCCGTTTGGACATCCCGATCTGGCGCGGATAACGGTCCCGGTTTTTGACGTTGAAATCGGCGTCGAAGGAGTAACCGACCACCATGCAGGAACGGGAGTCCCCCACCAAAAGGATCCGGTAGGTCCCGGGCGGTTTTTTAAGGGGATATTCAAAATCGTTCAACCCATTGGAGCCGCGGTAATCCCCCCCGGCATCCGCATTGCCGGTCAGGTCGCGGAAGGACGTGATGATGTTATTGCCCGGGTTGGCTAGGAAGAACTTGCGGGGGGACGAGGGGTCCGGGATGAACCCAACCGGATCCTTGGGCTTCATACGGGTAAAGGACGGCAGGTAACCGCTGGGATCAGGGAGCCGGTCGCCCCAAACTGAGACGAAGGTCACGGGTTCCAGGTTGGGAAGAAGGCGCATCAGGGGAGACTTGAGATTGTTCTGGAGGCAATAAAGCTCGGCGCCGCTGACCGCCAAGGCCAAAACGTTGCCGGGGGTGGTGGCCACCGGCACCAGTTCGGGAGCTCCATCCACCTTCCAGTCCAACCGGTCGACCTGGGGGTCGTCGCGGTCGGCGATATAGAGGGAATCCCCGACCCTGCAAAGGGCTCCCGGGTGGGTCAGTCCCGCCCGGCCGTTTAGAACGTAAGACACCTGGCCGGTCTTCAGGTCGAGCCTCTTGAGTGTTGTTAGTTCGGGTTGGGTGAAGAAAAGGGAATCGGCCTTGGGGAGGTAGGCCATATCCCGGATGCCGGCCATGGAGATTTGGCTGGCGGGGCCTTCGCCAAAGGTGGTGGGGGCGCTTCCACCGAGGGTGGTGACGGTCCCCGACTTCAAATCCACGAGGCGCAACAAACCGTTGCCGAAATCGTTGACCACTAGGCGGTCATCCGTGAGGACGACCAATCCCCGGGGGGCGTTAAAGGCGGCGTGGGCCAGGTCCCCATTTTGGACCCCGGGGAGGTCATGCCCAGTGAGCGTGGTGACGGCGTTGTCCCGGTTGAGGAAAACGACCCGGATGCGGTTATTCGCTGAATCCGCGACGAAAAGACTTTTCCCGTCCTGGCTCA
>CAYMOV010000165.1:0-5446 GCA_964392085.1 uncultured bacterium
ACCCCCAAGGTCGCGGACCATCCGAGGGGTTTGTTGAAATTCACCTCGACCGGATGATCCCCCTTCGTCAGGAAGGTCGACCGAGCCGCGCCGCTTTGATCGAGGACCTGACGGCCATCCAACCGCAATTCCACCCCGCCGGTGGATCCGTCCGAGGCGAATTGGTAGGTCCCCGTCTGCGGGCAATGGAGCGTTCCCGTCCAACGGACCGAGAGGTATTGGGATGATACGGGATAGTCGTTTCCGTTCACGAAATTCAGCACACCGTCCCATTGGGTCAGGACGGGTTTCCCGTTCATCCCCATTTGGTCGTAATACCTGCCCAAAAGACCGTGATTCGCGGGAAGGGAGGTGAATTGCGAGGCGTCCAATCTAAATTTCGCCCCATCGCATTCGATCTCCAAAGGGACGCTCGAGGCCTGGGAAGGCGCGTCCCAATCCAACCGCACATGATAATAACCCGTGGGAATATTCAAAACCTGGCCCGGGACGATCGCCTGACCCGCCACCACCCACCGAAGGCGACCATACTTGGGGTCCAAGAATCTGTATTCCCCTGAACGGGACACCCACCAGCAGCCCTCAAAGACCGCGTGGTAAGGGCCCGGAGGAAGGCCCTCGGGGAAATCAACCGCTTGTAATACTTTGCCGGGCTGGTTGGAGTAAATGCCCCTTAACCCCAGGGTCTTACCCACTTCCACGGGGGATACCTTGAAATAACTCACGTAGGGCCCCGCGTGGGGATCCTGGGTGATTTCGGCTTCCCCGCCTGGATAAAGCCATTGGAGGCTTGCGAGGACACCTAAACGACCCTGTTCCAACCCGTACCAGAGCCCCCCCCCGGGTTGGCTGGGCCGACTGGCCAATACATCGGGCAAGTTCAGCCGGAAAACCCTGTTCCGAACCATGTAGGTAAAATAATCCACCGTGAAGTGGGTCCAATAACGGGGCGAGATGAAACAATCGTAACCCTGCGCGCCCCATTTCGCGGCCTCCCTCCCAACCATGCTTTCAGCCGTGGAATACTCCCCCCAACACCCGAAACTATGGAACTGCTCGTCAAAATAGAGCTTGTAGTTCTGTTGGGTCATCATCAGGAGTGGAAAAGCCGCCAGGGCCACCCAGATCCAATCCCCCCAGCTTCCCGCCCATTCCCGCAACCTTCCCCAAACCGACACCAGGAGGGTCGCAGCCAAGAATGCCACGAACGGGGTCATCCCCTGCATCCGGCTCGAATGGGCCGCGTCGATCGTAATCAGGCAGGGAATGGCCATCACCACCGCGCCCGTGAGGCCCCAGAAATACTTCCTCCGCCAAAAGCGCGACAGGGCGTAAAAGAATCCCATGAAGAACAACATTCCCGTCACATCATCGAGTTGTCGATGGTCCTGGAGGTTGTGCCTTGAGTTCGGGTCCCCCCTTCGGTTGAACATGAGGGCGGTATATTTCCAGTTCTGAAACATGGGTTGGTAGGAACCCGCCTGTTGGCAGCGGGTGAAGATGGACAACTCCGCCTGGCGGTTGGTTCGTTGGCCGCGAAACATTGGACCGTAAATCGGCCACGACAGGACTGTGAAGAGGGCCCAAAAAGCGATGATCCGCTTAAAATTCGGGCCCACCTGTTTCCAGTTGGTCAGGGTCTCATAAACCATGAGGATCAATACGGCGAGGGGGAAAACCACGTGTGTCTGATAGGCGTACAGGCCCACCGCCGAGAAGGTGGCCGAAAGAAGAAAGGGCCAAAGCTTCCTGACGCGAAGGCCGTATAGGAGAAACCCAAGGCACCCAAACATGAAGAATGGAAGCAGGGTGGGCGGGAACGAGTTGCGGGCAAAGTTGATGTTCCAGCGCATGACGGCCAAGATGTAAAGGGACAGGAGGGCCATCCGGGGCCCCGCAAGTTGCCGGAAGGTCCAGTAGATCAACGGGAAGGACGCTAAGCAGACGAGTGAATACATGAGATTCAGGGAGAATTGGGTATTGGGGAAGAAAAGGAACCAAAGGGCCCCGAGGTAGATCGTGACAGGTGAGGCCGCGTAAGAGGGGCCGACATTCAAGACAAACGGGAATTTATGCTCATAAACGACCTGGAGTCCCGTCAAACCCTGGAAACCCATGTCGATAAAAACACCCGAGGGCAGGACGTCCAGTTTGTAGATCCGGAGAAAAGCCGCCAGGGCCATGATCAGGCCGAAGATTGTCCACTCAACCGAAGGGGAAACCCTGAGTTTGGCCAATCCGTCCTTTTTCCAATTCCAAAGGCCGGCGATCAGCAAGAGGATACCGGCAGAAAACCATGCCAATCCGATGGAATCGCGAATACCCTCATTCTCAAGGTTCAATTGGCCCAGGATTCCGCAAAGCAAACCCAGGACCACCAAACCAAAAGAAACAGATCCCCAGAGAGTCAGCCGAAATCGACCCGGTTTAACTTGGGTGGGCGCTAGGACGATTGGGGCTTTACCTCTTTGACCGATTTCCGATGGCGTTGGAGACGGTTCAAGTGCTGGTGGAAGTTCGGGTTGTGATAGGGATTCCTGGATGGCAAATCGGAAGATTTTCCGAAGGAGGTAACCGGCTAGGACGAGAAGGCCGATACCCGCCAGGACTTTCGAGTCGCGATAAAACCCTACTCCAAATAAAAGTGCCGCAAAACCCAACAAATAGTGGACCCATGTTCCTTGGCCTTTGATTTCGTGTGGGACGGCCTCGGATTCTAGGGTAGCAGGGATTGACTGGGGGACCTGTTTTCTGGCGGAGGGTCTATTCCTGGAAATCCGTTTAGTGGGTTTCTTGGATTTAGGCGGCATACGATCCCTCGCTCCTCAAGTGTTGTATTTCGGCGGTATTGTATCAGGCCTTTCCGGTTAGGCGAAGAAGCAGGACACGGCCCAAATAGGCTAAAAGAGTCCCCCCGCGAAGTTTGGAGTGGCCCTTTTGGCGGTCCTTAAAATGAATCGGGATTTCCGAGATCCGCAGGCTCCGTTGACGGCATCGATATAGGATTTCAGTGACACAGAATGGGTCTCGCGCCCTCAAAGACGCCGGTTGGATGGCTTCCAGGGCTTTTCGGCTGTAGGCCCTGTAACCCGTCGTGGGATCCGCTACCCTGAGGCCCAGTACGGCGTTTAAATAGGTCCTCGCGAAACGGCTGATCCAAGCTCGATACCAGGCCCGGTCCTCGTCTTGACCCCCGGGAATGAAACGGCTTCCCAAGACCACATCCGCTTCGCCATCCTTGATCGGCTTTAAAAGGCTCCTCAAAAGTCCAGGGTCATGGGACAGGTCCGCGTCCATTTCCACAACAACATCTGCCCCCCGTCGAAGACATTCCACGAAACCATCCCGTCCGGCCCACCCCCTACCCTTGAGTTCCAAAGGGCGAAGCAACAATTCCACTCGGAACCCCTGTTTTTTCAACCTTTGGATTGCTTCCGCGGTTCCATCGGGGGAGCTATCGTCCACGAATAGGATTCGCGCCTTGGGCAGGCACTTCAAAACCGCTTTCGCGTAATCAAGGATATTTTCACGTTCGTTGTAAGTTGGGACCATTAGGTATGTCTTCATCTTCTACAGAACTCCCTTTTTTTGGTTTATCATGTTATCAAAATCAATCAGGAGTTTTCATTGCGGCCTGCCAAGCGTTTTCCTCAACCAGCCACCTGCGGGTTATGTCACGAGACTATCCTCGAGACTTACGTCCCCAAAATGTACCATTTCGAGGGTAAAGACTACGACCTTTTACGTTGTCGAAATTGCGGTAATGTCCAGGTTTGGCCCATGTTGGATGACCGAACTGTCGCACGGTTGTACCAAAGTGTGGATTATTATAAGACTGATTATGATTCCGGGGTCACTTCTGGATCCTATGCACAAAACCTAAAGTCGATCCTTGAGCGGCAAAGCTTCGCCTTGGAAATCCTAAAAAAATATCATCCCAAACCAGGCACTCTCCTAGAAATCGGGTGTGCCGAGGGTTTTTTCTTGGAAACGGTCCGGAACCTGGGATGGCGGGTTCAGGGCGTTGAAATCGGGCGATCCGCCGCCGCCGCCGCGCGGAAACGTGGCTTACTTGTCAAAAACCAATCCCTTCAAAATTGCCGATTCGCGGCCAGATCCTTTGATGCTGTTTACATGGGGGATGTATTCGAGCATCTTCCAAACCCCACGGAATACCTCCAAGAAATCCGTCGAATTCTCAAGAGAGATGGAAACCTGATTGTCAAATGCCCCCATTTTTTGAATTCCCGGGTGTTTCGGCTGATCTACGGGGCGGCAAAATCGTTTAAACCCTTCCACAAAGGAAAATCAAGGCTTTTAGGACTGATGAAAATACCCTGGCACCGGCCCGGGCCCGGCCGACCCTACCACCTTTACGAGTACAACTCACGGACGTTGAAATCATTGATGAATAGCCAGGGACTTGAAGTGGTTGAAATACGCAACGAAGTCATTCGGATCACATTCGCGGACCAATTCGCACGCGGTCTACCAGTCGTTTTATTATCGGGTTTATTCAATGCATGCCGTTGGGCATGTATCATTGCGGGATTGCCCATCGGAAGCACAATAGCCGTTGTGCGAATGAGGCAGTGAGGGAAGGCTACCACTGGCCGAAATCTCTCGGCTCTTTGTCCCCGGGATAAACCGCTTGGACCGGAGGCGTGATCAAACCGTATTGGTAGAGAGTCCTCAATGTGACGTGATGTTCCCCGGCCATCAGTTCGATGGACCCCTCCACCTTGACTGAAGATCGGGGCCTGATGCTGATAAAACGCTTCCCGTCGATTTCCAGATCCAAGTAATTGGCCGTGGTTGACTGAAAATCGTATTTTCCATTCACCGGCGCTGTCCAGACCTTGTCGAGACGCAAGGTGTGTTGCGCCGTTGCGACGGACGGGTTAAACGGGGCCGCCGGATCCTGGACATGGTCCTCCCAAACAATGATGCCTCGGTTCATCCCCATTCGATGAGCAAACACCTGCCTTCTCCAAGTTCCCACGGGATAGCGACGGATATAGATCCATTTCCTCTCGGGAACGTCCGGGGCCACGACCGGCAGAGAGGCTGCGGGAATGTAAACACGATAAAATGCCGGTGGTCCATTCGGGTTCTGAAAAGCCTGCCGGGTCAATTCCCACCGCGCTGTTGGATATTCAAGTCGCAGTCTATCGATCGCCTTCTTTTGGACCGGTGAAACATAAACCGCCACGTCTGGGGGCGGTTCCGTTTCGTCCAGGCCTATTTCACCGCAACCGTCCATCAAGGCGTAAATATCCCATCCAAACCCGTCCTCCAAAACGCATTGGCTTGGAAAGGAAAAGAATTCACCAGAGGGATGGAGGAAACACCAGTAATGGGGCGCGTCCTTCCTGAGGCTCATGTGAACCAAACCATCATTGGTGCGGCTACTGGCTAACTTTGTGAAGAACCGGTAATCCATGAC
>CAYMOV010000166.1:0-5254 GCA_964392085.1 uncultured bacterium
CCATTACGCCAGCCTCGCCGCGGCCAAGGCCGCCATCGGCAAGTCCATCAAGGCCGCCAGCGAGGGGGTTTATAACCGGTTCAAGCGGGAATTGACCGTGGAGAACGGCAAGCTCGACACCCCGGAGAACTACAGGAAAACCCAGGCCCAATGCGGCCACTGGAAGTAAACGGCCTCGAATCCTGGCCCGGGACGGAAACGTCCCGGGCCTTTTTGTTTGGGTGCCGCGGTTAAAAGGCGGTTCAGCGTTTGACGGAGGGGGTCCGGTAAGAAAGGGCGAAAAACACCAGGGCCACCATCAGGTAGGCCGTGGCGAAAGTCGGGGCCGCTCCAAACCCGATTACGTTCTCCTCGCCCGCGGCCGTGAGGTGGAAGGCGTGTAGGATGCCGAAATAGGAAAGGACCGACGCGGCCAACATCCAGACCGCGGCTTTCCGCAACTGCTTCTCGATCATGAAGACCACCACCGCGGCGTAGATCATGGCGGTCAGGAGGAACCCCTGGGAAAGGGCGATGAGTCCGTTGACGTAAAGCTCGTTGCCAAACTTGGGGGCGGCTTCCAGCAGGTTCGATCCTCCGACTCGTAGGGCGGTCTTGACCAGCAGCAGGGCCCAGGCCGCGAAGGACGGGATGAACCCCACGGCCACCGCCAACGCGTGGGACTTGGGGACCTCCTGGAACGATTGGGCCGTGATGATGATGGCCACCCAGAGCAGGATGCCGAGGGACGCCTCCAGGGGCACCCACTTGAGGACCCAGGCGAGGCCCCCGGTCAGGCACAACAGGGAAATGACCGCTCCGTTAAGGGCTGAGTAGCCCGAGCGGGCCCCCATGGCCTTCCAGCCGGGATGACCGATGTAGATGGTGGTGGGGAAGGCGCTGCCGAAGAACGCCGCCGCCAGGGTGGCCAGGCCGTTGTAAAGGAGGGACGGCTTCGTCTCATAACGGTCCCCCGCGGCCTCCGCACTCTCCAGGTTCTGGAGGGATCCCACCACATTGAACAATCCCATGGGAAATATGACCGCCAAGTATTTCCACCCCCGGGGGTCCGACCAAAGGGCGAACAAATCCGCCGGGACCGGCACCGGCCAGTGGAGAGAAAAGGACGCCGGATCGGGGGACGGCGTGAAGACGTGGAGCCCCAGGCCGTTGAGGCCCCAGGCCAGGGCCACACCGACCAGCACCGCCACGAACCCGCCCGGGAGCCCCCAGGGCCATCGGTATTTCGAGGCGTAGGACAAGAGGATCAGGAACATCGGCAGGATCGCCACCAGGGGGTTCGAGAACATCTGGAAGACGAAGGGCATGGCGATGAGGGTGATGGCGATGCCGGAGAGGGCGGACAGGAGGGCCGCGCGGGGCGTGTTGCGGCGAAGCCAGTCACCCCCCCAGGCCCCGCCGATTTCCATGAGCCCCGAGAGAAGGCAGGCAAAGAGACCCACGCGCCAGGTCAGGATCGGGTCTTTCGTCTCCTGGTAGACAGGCCCCATGATGAGGAAGATGAAGGCGAACAACGACGGGGTGTTGATGCCGTAGGGAAGGGCGGTGACGTCGGTCCGCCCGGTTTTCTTGGCCAGTTGGCGGGCCTGCCAGGTATAGAACAGGTTGCCCACGAGGATGGAGAGGCCGGCCCCGGGCAGGATGCGGCCCAGCACCAGGCTGTCCGGCAGGCCGCAGACGTATTTGCAGAGGGTGCCGATGAGCATGAGCTGGAGAAGGTTGTCGATGAAGAGGCCGAAGAATCCGTCGAGGTCGCCCTGGGTGAACCAGGGAATAGTCGGGGTCTGTTTCATGGGGGAAAGGCTAAACGGTCGGGAAAGACAGGTCAAGAAAAAGAAGAGGAGCTTCAGCCTTGCAGATCGCCGACCCAAACGAGCTGATCTTGAAAGGGCGATTTTTTGATCATATTGAAGAATTTTCGATCGGCCGTCACCAGGGGACACTCCTCCCCAAGGGCCATGGACAGGAAAAGACAGTCGTAGACCCGGGTCCCGGTTTCCAGGGCCAGTTCCAACGCGCGCTCCGCAACGGATGGGTCGGTGGATTTGGTCAGGAGGTCCGCCTGTACACATAGCCGCCAAGCGGACTCCGCTTCCGCGCGGGATAGTATTCTCCGAACCGCATGGGACCGAAAGACATCGGCAATTTCCAACCAGAATAGGTCCGGCACCTTCAGGCGGTATTTCGGTTTGAAAAGGGTCAACGCAAGTTCGCTATGGGTTTCCGGTAGGAACCACTTCACCGCGACGCTGGTGTCGACGACGTAGGGGATCAATGGTTTCTGGATTTCCGTATGATTTTCGCGCTATCGGGGAATTTTCGGCCCTTCAAGCCATTGCGGAATTCATCGACGGACTTTCGAAATTCCTTCATGGAGGCGACCTGAGCCGACCGTTCAAGGATGGCTTTTACTTCCATCTGGAGGGAACGCCCGTCGGATTGGGCGCGCTTTTTCAGGCGGTCCACCAAGGCTTTATCTAAGTTGCGGACGAGTATCTGAGCCGTGGCTTTCCCCTTGGGTTCGGTGATAGCAATATGATAGCACTTTGTGGGTAGCCCACCAAAGGGCATGAATGGGGTCAGTCGTCTGATTTTTAGGGTTTCGGGGGGTCCATGGGGTTGAAGGCGATCGCCAACGATTCGGTGCCTCCCGGGGACACCTGGACGGGAAGGGTGAGGGACCCCTGGTAGAAATAACAGAGGGCGACCTTTCCCTCGGAGCAGTAATAAAGGGTCAGGTGGGCGGTGAGATCGGTATTGCCCGGGTGAAGCCCCAGGGGAACCTGGATCAAGGTGGACTTCACCGCTACGGCCTCCTTCGGGACCGAGGCGACCGCCTGGTTCCCGGACTCCAAGTTGATCACGGAGAAAGCCTGGGGGTTGATCTCCATCCCTGCGGGAAGGGTGATCTTGATTTTGACCTGTCCCGCGCCGGGAGCGGCTGTCATCTCCGGCAACGCGGGAACCTTGGGTCGGGATACGGCCGCGGAAACGGAATGGGTGAGTTTATCCAAACCCTTCAACTGGAGCGTGGTGACCCGCGAAGTAGCCGGGTCCACGACCCGTAGGACGTGGTTGTTGGTGTCGACGATATACCAACGGTCCCAACCAAAAGCCAAGCCGCAGGGTTCATCGAACATGGCGCCGGGCCCAACCCCATCGGCCCAACCGGCCTTCGCGGTCCCCAACCAATTCGTGACCTTGCGGGCTTTCGGGTCGAGCACCTTGATCTTGTTGTTGTAGGTGTCGGCGATGAAGAGCTTCCCGCCGTGGAGGGAGAGCCCGATCGGGTGCTGGAGCCGGACCGTCCCCCTTTCCCCATCCACATCGCCAAAGTCGAAGAGGCCGCTTCCCACCAAGGTGTCCACGCGGCCCGCGGGGTCCAGGTCGGCCATCCGGACGGAACTGGACTCGCTGTCGGCGAAGTAAAGCTTGTGTCCGTCGGTCACGATGCCCGAGGTCTGGGCCAGGGCCGCGTCCGGCAAAAAACCGTCGGTCAAACCTTCCCGGCCGCTTCCCGCGAAGACCCCAACCCGGTCGGTCGCGAGGTCGAGCTTCCAGATCTGGTGCGCTCCCGCCATGGCGATGTAAAGCGAATCCCCGGCTTTCACCATGTCCCAGGGGCTGTTGAGAGCGGTGGTTTTGCCGGGACCCCCTGCGTCCCGGGTTTGGGCTTGGTGACCGGTCCCGGCGAGGGTCTCCACCTTCCGGGACGATAGGTCCACTTGGCGAATCGCGTGGTTCTCGGTGTCCGCAACGTACAATTTGTCCCGCTCGGTGTCATAGGCCAGGCCCTGGGGATGGAAGAAGGCCGCGGTCTTGTAGGTCCCATCCAGGAAACCAGGCGTTCCTCGGCCAATGACCTCCAACACGGCACCCCCGGGTGATAGCACCAAGATTCGGTCGTGGTTCGAGTCCGACAGGAAGAGGCGGCGGCCCTTCTCGTCCACCGCGACCTTTCCCGGGTAGGACAAAAGCGAGCGGGGCTTCTGGCTGTGCTCGGGCCTAAGGAAGGGGAGGGGCTGGGGATCCAGGACCTTTTCGCGGTTGTAAGCGGCGACCATCTCGCCGATTAGGGGATTGAGGGATTCGTAAACCCCTTCGCCGGACGTGATCCCCACAATCCGTCCGGTCGGGTCCAGGAGCGCGAAGGAAGGCCAACCCTGGATGCCGTAGGCGTTCCACAGCTTGAAGTTCGAGTCGTTGATCACAGGATGCCCGACCCCATATCGGAGCACGGCGTTCCGTATGTTTGGGGTGTCCTTTTCCCCCGTGAATTTCGCGGAATGAACCCCCACCACCACTAGGCTGTCGGGGTATTGGGCCTCCAGCTTTTTTAAATCCGGGATGACGTGCATGCAATTGATGCAGCAGAAGGTCCAAAAGTCCAACAGGACCACCTTGCCCTTGAGGTCCTTCAGGGTCAGGGGACGCGAGACGTTGAGCCAATCGGCGCCGAGGGGAAACTCAGGGGCGCGGGTCTCGCCGCGTAAACGGGAGGGGTTCGCCGGGTCGGCGGAAAGCCAATCCGATTCCTGGGAGGGCCCCGGATGCTTCACGCGACTCGATTGGGCCCGGGCCCACCAGGAGGCGCCGAAGGCCGCCAGGATCAAGATGAGGATGAGGCGACGTTGGAGGGTCAATGGGGGTCTCCGGATGGCTCCAGGATAGGTATGGTCGACTGGGGGTTTCAATGCGTCCAACTGCTTCCAGAACCAATACGCCTGATGGAGCCCCGTGGTTTCAGGAATCAATATGACGTCGGGATCATATAACTGGCCGGAAAATGCCGATAAAAGGCCATTTTATCAAAAGGGTAGGTTTGTTTTTTATGATCGGCATTCCTGGCTGGCTCATAACCCCAGCCCCTAACCCCGTGGTTCAATCATATCGAAGGGCAGGCCCCCAATCGGGGCAAACCTGGGTGGGCTCGGTGCAGGTTGGTCCCATTCTTTTGGAATGGGACATCCAAACGTGGGCCTCGCCTGGTGGGCTCGGCACGGATTGGCCGTTGCCGGATTTTACGCTTGATGGCTTTAACCACACTCGCTGTAACGTTGGAGGAGGTTCGTCATGGCCTGGCCCCATTCCCTTGGAATGGGACGGACCAAGGCGCGCCTCGCCTGGTGGGCTCGGCGCAGTCCGGCCGTTGCGGGATTTTACGCTTGATGGCTTTAACCACACTCGCTGTAACGTTGAAGGAGGTTCGTCATGGCCTGGCCCCATTCCCTTGGAATGGGACGGACCAAGGCGC
>CAYMOV010000166.1:5354-5444 GCA_964392085.1 uncultured bacterium
TTGATGGCTTTAACCACACTCGCTGTAACGTTGAAGGAGGTTCGTCATGGCCTGGGGAGTCCTGTTCGTCATGCTGGTGGCTTTCTTGAC
>CAYMOV010000167.1:0-5428 GCA_964392085.1 uncultured bacterium
GTTTTTCTTAGCCATGGGTTTCAGACGCTCCGGGAACCACGGGGGTCAGGGACGCGCCCTGGAGGGCGGATTGGAGGATGAGGGATGCCGCCACCGAGTCCACGGTTTCCCGCCGTTGGTCCCTGCGGACCCCCATCCCGATCAGTTCCCGCTCGGCTTGCCGGCTGGTCAACCGCTCATCCAACAAAAGCACCGGGGTGTTGGTGCGTCCCGCCAACTTGGCGGCGAACGACCTCGCCTGGGTCGTTTGCGCGCTGTCCGCCCCGTTCATGGAGATCGGCAGGCCGATCACCACCTTTTGGACCCCCAGGCCGGGAAGCAGTTCCGCGATCCGGCGGACGGCCGAGTTATCCCCCGTCACCTGGAGGGCCTTCAGGGGGCTCGCGATGGTGCCGGTGGGGTCCGAGACGGCGAGGCCGATGCGTTTGCGGCCCCAGTCCACGCCCAGCCAGATCTTGTCCATGGGGACAGGATAAATCGAAACCGCCCCCTTCACCACCCCGAAGCCAAGAAACACCCCAATCACCACAATGGACACCATGGGCTCAATGTTAAGCCGCGAAACAAGCCCAACAAGTTCGCCCAGATTGAATTTCTTAAACCTTGGGGCCATCGTGTCCATTGGGCCCATTGTGGTGAAATTGGTTTTCTTTTTCCTCTATTTCAGAAGCGACCCGATGAAGGCGGGGACCTTTTGGATCGCCTCGTCCACCTTCGAAACGTCCTTGCCGCCGGCCTGGGCCATGTCGGGCCGACCCCCTCCGCCGCCGCCCGCCACCTGGGCCACCTGCTTCACCAGGTCCCCGGCCTTGAGGCGTTTCGTCAGGTCCTGGGTCACCCCCACGATGAAGGCCACCTTGCCGTCCTTGCCCGAGCCCAACACCACGACGCCGCTCTTCAGCTTGTCCTTGAGTTGGTCGGTCAACTGGCGGAGGCCCTCGGCGTCCAACGCGTCGACCCGGGCCGCCACCACCGACAGGCCCTGGATCTCGGTTTTCTTCGCCAACAAGTCCCCGGCCAAACTGCCGGCCATCTTGGACTTCAGCCCCGAGATCTCCCGGTCCTTGTCCTTCAGGTCGGAGAGGAGGCTTTCCAGCTTCTCGCCCAGGAGCTTCTCGGGCGCCTTGAGGGCCTGGGCCACCTGCGACAACTGTTCCTCCGCCTGGAGGAAGCGCGCCAGGGCGCCCTCCCCGGTCAGGGCTTCCAGGCGCCGAACGCCGGCGGCCACCGAGGTCTCCGCCACGATCTTGATGAGGCCGATATCCCCGGTCCGGGACACATGGGTTCCCCCGCAAAGTTCCGTGGAGAAACCCGGCACGTCGATGACCCTGACCCGTTTGCCGTATTTTTCGCTGAAAAACGCCAGGGCGCCCCTCTTCTTGGCCTCGTCGAAGCCCATCTCCTGCTTGGACACTTCCAGGTTCTCGAGGACCTTCTGGTTGACCAGGGCCTCCATCTGCCGCAATTGGGCCGGTTTGACCGCCTCGAAATGGGTGAAGTCGAACCGCAGGCGGTCCGGGCCCACCGAACTGCCGGCCTGGTGAACGTGGGTGCCCAAAATCTGGCGGAGCGCGGCGTGCAGGAGGTGGGTGGCGGTATGGTTGCGCATGATGGCGCGGCGATCGGACCCTAGGACCTGGGCTTGGAGGGGTTGGGAAACGGCGAAAGTCCCCTGCCGCACCATGCACCAATGGCCGATCAGGTGTTCCGCGACCATCTGGGTATCCAACACGTCGGCCACGCCCGTGGCGGTGGTGATCCGTCCCTTGTCCCCCAGCTGCCCGCCCTTCTCGGCGTAGAACGGCGTGCGGTCCAGGATCAGGAAGGCGTAATCGCCCTCGCCGAGGCCCTCGACGGCCTCGTGTTTCCCCTCCCGCACCCGGATCATCTTGAGGCACTTCGCCGCGTTCTCCAAACCGTCATAACCCGTGAAGACGGTCGCGGGCAATTGGGCGTTGAGTTCTTGGTACAGGTTGGGCAGGGCCTTCTCGCCGCTTCCCGACCAGGCGGAGCGGGCGCGTTCCCGCTGGGACTCCATGGCGTCCTCAAAGCCCGCGGCGTCCACCGACAGGCCCTGTTCCTTCAGGATTTCCTGGGTAAGGTCCAGGGGAAAACCGTAGGTGTCGTACAACATGAAGGCGTCGGCGCCGGGAAGGACCTTGCCCCCGGTCTTCGCCAGTTCCTCCAGCCGTTCGGTGAGGCGGTCGGTCCCCTTGTCCAGGGTGGCCAGGAACCGTTCCTCCTCGGCCAGCACCACGTTCTGGACGTAGCCTTGGCGTTCGGCCAGGTTGGGGTAGATCGCGGCCATCTTCTTCACGACTTCCGGGACGAGCTTGTGGAGGAAGGCCCGCTCCATGCCGAGAAGGCGCCCGTGGCGAAGGGCCCGCCGCAGGATCCGGCGCAAGACGTATCCCCGGCCCTCGTTGGAGGGCTGGACCCCGTCGGTGATGAGGAAGGTGGTGGCCCGCAGGTGGTCGCTGATGACCTTGAGCGAGGTGTAATCCCGGGAGACGGGGTCCACCGCGCCCTTGCCCGCCTCCTTCGCGATGGCCTCCATCAGGGGACGCATCAGGTCCGTCTCGTAGTTCGAGGGTACGGCCTGCATGACGCTGGCCACCCGCTCCAGGCCCATGCCGGTGTCGATGTTGGGCTTCGGGAGGGGTTTCAGGGAGCCGTCGGCCTGTTTGTCGTATTGGGTGAAGACCAGGTTCCAGATCTCCAGCAGGCGGCCCGCCTCGGCGGACTTCTCGAAGTCCCTCACGGGCCCCGCCTCAGGGGTCAGGTCCACGTAGATTTCCGAGCAGGGGCCGCAGGGGCCCGTGGGACCCATGGTCCAGAAGTTGTCGGCCTCCCCGAGCCGGACAATCCGCTCCAGGGGGATGCCGGCGTTCTTTTTCCAAAGCTCGATGGCCTCGTCATCGTCCCGGAAAACCGAGACCCAAAGACGGGCCGGGTCGATTTTCAGGACGACCGTCACGAACTCCCAGGCCCAGGTGATGGCTTCCTTCTTGAAATAACCCCCGAAGGAGAAGTTGCCGAGCATCTCGAAAAAGGTGTGGTGCCGGGCGGTGTAACCCACCCGCTCCAGGTCGCCGGTTCGGAAGCACTTTTGGCAGGAGGCCGCGTAGGGAACCTCATGGGGGAAGGGCACGGTGCCGAGGAAGTAGGGCTTGAACTGGTTCATGCCGGCGTTGGCCAGCAGGAGGGTCGGGTCATTCTCGGGGACCAGGGGGGAGGAGGGCACCACCTTGTGTCGGCGTTCCTTGAAAAAGTCCAGGTACGCCTGGCGGATCTCTTCGGACTGGATCGGAACTCCCATGACGGCCCCCTTGGTTTTGGAGGGCGGATTATAGCCCAAACCCCTGAATACAAGACAGGCGCTTGGCGGTGGGAGAAACCGGCGAAACGGAGTGAAAAACGGTTATTCCGTGAGATCCACCGTCAGGGCGCGGCGGACGGCGGCGCTGGCGATGGAGGAGGAAAAGCCCCGGCGGGCGAGGAACGCGAACAACCGGGCCGCGTGCTTGCGGGGGTCTTCCCCCTTCTTGGCCCTGAGCCGGCTGTGGCCCGCGGGGCCCAAGGCCTTTTGGGCCCCTTCCAAGCTTCCGGAGTCCCCGGAGGACTCGGCGGCCTCGTCGAGAACCTTCCGAACCAGGGCCCGGGGCAGGAGCTTCTTCTGGAGGGCGGCTTCGATCCAACGGGCCCCGTATCCCCGGTCCTTTTTCGCCTCGGCGAACCGGCGGATGAAGTCCTCGTCGTTCACGAACCCCAGCCTTTCCATCTTCTCCAGGATCATCCCAACCACCGGTTCCGGCGCGCCCTTGAGCCGGAGCTTTTCCGCGAGCTTGCCGCTGGGGTAGGCCCGCTTGGCCAAGAGCCTTAGCGCGTAGGCGTTTGCCTTTTTTTCATCTAGTGGAGGTTTGGAAGTCATGGACGAACTCACGGGGATGTACTGAGTCAGCATTAAGCCAACGGCTAACGGCCAACCGCCAACGGCTTCAGTTATTGGCTTGCCGAGACTTGGCCCGTGGCCGGGTCGTAGGCGACCCCCTGGGGCACCCGGTCGATGTAACCGGCGTCCACCAGGGACTGGAGGTCGGGCGGGTTGGCGTTCTTCTCGACCTTATATTTCTCGAGGGCGTCCTTCACCCCCTGGAGGTTGTCGGCGTGCATGACGTCCTTCGAGGTCTGCTCGAATTTCTGGAGTCCCCTCGCGTAACCCACGGGGTTCGCCTGGGGCGGTGCGATATCGGTCTTCTTCAGCCATTGGACCCCGTAATACAGGGTCACCCCGAGGAGCAATACGCTCAGAATCACCTTCGCCATAACCCACCTCCAGGTTGAAAAACGGTTGGTCAGCTTTTAACGGCGGCTTTCAAGATCCCCAGCATCTCGGCCACGGCCTTCTCGATGCCGACCAGGGCCGCCCGGGCGATGAGGTTGTGGCCGATGTTGAGGTCCTCGATCTCGGGGATCGCCGCCACGGGGGCGGTGTTACGGTAGGTCAGGCCGTGGCCCGCGTGGACCCCGAGCCCCGCCGACTTCGCGGTCTGGGCCGCTTCCACCAGTTGGAGGAGTTCGCGGCGCCGGGGGCCATGGGGACCGAAGGCGTGGCTGTAGGGCCCGGTGTGGAGTTCCACCATGGCGGCCCCCAGGTCCACGGAGGCCTCCACGTCCCGGAGGTCTGGGGCGATGAAGAGGGACACCGGGATGCCTTTGGCCTGCAGCCTGCGGATGGCCTCCCGGACCTTCGGGGGCTTTCCCTGCACCCTCAACCCGCCCTCGGTGGTCAATTCCTGGCGGCGTTCGGGCACCAAGGTGACCTGGTCCGGGCGGACCGACAGGGCGATGGAGACCATTTCGGGGGTGGCGGCCATTTCGAGGTTGAGCTTCGTCTTGACGACGTTGCGGAGCAGGCGGATGTCCCGGTGTTGGATATGACGCCGGTCCTCCCGCAGGTGGGCGGTGATGCCGTGGGCCCCCGCGAGCTCCGCCAAGAGCGCTGCGGTGACCGGATCGGGCTCCACGTCACGCCGGGCTTCCCGGAGGGTGGCGATGTGGTCGACATTCACGTTCAGGTAGGCCATGGGAGTTCTCCGGATCGTCGCATTCGTTCCGATCAGCCATTCCATCTTACCGCGATTCGGGCACTTCCCCTAACGCCGGCGCGGATGCCTCGCCTGCGCGGGGACGGGGGACGGGGCGGGCGCGAGGGAAACCAGGAGCGCGGGCGCCTCGGCGGCCACTCCCTTCGGCAAACCATCGATGAGCGTCTTGATCGGGTAATCCCGCACGGGGACCGGAACATCCTTCAGCGTCGCGATGATCTTGAGGGCCCCGGGCGAAATGGGCAGGACCTTTTCCCGGCGCCCCACCAGGACCACCGTGAGGGTGGACTTGACGTCCCCGGTCAAGACCGCCCCGGCGG
>CAYMOV010000168.1:0-5399 GCA_964392085.1 uncultured bacterium
CCGTCCCAACCGAAGGACCATTTGCCCGACTTCAAGTCGCCTTGGTACAGGTTCTGCACGAGTTGACCTTGGGGTCCCACCACGATTACCGACACCGGTCCCTCGGAGGCTTGGTTCACCACGACCTTGACCAGCTTGAAGGCTTGTTTCACCGGTTCGGGAGCCTGGGCGGTTTTGGGATGGTAGGCGGGTTTGGGAGCCTCAACCGCTTCGGGAGCCCCAACAGGCTCGACCTGCGCCACGGGGACGGGGCACCGATGGACCATTTGGAAGGCCACCCATCCCATGCAGGCCAGGATCGCGATGCCGACTCCGCCCAAGATCCAGGGCCCCACCCCGGTGGGGTTGCCCGCGGGCCCCTCGGGCCCCGATCCGCCCGGGTCGGGCAATCCGGTGCGCGTATAGGCCTCGTCGAGGGACTTGCCGAACTTCTCGGCGGATCCGTCGTCGGACCGCAGGCTCTCGGCGAGGGTGTTCTCTTCCGCCTCGGTGAGGTCGCGCTTGAAGAATTGTTCGATCAGGTCAGTCATGGTCTTTCTCTTGGGCGCGCGCCGCGCGCAAAACCAGTTCCTTCAGCGTTTCCTTGCACCTCGCCAACCGGGACATCACGGTCCCGATGGGCACCTTCAGCCTCTCGGCGATCCCGGCGTAGGGCAGTTCCTTCACGTCGCGAAGCTCGAGGACTTCCCGGCAGGGGTCGCCCATCTTCTCCCGCGCGTCGGCCAAGAGCTTGAGCATCTTGGCCTTCTCCTGCGCTTCTTCCTCGCGCCGGGTCCGGTCCACCGCGGCGCCCCGGGCCAGGGTCTCCAGGTCCTCGGACAGGTGGCTCACCATCTTCTTGCGCTGGCGGAACCGCTCGAAGGCCCGGTACATCCCGATCCGGTAGACCCAGTGCGACAGGCTCGACCGGAACTCGAAGTCCGCGAGGTGGTTCAGCGCGTTGAGGAGCGAGTCCTGCACCACATCGTCCACGTCGGGGTCCCCGTAACCGAGGAGCTGGGTGGCCGCCCGCTTGAGCATCGGCCGGAAGGCCTCGTCGAAGGCCTTTTGGGCCAGGGGGTCGTTTTGGAGGAGTTGTTCCACGAGTTTTCGGTCGTCCAAACGGGGCCCCCTTCAGGCCCCTCAATCCCTAGATGGGTGGGGGCCGGTCTTTATTCCCTGAATCTCTGAAGCGACAATATTACATGGGTTTTATTGGTTTTTCTGAATGAAAAGGCTTTTCCCTTGGAATCACGGGATGCCGAAAGCCATGACTATATAGAAGGCTTCGCGGGGTGGGTATGACCGAAGGGTTCAATGGGCTATTCCATGCCTTCGATGATGGGCTTTTACTTAGCGCCAACGGCTTGTCATGCCGAGGCCTTGAACGGCGGCTGTCGGCTTGACTGGGAGCTGTCGGCTGTCCGCTCTATTTTTAAAAAATCAGCTGAGGGCCGACCGCCGACGGCCGACCGCTGTTTTTCATGGTTTGAACCAAGGTAGTTCCGTCACCCGCAGCCGTGTACTGGCGAAGGGCACCAGGGTCACGGGTTCAAGCGGCGTGGAGACGTCCACCGGACTGTAGGGCGGTGGGGCTGCGAGGGCGAGGTCGTTGAGCCCCCAGCTCCTCACCTTGCGCCCGCGGCCCACCAGCATCACCGGGCACCCGGCCTGCGAGAAGGGCTGGGGCGAAGCGGTTTTCCCCTCGACGACCTGGAGCGATTTCGCCGGGTCCGCCGGGTCCACCGAAAGCGCGAAGTTCCAGGCGCTCTTGGGCCGCACCTCCCATGACGGAAAGCGCTCCGCGTCATAACCCTTCAATTCCGCCTCGGGGGGCAGGGGCCACCATTCCTCGGCCACCTTCAGGGCGAAGACCAATGGGCCGCGCTCCACCGCCACCGAATGGTTCTCCCAGGACGTCGTCCTCAGCTCCATCGGCAGGTGGATCTCCACCCGGTCGCCCATGGCCCAGACGCGGTCCAGCTTCTGGAAGGTCCCGGCCACCGAGGGTCCCTCGGTTTTCCCGTTCACGGTGACCCGCGCCTGGGCGCACCAACCGGGGATCCTGACCGACATCGGGAAGCGCGTTGGTTTCACCGTCCTCACCCGGATCGTCACGTCCTCCCGGAAAGGATAGCCCGTTTCCTCCACCAGGGTGACGGACCCGCCGCCCGCCACCTTCGCCCGCACCTCGCAGGGCGCGTAAAGGGCCGCGGCTAGGCCGCCGCCGGGCGCCGCCAGGAACAGGCGTTGGGACATCAGGGGCCAGGCGTAGTGTTGGTTCACCGCGCAGCAGGGGTAGCCCGAGATGCCGCCGAAGAGCAGGTTGGTGCCGTGGTCGGTCTCGAAGCCGTGGGGCCCGGGCGAGCATTTCACCTCGTTGGGCAAAATGTAGTATTGGTAGCCCATCAGGTCGCTCTTGAGGGCGGCGGGAAGGGCGTTGTAGGCGGCCTTCTCGATGCGGTCGGCGATGGACGCGTCGCCCAAGATCGGCAGGGCCACCTCCAGGCTGTGCAGGTACTCGACCGTCACGCAGAGTTCGGTGCCCACCGTCGCGCCCGAGGGCGCCACGGGTTCCTGGCCCGTGAAGACGCCGTGGGGCTGGCCGTAAAACCTGAAGAGCAGGTCCAATCCCTTCTGGAAGTCGGCGCGGGTGTCCGAGTCGCCGCTTTGTTCCCACCAGAGGGCCGGCATCTTGAGGCCCTGGGCCACGTTCACGCCGTGGCGGTGCTCGATGAAGGACCCGCCGGTCAGGGGCGCCCCCAGGCTGAAGAGGCCCGACCAGTCGAAGGTTTGGGACTTGAGGACGCGCGCCAGTTCCAAAAGTTTTTCGTCGCCCGTGCGGTCATACAGCCAATAGATCGGCTCGAGGTTGTCGGCGCCCCGGTAGATGGCCCATTGCCAGAGCGGCCGGTCCTTCATCTCTTGGAGCTGGTAGGCGAAGGCCCTCGTGAGGAACGGGATGACGCGGGGGTCGCCGGTGGCCTCCTGGTACCAGGTGAGCCATTGCTCGGTGAGCATGCGGGGCCACCAGTCGGGATGCTGGGTGCCGAAGGACCCGTCGGGTCTTTGGCTGTTGAGGACCCACTCGATCCAGGGTTTGGCCAGGGCCTTCACGGTGGGGTCCCCGCCCGCGTAGGCGAGGGCCACGAGGCCGCGCGTGTAGTAGGGGCCGCGTTCCCAGGCCTCGCCGGTCCCGCCGAGCCAAGCCGAGTCCTTCCCCACGTCGGGGAAGGCCCCGCCCAACCCGGCGGCCAGGCCGTGGGCCTCGAGCCGCAGTTGCTCGGCCAGCCAGCCGCGGGCTTGGATGGAGCCGAAGGGCAGGGCGACATAGGCCTTGGGGGAAAGCGGCGCGCGGTTGTTGGGGTAGGGTTCGGCCGCGGAGGCGGCGGAACCCGCGGCGCCGGAGGCCGCTCCCGGCGGCGGCAAGCGCTGGAACGTGGGGCCGAGGCCCTCGGCGAGCGCGAGGGTCGGCGCGAGCAGGAGGGCCAGGGAGATGGGGACAAGGCGCATGCTTCCATCATAAAGCAAACACCCATATCCACCACAGGGAGACGGGGTCACGGTTGATTTTCTGTATGGAAAAATCAACCTAAAGACAGGGTTTAAATGTGGAGTGCGGACGGCCTTTGGCGTGGGAGCGCCGGGAGAGGGGCTTGACCTGGATGTGGGCCGATGGTTTTCCCATCCGCTATCCGCCAACAGCTATCCTCCGCTTTCTTGTATTATTCCCCCATGCCTTCCCCCCCCTTCCCCCGGGAGAAACGTCCCCTGCTCGGGATGTTCTTCGTCTCGGGTTTCAGCGCCCTGGTGTACCAGACCGTTTGGCTGCGCCTCGCCTTCGCGTCCTTCGGCGTCGTCACGCCGGTCCTGTCGGTGGTGGTATCCGTCACCATGTTGGGCCTGGGCCTCGGGTCCTTTTACGGAGGGCGGTGGGCGGATTCACTCGGCCCCACCGGGGGACGGAGGGCGCTCTGGGCCTACGCCGCCGTGGAGGCCCTGACGGGACTCGGCGGCTGGACCGTGCCCCGGCTTTTCCGGCTCGGGTCCCATGCGCTGGTCGGGCTGGGCGCGCTCGACTCGGGGCCGTACTTGGCCGCGTCGGCGGGGATCCTCCTCCTGGCGCTTTTGCCCTGGACCTTCGCCATGGGGATGACCTTTCCGCTGGCCCTCGCCTTCCTTCGGGAGGGGGAAGGTTCCCAACGCGGGTTCGGGGCGCTTTACCTGGCGAACGTCCTGGGGGCGCTCCTGGGGATCGGGACCGCTTCCTTCCTCCTATTGGAGGTCCTGGGTTTCCGGGGAACCCTCGCGGTCGCCGTCGCCCTGAACCTCGCCGTTTCCGGCGCCGCCCTGGCCTGGGCTGGACGGCTCCGCGGGGCGAAGGCGCCCCGGTTCAGGGCTGAGTCCCAGCCCGCGGGGCCGCCGCCGAATCCGGGAGGGGTCCGTTGGGCGGGGATCCTCCTTTTCCTCACGGGTTTCGTTTCCCTGGCGGGGGAAGTCGCCTGGTTCCGGACCTTCAACCTGTTCCTCGGCAACCAGGTCTACGCCTTCGCGTCGCTCCTCGCGGTGTATCTCGCGGCGACCGCCGCCGGTTCAACGCTTTACCGCCGACACGTCCGGGACGGCCGCGACCTGATGCCCGCGGGGATCCTGGCCTGGCTGGTCCCGGCGGGGCTCCTTCCCCTTCTGGTCGGCGACCCCCGGTGGGACCCGAGGGCCTGGTCGGTCCTCCTCTCCCTGGTCCCGTTTTGCCTATTGGTGGGTTACCAGACGCCGTCCCTGGTCGACCGCTACGCCCGGGGGAACCCACGCGCGGTGGGCCGCCTCTACGCCCTCAACGTGGCGGGCTGTTTCCTCGGGCCCCTGGCGGCTTCCTACTTCCTGCTTCCGGCCTGGGGCGAAGGTTGGACCTTGGCCTTCCTCCCGCTGCCCTTGGCGTCGCTCCTGTTCTTCACGGACCGTTCCGGGCCGGCGCCGTTCCGGTGGCGGCCCGTGGCCCTGGGGGCCCTGGCGCTCTGCCTGGCCGCCGGATGGGGGTTGGGGACGACTTTGGAGACTTTCCCCGGGGCCCTCGGGCAACGCCACGAGACCCTGCGCGACGTCACCGGAACCGCGTCCGCGGTGGAGATCCAGGGGGTGAAGCACCTCTACGTCAACGGACTCGGCCTCACGGTGATGTTCACCACCACAAAGATCATGGCGCACTTGCCGCTCCTGTGCCTCGACCGGCCCCCCGACCGGTCCCTGGCGATTTGCTTCGGGATGGGGACGACTTTCCGGTCCCTCACGACCTGGGGCGCGCCGGTGGACGCCGTTGAGTTGGAACCTTCGGTGCCGCGTCTCTTCGGCTTTTTCCACACGGACGCCGACCAGGTCCTGGCGCGCCCCGGGGCGCGGGTCCTGGTGGACGACGGCAGGCG
>CAYMOV010000169.1:0-5310 GCA_964392085.1 uncultured bacterium
CCGAGGCGAAGGACACCGCCGAGTTGGCGTCTTGGGCGTTCTGGAGTTGGGTGAGGGCGGCCTGGGATTGGTTCGTCAGCTGGGTGGCCGAGGCCAAGTCGGAAGCGACCCTCGTGGAAACCGCGCTGGCTTCGGTACCCAACCGGACCGTCCCGTTCAATCCGGTGAAGGCCGTGAAGTTGCCGGTCTGGTCGATGATCTGGATCGGATTCTTCGAGGTGAGGATGATCGACTGTTGCGAGGTACTGAACTGCGCGGCCACTCCCGCTCCGGAAAACGTAATCGCCGTCATGATTTGATTTAGTGACTGGTTCGAGTTCCAATTTATCGCGATTCCGTTTATTAAGATCGTTCCCGAAGTCCCCGGCGCCACCTTAAAGGCTTGTACGTTGTCCACCCCGAGGGCGGGAATTTGTGCGTTTAAGGCAAAAGCGGGATTTATCAGGATATCGCTCGGGGAGAACCCGTTATTCATCCGGACCGTACTTGACAGTTGGTTGGAGAGGTACGTCATGTTCTTGAAATTCCCCGTCCCATCGTTCACGGTAATGGTGTTGTTGGATAGCATGTAGATTTTCTGCTCGGTGTAGTTGAACACCGCATGGACATTCGGGTCGGCCGAATTGATTGTATCCAAAACGTCGTAAATCGAATTTGCGTTCGTAAAGTTCACAACAACCGAATTCACCGTAAAGCTGCCGTTGATTGGCAGTGTCGAAAAGTTGATGGAATTGCTTCCGGTTACGTTAAGGGCAGTGGTAGCCGCACTCGCCATCGGTGAAGTTGGGTCAACCTTACCGCTGAAACCATTAACTTGGGTTGCCGTTAGCATCATATTGTTGGCTTGAAGGTTCGGCAGGTCCCCCAAGAAAGCGGCGACCTGGCCGTTGGCGGTGTTGCCGTACCGGCTGGAGGCGGCCACGAGGGCCGCCGTGGGGTCCGTAGTCAGCGACGAATTGACGTTGATGTCGCGCGCCGAAACACCGGTGAAGAACGGGATCTCCGTGGTGGTCCCGTCGGCGGCGTAACCGGACTGGTGGAGTGTGTTCGTCACGTTGATGACGGAGTGGACCGACTCATCCAGCGCGTTCTTGTAGCTTTCCACCACGACGTCCCGGGCGTTCAACAACCCCCCGAGGGTTCCGCCGGTGATCTGGGTATTGGCGTCGATGGATTGGCCCTGCACCGTCTGGAGCCGGACATCCGAAAGGGGCGGGTTCTGGGGGTTGATGAGGTTCGTGTCGAATTGGGCCGCGCCCGAGTTGTTGACCAGGGTGATCCCATTCAACGTCAGGTTCACGGTCCCCTTGATGCCGTAGCTCGCGCTGACGTTGAGCATGCGGCTGAGGATCGTGACCTGGTAGTCCCGCGCGTCCAGCAGGTCGTTCGCCGGGGCGCCTGGCGAGTTCAGGATCTGGGTATTGATGGAGGAGAGGCTCTTCAGGGCTGCGTTGATGTTGTCGACCGTTTGTCCGACCTGGTCGTTCAAGTTCAGTTGGACCGATTCCAATTGGGAAAATTGCTGGCGGGCCATGTCCGCGAAGGCCGTTCCGGCGTTGACCACGTCGGTCCGGAGGCCCACCGAAAGGGGGGTGACCGAGAGGGCAGTGAACGCCGACGCGAGGTTGGTCAGGGCGCCCGAGATGGTGCTGCCGGTAGTGTTGAGGATCGTCTGGAGTTGCGTCAGGACGTTGGATTGGACCTCGTTGTAGCCCACCACCTGGCTTTCCTTCTGGATCTGGACGTCCAGGTAGAAGTTACGGATCCGGGTGATCTGCTGGATCTGGGGGCCCTGGCCCAACGCGGCCGTTCCGTTGGCCGTCGTGATGCTGAGGGGATTGGCGGTGGTCATGTTCACTTGTTGGCGGCTGGCCACCAGGTAACCGTTGGAATCCACGTAGGTCTTGGAAAGGTTCGAGGCGATGACGCTTTGGTTGATCTGCTGTCCATAGAGGCTTCGGGACAGCGTCTCCAAGCCGAGAAAGGAGTTCCCCATTTTTCGTCCCGCCTTTGTGTGACTTCTAAACGACTCGGTTGAAGCTTCCCGTCCCCTGGGTTTCAGGGGCGGCATTCGGCATGGTCGGCCTGAGGGAGGAAGGCAACTTCTTGCCGTTTCCCTTCAAGGTCTCCAAGGTGAAATTCACGTAGGCCAAGGCGTTCGCGATCAGCTTTTCATTGCCGCGGTTCGACAACTCCAGGGATCGGGCCGCTTCCACCGCATCCCGGGCCGCCGACCGGATCGCCTCGCCCAATGGCGCCGGACTCTTCTCCACCACTTCCGCAAGCGTCGGCTTCGACAACCTCAACTGAAGGGCGGCGGCCTCAAAGGCCTTTTTCCTCTCATCGGCCAGGGGCCCCAAGGCGAACATCTCCCGTTCTTGGCACTTCACGTTCGCGGGCAGGTCGCCCATCCTTCCCGCCACCAAGATCGTCTTTTGTTCCTCACCCAGCCTCGCCAATTCACGGTAGCGCGCCGCTTCTTTTTGGAAGGCCTCCGCCAGAGCCTCAAAAGGGCTCGGCATCCTTTACTGCCCCAAATCCACGATATTCATTTGGACCAATCGGTCGGCTAAGGCGGAGAGGTCGGGCTGGTAGGTCCCCGAGGCTTCCTTTTGCGACAACTGGTCCACCCGGGTTTGACGGGCTTGGGCATTCTGGGTGTTGGCGCGCTGGAGGGACTGGAGGGTTTCCGCGAAGGAGGAAAGGGAGACCGTGGAATTCTCGTTCGAGACGGTCGAACCCGCCGACTCGGACTTTGAGGCTTTGGATGTCTGGAGGGTCTGGAGGACCGCAGGAATGTTTTGAAAACCTTGGATCTTCATCTTCCACCTCTCGCGTTTCGTGGGAACCACCCAAAGCTGGGGGTCTCCACCTTACCTAACGCCAGAGCTGGTTAAAACTTGAGGGTTATTTTAGGTCTTTTTCTTCCGGCTGATGTTGCCGGTCTGCTTATCCCTGGAAATACTATATTTTTCGGTGCTTTTTTGCTTTTCCCGCTTTAAGTTGTCTATATCTTTTTTCATGCTGTTGGTGAGTTTCTTTCTGCAGTTGTCGCATATTTTACCCGAACTGATGGGGGTGCCGCAGCTTTCACACCGGAGGGCTTGGTCGGCCTTCACCAGGTGGAGGCGATTCTCCCGGACAAAACGGAGGATCTCCTTCAGTTCAACCCCGGTCTCATTGGCTATTTCCTGGGCGGTGGCGCTGGGCCGTGAGGTCATAAATTGGAAAACGAGTTTATAGTCTTCTTCCTCTTGCTTGATGCAGCTGGGACAAAGTTCCCGGCCCCCCATGACCGGCTGGTAGACTTTGCCACACCTGGGACAATTCATCAGGCTCAAAGGGTGCCCTCTTCACGCATCCTGCGGGGGATGCTTTTTGCCGGTTCGTCCCTCCACTCGGGTGGGATGCGCCCGATTGGGAACTCAGGGCGCGGGAGTGGTTTTCTGGAGGTGTTGGAGTTTCGCGGCCAGCTGTTGGTAGACCAGGTTGCCTATCCCGATGCCCTGGTTGGAGAGGCTGTCGGCCGTCTGGTCGTCCTGCATGGATTCGAACAACTTCATGGCGGGGCTGTTGGCGGACAAACCGCTTTTTTCAACGGTGGACCGCATCTCCTTCAGCATCATCCTGAGGAAAATGGCCTCGAACTGCTTGGCGACTTTCTGCATCTCCGCGGGAGTGTGCTCCGCGGGTTTGACGCCGAGCCCGGCGCTGGCCAAGGGGATCCCCCCCGGGCCCCCCGATGCGGCGGCCGCGCCCGACACTAGGTCGGGACGGACCTCGAATGCCTGGGGCAAGGCTTCCAAGGAAGCGGGCGACATGGCTTTTCCCGCGAGCAAAGGGGACAGGGCGCCGATGGGGAGGGTCATTCCGATTCCCTTAAATGATTTCAAGCTGGGCGTGCAGGGCGCCTGCGGCCTTGATCGCCTGAAGGATGGAAATGAGGTCCCGGGGAGTCCCCCCCACGGCGTTGACGGCCTCGACGACATCCATCAGGTTGGCTCCCTCGGGAACGAGGACGAGATTTCCTTCCTTGCCCTGGTCCGACACCGAAACTTTCGTGGTCCTGGTCAAGTCGTTCTGCCCGAAGGCCGCCGAATGGGTGACTTCCGTGGTCTTTTGCACGACTAACCGGAGGTTCCCATGGGCCACTGCGACGGAATCAATGCGTACATCGGCTCCTAGGACCACCGTGCCGGTCCTCTCGTTCACCACCACGCGGCTGGCCGGGGCCTCGGTTTGGACCTGGGTGTCCTGGATGGCCGCGACGAACGCCACCACCGCGTCCCGATAGTTAAAGGGGATGTCCACATCAATCTGGCTGCCGTCAGCCGCGTGGGCCACGGCCTCCCCGAAGGTTTGGTTCAAGGCCGCGACCGCCAAAGCCACTTGCCCAAAGTCCGGCTTGTCCAAAAGGATCGAGACCCGGTTGTCCGTGACGAACGTGGACGGCACTTCCTTCTCGACCAGGGCCCCGTTGGGAACGGCCCCGACGGTCGTCTGGTTGACCTGGACCATCGGAAGATCCTCGGTTTGGTCCACACTGTAGCCGCCGACGGCCAGCGGGCCCTGGGCCACCGCGTAAACCTGCCCATCCGCGCCCTGGAGGGGCGTCTGGAGGAGGGTTCCACCCTGGAGGCTGTTGGCGTCCCCGATGGAGGAGACCATGACGTCGATTTTGTCGCCGGACTTCAACAAGGGGGGAAGCTGGGCCGTCACCATGACCGCCGCTGCGTTCTTGATCCTCATCTGGGTCGGGTCCACCTTGATGCCGAATTGGGACAGCATATTGGCGACGCTTTGGAGCGTGGTCGTGACCCGTTGGCTGTCCCCCGTGCGCTGCAATCCCACCACGAGGCCGTATCCGATGAGTTGGTTGTCACGGATGCCCTTGACCTTCGCGATGGACTTCAAACGGACCGTTGCCGCGCCGAGGGGCCCGGGGGCCAGGACGGCGAGGGCCATCCAGAGGATGGCCCCAACCAATGTTTTTCGGTACAGGAGCTTCATGGACTCAGTCCTCCTTCTTCGATTAAAACACCATCAACCAGCCGAAGAGCCGGGTCAAAAGCCCGGGCTTGGCTGATTCCGAGGCGGGTCCCGTTCCCGAGACCTTGATCCGCGCGTTCGCCACACGGGAGGACGGGACGGTATTGTCGCTGGCGATGTCGTCCGGCCGGATTTCCCCGGTCACCTCGATGATCTGCTTGTCCTCGTTCACCTCAACGTAACGAGTCCCCTCCACCATGTAATTCCCGCTGGGGAGGATCTGGGTGATCTTGGCGGTCATCTGCCCGACCACCTTGGCGG
>CAYMOV010000170.1:0-5277 GCA_964392085.1 uncultured bacterium
CGGCCCAGCATGACCAGCGAGAAGGAGCAACAGCTCCTCGAACTCTGGACCCAGAGGCTTTGGAAGCCCAGCCGCCGCATCGGGTTCGAGGGGACCACGTTCTATTGGGCCGACCGGAAGGCCGTGCTGGAACTGTACGTCTCGAGCGGCATCTGCAACCTGATCCACCGGTTGCAGTAAGGCCGGACGAAGCTTAAGGCTCGGGTTAGCCCACGACGGGGACCCGACGCGGACAAATGAAAGATAATAAATGACGGTGTCAAATTAGAGATTGGGAGGATGTTAAATGCCGTCGCTTCCAATGTATCTTGAAAAAAATGATCTGCCCTTAGTCCAAGGATGGCTTAATGAGGATTTAGAGATCGCCTACTTGGTATCTGATGGTCCTAAACGTTGGCGGGCTTCAAAAACGGTTGAGAAATTAACTGATGGGGTTTATACACTTTGGCACATTCCAACGGGCCCACTTATTCTTCTCCCGCCAAAAGACGAAAAGTTCAATGGAGTTATTTCGGACCCTTGGAAGGGTTGGAACGAATTACGAACCGGGGCTGACCCGACTAAACCTTATTTTGGCCCCGGTTATGTGGGGGTCCTCGACTTAGATATCCGGACGAATTCCAAAGTGGAACCCGAAAAAATAGGTATCTCGTCCTTTGGGTGGATCGGGAATTACTTCAGCGTTTTAGGTAATAAGGCTGACCCGGCGACAAAACTGTGGTGGGAAAAATTGAAAAAATGGGCGAAGAAAAACGCAACAAAAATTCCCCGGATAGGGCCGGTAGACGGACCGAAAGCAGAAATTTGGGCTTTTCCACATGCGTTGAAAGCGATCCAAACAGGCAAGCCGAGACGCGATAACCCGTTTTGAATGTTTAAATGTATTGCGAGTTTTTAGCTGTCCACGATTGGGACCCGGGTTGGACAAGTGGAGAAGTGTTGATTTAACATCAAGGGGAAAGGGCGGATTTAAACCTCATTTTGCGTAGACAAGACCGGTTCCGGGGGGATCCATCTGATGAGGGGCGGTTTAACCCATCGGGGGTGTTCTCAATGGCCTTGGACGATTTCTTGGATCCCCAAAAACACCCGGTAAAAACCGTCGGTGGGATCCCATCTTTTGTCGAAGGGATGTCGGGGGAAGACGAGAAGTGGAACCGCGTTTATGAGCGCCTGGCCCCCTATTATGGTTTCGTCGAGAGGTCCTTCGGCCGACTCGTCATGGGCTTGGATGTGGCGGCGGAATGGAAAAAAACCGCCTCCATGGCCGGGTTCACCGCGGGAAGCTCCCTCCTGGAAGTTTCCCCCGGTTCTGGGGTCTATCAGCCCTTTCTCCGGGATCAAATCGGCCCATCGGGAACCTTGGTTTCGCTGGATTTATCCATGGGGATGCTCCGGGCCTGCAGGGGACAGGGGGATTTCCTGCGTTTAAACCCGCTATTGGTCCATGGGAATGGGTCCAATCTCCCGTTTCGGGACGGCGTCTTTGACGGGCTCTTCAATGTCGGCAGCATCAACCTGTTTTCCGAGCCCGAAAAGGCCCTACTGGAATTCGCCCGGGTGGTGAAGAAGGGGGGGAAGGTCGTCATCGGGGACGAGGGGTTCCCATCGGGCAAGCCGGAGGGCTTCCGGCAAAGAATGCTCGCGAAAATGAACCCCGGTTTCTTAAAATGCAAGGTCCCGACATTGCCGGATCCGCTGGTACTGAAAAGTGTCCAGTGGCTTTTCAACGGTTGCCTTTACCTTCTTGTGGCTGAACGAAAGTAGGGCGCCATCACCGGAAAGCCATCACCTTCCGGGGCGGCTAATGGGATTCGCATCCCTGGGACCCGTTGTGCTGACCTCAAGATTGAAATCGGGTTGATCCTCAAAGGGGGTATTTCAGGTGGGCAAGGTCAACAAGGAGTGGCATGGAAAAAACGTGATGCCGAAAAATCCGACGGTTGAACAACGCCTGAGTTGGCACGTCAAGCATGCGAGGTGTTGCGGGTGCAGGCCCATGCCCGCGTCCTTGAAGGCGCGGTTGAAAATCAGATAAAGGACAGGTTCTCCAATTTGTCCACGAAAGGGAGCTCGGTTGGACAAAAAAGAGGGTTCGTGACCGTCCTAAGGGGAATGAATGGAAACCACCGGGAACACGATCCTGATCACTGGGGGAGGGTCCGGCATAGGCCGGGGCTTGGCCGAGGCCTTTCATGCCTCCGGAAACAAGGTCATCATCGCGGGCAGGCGGGAAGGCGCGCTACAGGAGACGGTTCAGAAAAGCCCGGGCATGGAATACCTGGTATTCGACCAGGCTGATCCCGGTCAACTGGGTGATTTCGCGGCTGGATTGAAAAGGCGATTCCCGAACCTGAACGTTCTCATCAACAACGCCGGAATCCAGCGGGTTGAGGACCTGACGTCCGGTGAGGTCGCCGACGCCGAGGCGACCCTCCAGACCAACCTGCTGGGTCCGATCCGAATCACGGCCGCGCTGGTCCGGCAACTCATGAGCCGACCCCAGGGCGCGATCCTGAACATCTCTTCGACCCTCGCGATGGTGCCCGCGGCCTTGTTGCCGTCCTACTGCGCGAGCAAGGCGGCGATCCACTCCTACACCCAATCCCTGCGCTATCAACTCAGGGATTCAACGGTCCAGGTCATCGAGATCATGCCGCCCTGGGTGCAGACCGAATTGCAGGGGAACCGCGGCATGAACCCCAAGGCCATGCCGCTCAACGACTATATCTCCGAAACGATGGCCGTATTAAGACATCACCCGGGGGTCATGGAGATCGTGAGCGATCGCGCGAAGCCGATGCGTTACGCGGAACGGGGCGATTACGACTCGTTCTTCAGCAAATACAACGAAGGGTGGGCCGCATCGCAGGAACGATGAACCCACGGGATCGTTTTACCGATTTCAAAAGGATTGGAGACGTCCGCCCCGGGGGCGCGGTTTGGCCCGTGGGAAACAACTCGATCAAGTCGCGCTAAAAAGGAAGCCTCATGGGCATGTTCTCCGGTTCCATCCATCTTAAGGGGTCCGATGCCAGTTCGGTGGTCGCGGTCCTGGAGAAAATCCACAAGGTCCACGGCGCCAAGTTCATGGTCGAGGACGCGCCGGGGGGCTGGTGCAGCGTCTTCCCGAACAACAGCGGGCAAGACAGTGAACTGGCCCGGGAAATCATGAAATCCTTCCACCACAAGTCCATCTACCTGGTGGTGCACGATTCGGACATCCTTTCCATCGATATCCACGACGGGGAATCACGGTTCCAAACCTACAACAACCGGCCCGATTATTTCGGGGAGAAGCTCCCCCCGGATCAAGTCCGGGCGCTGACGGCCTTCCCCGAAAACCTTTCCTTCTTCGCCGCTCCGGGGAAGATGCCGAAGCTTCAGGGGCTCTTCTCCCCCTTGGGCGAGGTGGTTTTCGTGGACGACACCCTCCGGTCCATCGCCAAGATCCTGGGCGTCCCCCAGGCCGCCTTCAGTTACGAAACCATCGAGATGGGGGAGTACATCTCCCAGGCCCGCCTGAAAAAACTGGTCCCCGTGCCGGCCAAGGGGACGGACCAGGCGGCCCTGGCGGTGGTCAAGGAAGCCATCCAAACGCTCAAAAAGTCCCAATGGCTCCTTTTCGAGAAGAAAGGGGGGCCTCACCATGGGGGTTTTCCATTCCGTTGGGGGAAGGACCCCGAAACGGGCCATGTGGGGATCACCTATCACAAGACGGGCTTGGGGGAGGGAAAACTCGTTTGGTCCTCCGGGGAAGTCCATTTGAAACCGGTGGAAAAAAGGTGGGATCTACAACCGTTCGGGGACGTGGGCCTTCATTTGGCTTGGGACAAGGACCGGCGAACCCATCGGGTGGAGGACAATGAGGGTCGCGTGGTTTGCGAACTGCCCCCCGGCCTGGAGGCGAGAAACGCCCAGTTCACGCCGGACCAAAGCCTGATGGTCTGGGGCGATGAGCGGCTGGTGTATTGGTTCGACCTGAAAACCCACCAAGAGGGGCGGGTGGACCTGTCGGTACTGCCCGAGACGAAGCTTCCGGTGCCCCAGGTGCCGTTGCCGGAAGCCTTCAAGCGCGCCTTCGACCGCCCCTATCCCCCCAGGGTCACCGTGGGTCCGGGGCCTTACCTGACCGTCTCCCAGGGGCCCCATTTCCTTCTCTGGGACTGGATCCAACGCCAGGTGGCCGGTTACGGCCGGCCCCAGTTCCCTTTTTACACCCAGGAACTGTTGGCCGAGGGCCTTTGGCGCAAGGAATCGCCGGAGCTTTGGGAGCCCACCGAAAACTTCATCCTGCGGTTTAAGAACAATCCCGATCGAGTCACCCAGTTGAGGCAGTTTTTCGACCCGGCTTCGAACTATGTATTCTTGGGCGACGGGCATTTCTTGGCCAAATTCGACATGAAAGGACTGCTGGCGGGCCGAGGGGGGCCGATCCTGGCCGAGTGGGCCTTGTTTTATACGGCTTGTCCCGCGGGACGGTTCCAGGAATTCGGCAATTCGGGTGGATGCCGGTTTCCCATGCTTTTTGACGCGGTTTCGGGGTTGTGGATTTTCGGGGACATGATGGGGGTCTTGCGGGCCTTGGACCCGGCCACCCACCGGCTTTACCGCCTGGTGGAGATGCCGAGGCGGGTGGAGGCCTTCCGGTTTGAATCCGAGGAGGGCGGGAAGTGCTTCATCGCATTGGGCCTCATCCACAAGGAACTTTATAAGTACGACAGCGCCCTGCAGGTTTACGACCTTCGGAAGCTTTTGGACCAAAAAACCGAGGACGGCTCGGGATTCAAAATCCTCAAGCCGAATCCACCGGAAGGCTGAGGGGGAAAACCCGATCCCCGGAACAATCCGGCCTAAACACTTGAGGCCGATTCCGTCCGCGCGCCGACGCCCCACTTGACCCACCCGAATCGCCACCCCAAATTAAGCTTGACTAACGTTACACCTTATGGTGTAATAAAGGCATGGATCAACTGACGGATGTGCTGACGGCCCTTTCCCATCCGACCCGCAGGGCGATCATCGAGCGACTCGCCAAAGGGCCGGCCCGCTTCCTGGACGTGGCGGAGCCCTTCGACACGGCGCTGAACTCGGTGACCAAGCACCTGAAGATCCTGGAAAGGGCCGGGCTGATCGAGCGCCGTAAACAGGGCCGGGAGGTCCTCATTTCCCTGAGGGGGGAACCCCTTCAGGGGGTGGCGGGCTGGGTGCATGGATACGAACGTTTCTGGAACCGCAAACTGGATGCGTTCGAGGGCCATTTCAGGGCCAAAAAAA
>CAYMOV010000171.1:0-5208 GCA_964392085.1 uncultured bacterium
ACTTTTCTCCGTACCTTTCTGGCTACCTGGAATGAGGTTAGTTTTGAAGGTAACAAACAAGAACCCTTGGGTTTCCTCAAAGGTAGGGGGGGTGATGCCAATACGGCGGCATTCATCTATTACACGGTTGGTGCCACGGCCCCAAACTTCAACCGCGCCGGTGCGGTGAAAAGCCCCGGCAATAAGGGGGTTTCGGGGTTTTGAAGAGTGGGGACCACGGAGGTTTTCAACGGTAATACCGGTTGGAAGGTCACCGCAACTGCGGATCTCCACCCGGTCATCGAATACCGCGATGGCGACATAGCCTCCGGCTTGGGAATAGTCCCGGTGCATGACCGCGTTCAGCAGTATCTCCCTTAAGGCACTCATTGGGATGGGGAAGTGGTCTTCCCTGAAGATCTTCCCCTTGGGGAACCTGGCCCCCAGGGGGAGGGTGCGTTCCAGGAAAGCCATGCCTTCCCGAACGGCCTGGAAGGCGTTCAGGTTTTCCTGGCGGTTGTCCACGATTTCACCGGTTACCTGGGTCCCCCGGAATCGGCCCATCTTCATAAGGGATTGAGGATAATAAGGAAGGAACTTCTTCCCGTAGAGCATCTGGGCCGCCTGGGTGACCTTTCCATCTGTCAGCAAACCAAGGCGGTCAAGGATTTCAGGGATGCTTCGGCCTGTATCGGGGGATATGCGGTTTTGTTGGATCGCCAGTTCCCGGGTCCTAAGGATCTCTTTCCTGTCCAGATCGCTTATTTTCACCCCGGCGGCTGGTTGGTTCTCCCAGCGCCGTTTGGCGTGTGCCCTTTCAAGCAAGAGCTTTTCATACTGCCCTTGGGGCATTTTTCTTGTGGTGTTGCCGACACGTTCATAAGCCCGGCCTTCAAAGGTATATGGGATGCTTTCGGGGTTATCGTCAACGGTTAGGCCTATGACTTCGTGCCCCGGCTTAACCTTGAAGCGTTGGATATGGATGTTGGGGGAAGGTTCAAACTTGCCGAAGGTTGCCGTTATTTCATGGATGGTCTGTTCGGAAACGTGCTGCCCCTCGGCAACCCCCTTTCGGTTCACGCCGAAAAGGACGGTACCGCCTGCCGTGTTCAGGTATCCGCAAAGGGTGTGCAGGGCACCCACAAGCTCGCCCGTGGAACGTTTGAATTCCAGGGTGGGGCCCTCGCTTTGCTTTAAAAGGGAGGCCAATAGTTGGGTTCTCTTGGGGGAGGCCTTCATCAATGTGTTCTCCAATAACCCATATAATAAGCGAATGGCAGTCTAAGGGTGCCGGTGTTTGTGGGGAGCAAAGGTATATTGAGCGGCTTCATTTCCAAACGTAATGCATCTGACTTTCTGTCAAATCCCGTGTCATATCCGTGTCAATCAATGTCATTCAAATCCATTTTTTACCGTCGGTGACCATCACTAACCGTTACATGAAAAAAGGGCCCTTGCCCGCTCGGGTTGTTAAACCCTTGCAAACAAAGGCCCTTCTTAAAGTCGCTGGGGACGTAAAAAGTAAATTGGTGCGCCCGGAAGGATTCGAACCTTCAACCCTCTGATCCGTAGTCAGATACTCTATCCAGTTGAGCTACGGGCGCCGGTAAGGTGGCGTATCTTATAAAAATCCCATTTTACCCGCAAGGAATAAGGCTTTTGATTCGGGGGTTGTTCCGGGGCCCCTAGGGTTTCAGGGGGATAGGAGCCCCAGGGGTAGGGGTCGGAGGCCGGGACGAAGGATTCCCCCGATTTTTGTCGGTTCTCCTCGATTCCCCAGGCTAGGGCCGATGAAAACACCCTCAAGTGGGTTGGGCTTCCCGGGCCTGCGGGTTAGAATACGCCCCTTCGTACGGCTGACCCGTTCATTGGTTTTGAACGACGGGTATGAATCCGTAGAGGAAGCCAGGTCCCGAGCGACGGGCAGGCCCCAACTCCGCCAGATCCGGAAGGAAGCAACGGTAAGGCTCACGCACGGTTGTTTCGGGTCCCCTGGCTTCCTCCCCGGGTTCCCCCCTATCCCCCGATGAGGCACAGCATGATCACCCCGATTCTTACCTTTCTAGGAATGAACTAATGGCCACCCAAGTGTTGGCGCTCAAGTGGCGCCCCCAGACCTTCGCGGATATGGCAATAGGGCCGCAAGCCACCTTGGCGGCCCGGCTGTCCCTTTTCACGAGGTTCTTTCCAACGGAAAGAACAATGATTGGGAAAAGGGATGATCGAGGAATGAACTAATGGCCACCCAAGTCCTGGCGCTCAAGTGGCGCCCCCAGACCTTCGCGGATATGGTCGGCCAGGAGCACGTGGCCCGCACCCTCCAGAACGCCTTTACGTCCGGCCGCCTGGCCCACGCCTACATCTTCGCCGGCCCCCGGGGCGTGGGGAAGACCACCACCGCCCGCATCTTCGCCAAGCTCCTCAACTGCCGCGCCCCCAAGAACGCCGAACCCTGCAACGCCTGCGACCTCTGCGAGGAGGTCAACCAGGGTTCCTCCCTCGACGTGATCGAGATCGACGCCGCCTCGGTGAACGGGGTCGACGGCATCCGCGGCCTGCAGGAACAGATCGGCACCTACCCCGCCAAGGGCAAGTACAAGGTGTACATCTTCGACGAAGCCCACCGGATCTCGAAGGCCGCCTTCGACGCCTTCCTCAAGACCCTGGAGGAGCCGCCCCCGCACGTGGTGTTCGTCTTGGCCTCCACCGAGATCCACATGTTCCCGGCCACGGTGCAGTCGCGCTGCCAACGCCTCGAGTTCCGGTCCATGGGCCTCGACACCCTGGTGAAGCAGTTGCGGCGCATCGCCGACGCCGAGAAGATCGCGGCCGACGACAAGGTGCTCCAGCAGGTGGCCCGCACCGCGGGCGGCAGCATGCGCGACGCCCAGCGCACCCTGGACCAGCTCGTGGCCTTCGCGGGTAACAAGCTCGAGATCGAGGACGTGCGCCGCGTCTTAGGGCTCGTCGAGGGCGACCTCTACCTCAAGCTGGCCCGGGCGGCCATCGCCGAAGACGCCCCGGCGGCCTTCGACCTTTTGAAGGGGGTGGTGGATTCGGGCAAGGACCTCGAGCAGTTCTACAAGGGCCTGATGGAAACCTTCCGCCACCTCGCCGTGGCCAAGGCCTACCCGAACAAGATCGACGAGCTCCTGCCCCTGCCCGCCGACGAGGCCGCGGAGGCCCTGGCCCTGGGATCCTCCTGCGAGGACGCGTTCCTTTTATCCGCCCTGCGCCTGCTCATCGAGCAGGAGTGGGCCCTTCGACATTCCGCCGTGCCGTCCGTCGTGCTGGAAACCGTGATCCTGGAACTCTGCCGTCTCCGGAGCCTGGTGTCCGTGGGCGACGCCGTGGCCACCCTCGAGAAGGGCGCTCCCTTGCAGGCTCCTTCGCCGCGTACCGCCGCGGCGCCGAAGGCTCCCGTTGCCCCCCCGGCCGGCGCCGCGCCCGCGCGTCCCGCTCAAGCCCGTCCCACCCCCGCTTCGGTCCCACCGGAAATCCGGGAGGACTCGGCTCCGCCGCCCTCCGAGCCCGGGGAACCCAGCCTGGCCGTCACCGAGATCGAGGACGCCTCCGAATCCGCCGGCGACCCCAACCTGGCGGCCGTCAAGTCGCAGTGGCGCGAGGTGTTGGAGAAGATCGCGACCCAGAAAAAGGCCCTCCAGGGCGTTTTGTTGGATTGCCCGCCGAAGACCTGGGACCGCGGCACCCTGGTGTTGGCCTGCAAGAGCGCCTTCCACCAAGAACAGATCCAGGTCGCGGGCAATAAGCGCCTGATCGAGCAGGTGATCGAGGAAGTCCTCAACCTGAAGGTGAACGTGGTGGCGGTGCTGTCCGACCAGGTGGCCCAGCAAGCCAAGACCGAGAAGGGCGTGCCCAAGCCCAGCGCCCGCCCCAAGGTGGACGTCCAGGCCATCCAGAAGGACGAGCCCCTCGTGAAGGCCGTGATGGAGATGTTCGACGGCAAGATCGTCGACGTCGTCCGGTCCAACCGCTCAACGCCTTAATTTCCTTGGGAGGTTGTCGTGCCCAACATGATCGAAATGCTCCGGCAGGCCCAGGCCCTCCAGGCCAAGATCAAGGACTTCCAGGCCGAGCTGGAAAAGCAGGAATTCACCGGGGCGGCCGGCGGCGGCGCCGTCACCGTGGTGTTGAACGGAAAGCACGAGATGAAGAGGATCACGATCTCCCCCGAGGCCCTGAAGGCCGGGGACGCCGCGAAGGTCCAGGACCTGGTGCGGGACGCCGTCAACGAGGCCGGGCGCCAGGTGAATGACAAGCTTAAGAGCGAGATGGGCCGCATCAGCGGCGGCCTCCTTCCCCCGGGGATGTTCTAAATCTTCTCGTTTTGTTTTAAGCAAAAACCAGCGGCTAGCGGCCAACGGCTAACGGCGATTTTCGGTGGTGTCTTTTGAGCGACTTCCCCCCTTCCCTCGAGCGGCTCCTGAACGAACTGGGCAAACTGCCCGGCGTGGGGCCCCGGTCCGCCCTGCGCATCGCCTTCAACCTCCTCAAGCAGCCGGTCGAACGGTCCCAAGCCCTTTCCCAGGCGGTCCTCGACGCCCGCAGCCGCCTCAAGCCCTGCCAGGAATGCTTCAACCTCACCGAGGGTCCGCTTTGCCGCATCTGCGAGGCGCCCAACCGCGAGAAGGGAACGATCCTGGTGGTGGAGGACGCCAGCGACGTGGCGGTGTTCGAGCGGGCGAGGGACTTCCGCGGCCTGTACCACGTGTTGGGCGGCACCCTGTCGCCCCTGGAGGGCCGGGGCCCCGAGGCCCTGACCCTGGAGGCTCTGGTGAGCCGCGTGAAGCGGCATCCCGAGGTGAAGGAGATCGTGGTGGCCACCGACCCGACGGTCGAGGGCGACTCGACGGCGCTGTACCTCCAACAACTCCTGAAGGGAAACCCGGTCAAGGTGACCCGCCTGGCCCGCGGTGTGCCGTCCGGCGGGGACATCGATTACACCGACGAGACCACACTCTTGAAGGCCTTCGAGAACCGCCGGGAGTTCTGAACGCAAGGGCTAGAAGAAACCGGCCCTGGAGGCCCCAATCCGGGGATTCGGGCATGCCCCAAAATCTTGACTTTTGAAGGCGCTGGTTTAGACTAAGGCCCCCCCAAGAGGGGATTTTTTATTTCCACCCAAAGTACCTTCCCCGGTAGCTCAATGGTGGAGCATGCGACTGTTAATCGCAGGGTTGTTGGTTCGAGTCCAACCCGGGGAGCCAT
>CAYMOV010000172.1:0-5206 GCA_964392085.1 uncultured bacterium
CCGTTGAACGCGTAGGTCACGTACTCCCGCTGGAGGACGTCCCGGCGGTTGGCCCCGCTCTCGAAGACCGCCACGTTGTACTCGCGGATCCCGAACTTCTGGACCTCACCGGGCTCCTTATCGGCGTCCACGAGCTTGAGGTGGAATTTCGGGGATTGCTTCTCATATTCCTTCAGCAATTGGGTGGCGCGGGCGATCTCGTTCCCGACCTGGGGTTGGGGCCGGTCACTGTTGAAGAATGTGACCGTTACGTCGGTCTTCAGGGCCTTCAGGGCGTCCAAGGTCTGGGGCGAGAGGCTGTAGAGCTTGTTGGAGGTCATGTCGTAACGGACGGGATGCCGTTGGATGATGTAGTTGATGGAGACCACGATCGCCAAGGCCGCGATCGCCAACAAGGAAAGGTTGGCCCGAACCTGGGTCGTCCTTCGCTTGCCGGTCTCCCGCACTTCCCCCAGGTTGGCGGCCATGAACAACCCCAGGATCAGGGTCCCCAGGACCGTCAAGACCACGGTCCACCAAGCCGTGCGGCCGAGTGAAAGCATCGAAAAGAGCCCCCCCAGGGCCAAAACGACCCCTATCAACACCAGGGCTTCGTTGTAGCGCCGAAGGTCCGTCAATTGGAATTTGGGTTTCAATTCAACTCTCCAGGTTTAATGGGATCACGAGGCGCCGCCCGTCCATCGCCGTCAGCTCCGCTTGCCTTCCAACACCTTCACCGAGAGGAACAACCCCACGAAAATCAGGCTTACAAAATACGCCACGTGGGTCAGGTCGATGATCCCCAGCATGAAATCGCTGGAGTGCCCGTACATGGAAAGGCTCTTGAGGAAGCCCCCGAAGGCCCCGCCGGCGCTCTCGGCCACCATCTCGAGGATCCAAAGCATGAGGAAGAGGCCGAACGCCACCGCGGCCGAGACGATCTGGTTCTCGGAAAGGGTCGAGGTGAAAAGCCCCAGGGAGAAGAACGCCATCCCCAGGAGAAGGCACCCCAGGAAGTTCGCGAACCAGGGGCCCACATCGGGGTTCCCGAAGGCCAGGAGGACCAGGGCGTAGACCAGCGTGACCGACATCATGACCAGGAAGAACGCCGTTACCCCCAGGAATTTCCCCAGGACGATGTCCCAAGCGGTCAAGGGGGAGGTGTTCAGGAGCTCGGCGGTTCCCGTCTTTTCCTCCTCGGACCATAACCGCATGGTGATGAGCGGCGTAAGGAACAGGAGGATGATGAACAGGTTCTGGAAGATGTAGCCCAGGTTCGGCATGCGGCCCTGGATCACCACCCCGAAGAAGAAGGTGCCCATGATCAGCCAAAAGACCGTGAGTACGGCGTAACCGATCGGCGAGACGAAGAAGTGGTGGAGTTCCTTGCGGGCGATGGCTGAGATTTTGGGCCAGTTCATGCGGCGGTCTCCTTGGTGGTCAGCTTGAGGAAGACGTCCTCCAGGCTCATCCCCAGGGGGGTGAGCTGGGTCAGGATCCACTTGTTCTTCACGACGCAATGGAACAATTCCTCGCGGGTTTCCCCGCTCCCGTCCGTGGTGATCTCGAACCGGGACAGGCCCTTGGCCTCCCGGCCCAAGGCCTTCACCAGGGCCACCCCCGGCACCTTTAAGATCGCCTTTTCAACCTCCGCCGCGGGGCCCTTCACCTCGACCTCCAACGACTTGCCTCCGGCCAACCGCTGCGAGAGCCCCTCGACCGAATCGGCGGCCACCACCCGGCCCCGGTCGATGATGACAACCTGGTCGCAGGTGCTGGAAACCTCCGGGAGGATGTGGGTCGAGAGGATGATGGTCTTGCGCCCGGCGAGGGACTTGATCAATTTCCGGATCTCGAGGATCTGCTTGGGATCGAGTCCCCGGGTCGGCTCATCGAGGATCAGGACCTCCGGGTCGTGCAGGAGCGCTTGGGCCAAACCGACCCGCTGGCGGTACCCCAGGGACAAGTGGCCCACCAAGCGTTTTCCCATGTCGCTGAGGTCGATCATCTCAAGCACCTCGCCGATTCGGTTGGCCTTGTCCCCCTTGGGGATTTCCTTGATGTCAGCCACGAACCGGAGGTATCCATGCACCGTCATGTCGAAATAGATCGGGGGGATCTCCGGGAGGTAGCCGATCCGACGCCGGACCTCGTCAGGGTCCTGGAGGACGTCGTAACCCGCCACGGTGGCCGTTCCCATCGTCGGGGAAATGGAGGTCGTCAAGACCTTCATGGTGGTGGTCTTGCCGGCGCCGTTGGGGCCGAGTAGGCCGAGGATGGAACCTTTCGGGACGGTGAACCTGACGTGATCCACCGCCGCCAGGGATCCGTAAAGCTTGACGAGGTCTTGGACTTCGATCATGGTTTCATCCTGAAATGGATTGTCGTCTGGAAGGCTTTGATTTCCCGACCGTTAAATTTGGACGCCTTGCCGGGACTTAGCCCAAGGACCGAACGGTGAGATAGGATACGGGCTTTTCCCCGGTTTTCAAGATGAGACCTGGGCCGAGGCAAAAACCCCATCGCCACCCCGAAAAAAATAAGGAAATCCAAACCCCGGGAACCTTTGGCCGGAACCACGAGTCAAATGGGGTTTTTTAGTCCTTGAAATTGGACGAAGATTCCTTCAATCGCTGGGCCACCCCCTCGAGTTGGCGGGCGGCGGCCACGAGGGCCTCCATGGAGGCCGTCAATTCCTCGGTGGAGGCGGAGATTTCCTCGGTGGCCGAGGCGTTCTCCTCGCTCACCGCCACGATGTTGGTGATGGCCTCCACCACCTTGCCGGCCTGGTCGGCCTGGTTCTCGAAGGACCCGGAAATCTGCTGGACTTGGACGGCCACCTCATCGGAGGCCGACTGGATCTCCCCCAGGGACTCCCCGGCGGAAGCCACCACGGCCAGCCCCTCGCTCACCCGGCCAGCGCCCTTGTTCATGGAGTTGACGACGGCCCCGATTTCCTTCTGGATCTCCCGGATCATGCCGGCGATCTGGCTGGCCGCCTCGGCGGAGCCGTCGGCCAATTTCTTGACTTCCTCGGCCACCACGGCGAATCCACGGCCGTATTCCCCGGCCCGGGCGGCCTCAATGGCCGCGTTGAGGGCCAACAGGTTCGTCTGGTCCGCGATGTGGGTGATGACGTCAACCACCTGGCCGATGGCCTTGGACCGGACCCCCAGCTCGTTGACCTCCCGCGAGGAGTTCTGGACCACCTCGTGGATGGAATTCATGTGGACGATCGTGCGTTGGACGGCCTGGGTCCCGTCCTCGGAGGCCGCCTTCGAGCGTTGGACAGCCTTCTCGGCGGAGTTCAACTGCTCCGCGGAGGTTTGGATCGAACCCGCCATGCGGTCGATGATGTTGAAGGCTTCCTGGACCTTGGAGGCCTGCTCCTCGGCGCCCTTGGAGATGTTCTGGATCGTGGAGGAGACTTCCTCGGTGGCGCCGTGCATCTGTTGGATCGTCTGGGCAAGCTGTTGGGCCAGTTGGAGGGTCTCGTCGGAGGATTTCTTGAGCTGGACCACGGAGGACCGGAGGTAGTCCAGCATCCGGTTGAAGTTGCCGACCAACTCACGGGTCTCATCGGTGAAGGTTCCGGTCAACTGCACCTTCAGGTTGCCGCGGGACACCTGTTCCATGGCCCAGGTCATCTGGGCCAGGGGCTTCAGGAGGATGCGCCGGACCAGGAAGAGGATTAGGGAGGCCAGGAGCAGCCCCTCGACGCAGCTGGCCAGGGTGAAGAGGACAGGCGTAAGGATCCAACGGGAGGCGACCAAGGGGAACAACAGGCCGACCGCCACCCCCATGGAGAGGATGGCCGCGTAAAGCAGGATGATGCTTTTCTTGTTTTGAGGGGTCATAGGGGGTTGAACCGACCACAGTATAGCCCGAGCCAGGGGTCTCTCCAACCGTTTCGAGGGTCGAGTCTCCCGTCCCTCACTCGAAGAGCTTGGCTTGGGGCGGGCCCTCAGGAGCCGTTAAACCCAGGTGGCGGTACGCCGCCGGTGTGGCCTTCCGGCCCGAGGGGGTCCGTTGGAGGAAACCGATTTGGACCAAATAAGGCTCATAGACATCCTCGAGGGTCTCGGATTCCTCCCCCACGCTCATCGCCAAGGTCTCTACGCCCACGGGGCCCCCGCTGAACTTCCCGATGATGCCCGAGAGGATCCGCCGGTCCATCCGGTCCAGGCCCAACCCGTCGACTTCCAGAAGGTTCAGGGCCGTGTCGGCCAGGGCGCGGTCCACCCGCCCCTCGGCCCTCACCTGGGCGTAATCCCGGACCCGCTTAAGGAGGCGGTTGGCGATCCGGGGGGTCCCACGGCTTCGGCGGGCGATCTCCAGGCAGCCTTCCGGGTCGATGGGGACCCCGAGGACGCCCGCGGACCGGGCGACGATGCGGGCCAGCTCCTCCGGCAGGTAAAACTCCATGCGGAACGCCACCCCGAAGCGGTCCCGGAGCGGGGCCGCCACCTGGCCCATCCGCGTGGTGGCTCCCACCAGGGTGAAGGGCGGCAGGGTCAAGCGGATGAACCGGGCCGTGGGACCCTTCCCCACCAAGATGTCCAGCTGCTGGTCCTCCATGGCCGGATAAAGGATCTCCTCCACGGTGCGCGACAGCCGGTGGATCTCATCAATGAAAAGCAGGTCATGGGGTTGGAGGTTGGTGAGGTACCCCGCCAGGTCCCCGGCTCGCTCGATCGCGGGGGCTGAGACGATCTTGAGGTTAACGCCCATTTCCTTGGCGAGGATGCAGGCCAGGGTGGTCTTGCCCAGGCCCGGAGGCCCCGAAAAAAGCATGTGCTCCAGGGACTCGCCCCTTTTTTGGGCGGCCATCAAGGTGATGGAGAGGGAGTCCTTGAGGGATTCTTGGCCGATGAATTCCCTCAGGCTGTTGGGCCGGAGGCCGTTTTCCTCCTCGGCGACGGCCACGTCCGGGTCCACCAGGCGGAGGTCCTCCGCCGGGGTCTGGGGCGCGGTCGATTTATTCATCGGCTTGGGCATGGCGCCATTCTATCAGGTCCCCCGGGATCCGTTGGAGCCCCTCGGTTCCAAAACCGAAGGGGACCGTGAGGGGCTCATCGCTTTTTCGGGGCGGAGGAAGCCTTCTTGGGCTTGGAGCTGGTCGGATCCGATGGGGCTTCGGGCCGGCCCGGCCCCGCGAGAAAGACCGTTTCACATTCGGGAAGCGCCTTGAGGAACGCCTGGCCCCATCGCTCGGTGGTGACCCTCG
>CAYMOV010000173.1:0-5165 GCA_964392085.1 uncultured bacterium
GAAGGCCGACCACCGAGAAGATCCGGATCATCGCCCATACGCAGCAGGTGGTCCGTGTGGACCGGGAATTCAAGTCGCCCCTCCCACCCGCCTCTCAGCGCCTGGTTTTGCGGCATGCCCAACGGGCCCTGGCCCAAAGCGGGGCGGTCCTTTTCGAGGACTACAACAAGGGCGTCCTTACCCCCGACATCATCCGGGGCGCCCTGCGGTTGGCCCGCCGCCGGAAGATCCTCTCGACGGTGGACCCTAAATTCCATAATTTCTTCGAATATCGGGGCGCCACGGTGGTGAAGCCCAATTGGAAGGAAGCCATCGAGGCCCTGGGGGTGGAGGCCGCCGGCCGTTCCGACGTCGAGTTCATCGGGCCCCGGTTGGTGGAGCGGTTGAACTGCAAGGCCGTCATGGTGACCCGTGGGGAAAAGGGGATCGCCCTGTTCGAGAAAGGGAAGGCCATCCGGACCATCCCAACCATGGCCCGGGAGGTTTTCGATGTTTCCGGGGCCGGGGACACGGTGATCGCCACCCTGACATTGGCGCTGGCGGCGGGCGCGGGGCTTTTGGAGTCCACGGCCCTGGCGAACTACGCGGCGGGGATCGAAGTCGCGAAGTTGGGGGTGGCCACGGTCTCAAGCCAAGAACTCATGGACAGGCTTTCGGAAGATTGAGCTGGCCGGCCTGGGTCCTTGAGCGCGGTGCCTCCCCATGGTTTTGGATCGTGATCGCGGTCCAGGGCCACCTCTTCACCTTTTATTACAGTCGGATCATCCTCCACCAGACGAACCCAAGGTCGGAATTGCTGTATGGAGCGCCTTATGTCCTCCTCCAAGCGGCCGCCTTCGCGGTATTCCTCCACGGCTGGGATTTCTCGGGAGGGATTTTGGGATTGGGACCGACCTATATCGCCCTATGGGTTTTTCTCTGCCTAGGGGCTTCCGCGGGACTCCTGCTCCGGCATCTCGGTTGGATGGTTGGGGTCCGCCGAAAAGTCCGATTTCGTCCCCTCAGGACCCGGATCCTCTCCCAGGGTTATCAACCGCCCCTCCAGGCCCTCCAAAAACTCGGCCTTCGGAACCAATTGTACGACCTCCAAGTCCGTGAGCTGGAACTGGAACTTCCCAACTGGCCGAAGGAATGGTCCGGACTCACCGTGGTTCACTTGACGGATCTCCACCACGGTCGATACATCCACGACGGCTATTTAGCCGGGGTCCGCGCCGAAACGCTCCGGCTCAAGCCCGACTTGGTGGTCCTGACCGGGGATTTCGTCTCGACCCCGGGGGACTTTCCCAAGGCTTTCGATTGGCTGAAAGGCCTAAGGGCCCGAATGGGCGTTTTCGCGGTCCTCGGGAATCATGAGGGCTGGATCGACGCGCCCCGGGCGGAGAAGTCGCTCCGCAAGGCCGGGATCCGGGTCCTGAAGAATGATGGGGTGCGTTTTCAACGGGGGCGCTCGAGCCTAGCGCTGATGGGGGCCGAGGATTTATGGACCGGTGAACGGGGACTGGAACGACTCCGGAACCTCCGCGCGGATGCCAAAATCCTCCTCGCCCACCATCCGGACCATTTTTTCTTGGCCCGGCAATTGGGGGCCCAACTCCAATTATCGGGCCATTGCCATGGGGGTCAGGTTTGCCTGCCGGGGGGAAGTGCGGTCGTGGCGCCTTCCCGATTCGGAACCCGCTATGCCTCGGGTTTTTTTCGGGAAGGGCCCTCCATTATGTTCGTGAACCGGGGCGTGGGGGCTTATCCACCGATCCGTCTTTTTTGCCCGCCTGAAATGGTCAAGCTTACCCTTCGGCCGGAAACGGCTTGATCAATGTTGTCTCAGCGGTTATGAAAAATATTTGTAATTGCGATGGCGGTCATAATTGCTTGAAACGCGTTCTAATAATATGTGCGACGTCATATATTTATGACAGAAACGGAGTCGGCCATGTTCTCGATCCATGGTTGGGCTGAAAAAATCGCAAAAGGTTCCTTCCTCACGCCGGAAGAAGGGCTTCAAGTCATGGAGTCGACTCCCACCCAAGCGCTGGTGGAAGAGGCGGACCACCTGAAACGACTCCTCCATGGGAATCGGGTCTCGTTCGTGGACAACGTCAACCAAACCCTCAACAATATCTGTTTCCATGACTGCTGTTTTTGCCGTTATGCCACCCAAATCGGGAGCCGACGTGCCTATGTCGCGCTCGTCGGGGACCTCCTGGATCATATCGCCCGTTTTCCGGATGCCACCGAAATCTGCATGCAGGGAGGGGTCTTCCCCAAGCTCCGCTTCTCTTATTACAAGGAACTGGTCCGGGAGGTGCGGCGGGCCTACCCCAACCTCCACATCCACGCCTTTTCCCCGACCGAGATCCAGTACATGGCTGAGGATAGCGACCAATCGACCGGGGAAGTGTTGGACCAGCTCAAGGCTTTGGGCCTCGATTCCATGCCGGGGACGGCCGCGGAGATCCTCGTCGATGAGGTCCGGGACAAGATTTGCTCCATGAAAATCAATACGGCGACCTGGGTGAGGATCATCCAGGAGTCCCACGAGCGGGGAATCCCGACCAACGCCACCATGCTTTTCGGGCATATTGAGACGCCCGCGCAGGTGGCCAAGCACCTCGAGGTGATCCGCCGGGTCCAGGAAACCACGAAGGGTTTCACTGAATTCATCCCATTCCTCTTCCTGCCCGGGGAAACCCCGATGGAAACCTCTGGGCGGAAAGGGGACCGGTTCGTCAACCAGGAATACATCAAGCGGGTCTACGCTTTTTCCAGGCTATATCTGGGGACGGCCCTTCCGCACCTCCAAACCTCCTGGTCCTCCCTGGGATTGGAGACGGCTTTGGAATCGATTGGGTGGGGTTGTGACGATTTTTCCGGGACCCTTTGGGAAGTCCCCATCGAGGAACCCGAAAATGGAAACCAGGGTCGGCCCATACCGGCCTCCGAGATGAGGGCCCTCCTGGCCCGGGCGGGGATGGAGCCCTGGCAAAGGGATACCCTTTACCGGCCGGTTCTTTCAAAAATCGCCGTGGCTTGAGCCTTTCCGGGGTTGGGTCCCACGGGCCCAACCTTTTGGGGGAAGTCCCCTGGCGGCATGGGATAATCGGTCCCCGGAGGGGCGACCATGTCCAAACCCAAAAAGAAAAAAGCCGTCTTGACGATCAAGCCGACCACCCAAAAAATCAGGAAGGTTTGGGGGATCAAACCGATCAGCCGGGTCCAAGGGGATTCTCGGCGTGTCCGGTTGGAGAATCTTCGAAGGCAGGACCCCCAAGATGAGCGGGATGATGATAAGTCGAACTGAATGGACCTTTCCCCCAGTCAAAATCGGTAGGGCGATGTCCCACTTTCCATGTCGTTCTGGACAATGAAAAGTGGGGTCGTGTCTTGCTCCCGAAGCCTCCCCCCCAAAAAACCAGGGAATACATGGCAATCCGCTCGAACCACATGGCTGACGGCTCGTCTTGCGAAAACTCGGTTTCGCTGGGGTCGTCAGGCGGCTATGCCGCCTGACGGCAGGGTACCAAAACACATGATCCGCACCCTGTTAAGACCTTTTGGGCAAAAGATCCCGATAGGGATTATTCAGACTGATCCCCACAAGGGCCCCCTCCCCAAAGCTTCCAGCCTCATTGGGTTAAATTTTGCTCAACCTGTTTCAATTAAATGCTGACGGGTATAACGTTAAACTTGATGCTTGTTACTAGGCTAATTTGGAAGAGATATAATAGAATTTAGTCGGTAATAAAGCGGTTTCAGAGGCGTCTAGAAGGCGAGAGAAATCGCTTTTAGAAGCTGAAAAGGTTTTAACGTGAACCGTATTCAAACCCAAGCGACAACTCATAACGTTTCAGGTCGGGTGACCATGAAATGGTTTTCAGCCCTATTTTTGACTGTCATTTTGTCGTCCATTTCAACGATGGGCCGCGCCGCGACCTGCACCCCCACGGGCAACACCATCGTTTGTGGCGTGGCCGACGACTACATGACCATCTTCATCAACGGCGTCCAGGTGGGCGGCACGGACGTCTTCCGTTTCGTTCACGTCAATTGCCCCACGGAAGGTCCGGCTTGGGGCGTTTGCCCGAACCCGGTTTGCGTCACGGTGCCTTCCTCCAGCTTGAACCTGACCGGGACGGGCGACGTATTGGCGGCCCGGGTCCAAAATGCCACGGGTCACGAGGCCTGGGGAAGCTGGACGGTGGACATCGATTGCGGCGGCGGCAACCACAGTTATATGGTGAGCGACGGCACCAACACCCAGATGCTCTACCAGGCCGAAACCGGGACGGCCCCGGCTTGCACCAGCACCGCCCCGTCCGGTTGGCAGAACACGGCCTTCACACCCTCGGGATGGACCGCCCCAACGATCGTCAACGGCATCACGATCTGGAGCAAACCCCTTTACAACACCCTGACGGGAGCTCCCATTCCCGTCCTATCGGACAAGGCCAACGCCAACCACGAGAACATGTGCGAGGACCTTTATTACCGAAACACCTTCAACCTGAACGCGGTCCCCACTCCGCCCCCAACCGCCTTCACGCTGACGAAATCCATCCTGGTGGGAGCCGCGCTCCAGACCACCTTCGTCGAACCCGCCATCCCCCCGAACAATCCCCGGCCCGTCACCCTGGTCCTCAAAACGTGCAACTCGGGGACCTATTCGACGGCCGCGGTGACCCTGGCGGATACCAACGCCACTTTCTGGGGCTCGGAACATTTCCGCAGCAATATCCCCGGCAAGTCCCCCGGATACGGAACCCCGGACACGGGCGGGTGGTACTACGATTTCGGGGGGAACGGCGGCGTGACGATCGTCAACAAGGGAGGGTTTCCGGGGGCGGTCTGGAGCGGGTCCGCATGGACGCCATTCTGCCTTTCCTTGACTGTGGTGGGAACCGACGACACCTATAACGGGGACAACTGCGAAAACCGACTCAACACCTACGGCTTCACCAGTGGCGGCACGGGAACGTCCAACCAAATCTCCGTGAGCATGTCCTGCCCACCGCCCACCCCGACCCCGACCTTCACCTACACCTATACCCGCACCTTCACGTTCACGCCCACCTATACCTTCACCCCGACCCGGACCTTTACCCCGACCTTCACCTTCTCGCCGACCCCCATCATCCCGACCAACACCTTCACCTTCACCCGCACCT
>CAYMOV010000174.1:0-5056 GCA_964392085.1 uncultured bacterium
TCCCCGGTCACGAAGACTTCGGAGCGGGGCTGGGCCAAAAACTGGGCCGCCTGGAGCATCTGGGGGAAGTTCACCCCCGCCTGTTCCATCTGGGGCGCGAAGGCGCGCAGGATCCCCTCGGCGCCCTCCCGCGCGGACCCATCACCCGTCAATTCGTGGAGCCGGAGCAGGGCCAGGGCCGCCACCGAGTTGCCCGAAGGGCAGGCGTTGTCGAACCCCTCCTTGGGCCGGGCGTAGAGTCGGGAGGCGTCCTTCTGGTCCTTCCCGGTGAAGAAGAAACCGCCGGACGCGCCGTCCCCGAACAGCCCGGCCATCGAGCGGTGAAGGAACTGGGCGTCCTCCAGGTACCGCGGCTGGAAGGTGGCCTCGAACAGGTCCAGGGCCGCGGCCAGCAGGAAGGCGTAATCGTCCAGGTAGGCCTGGAGGTCCGACAGTCCCCCGCGCCAACTCACCCGCAGCCTCCCCCCGGAGAACATCTTGCCCCGGATGAAGCCGTAGGCCCCCTCGGCCCGGCGGAGGTACTCCGGTTCCCCCAACGCGCGGCTCCCCAAGACCAGGGACGACACCAGGAGCGCGTTCCAGGAGGCCAGGATCTTGTCGTCGCGGTGGGGTCTGATTCGTTTGGACCGGACCCGAAGCAGGCGTTCCCGGGCCGACTCCCACCAGGCGGACTCCTTCCCCGCCTGGACCAGGGCCGTCGGCAAGTCGGTCTCCAGGTGGAGGATCGATTCCCCCTCGAAGTTGCCGCCCGGGGCCACGCCGTAGATCCCCGCCCAGACCGCCGCGTCCGACGGGCCCAGGGCCTTGGAGAGCGCCTCGGGCGTCCAGACGTAGAACTTCCCCTCGACCCCCTCGCTGTCGGCGTCCTCGGCCGAATAGAACGCGCCCCCCGGGTCGGCCATGTCCCGGAAGAGGTACGCGAATACCTCGCGGGCCACCCGCGCGTATTCGCTCCGGCCGGTGACCTGGAAGGCCTCGAGGTAGGCCCGGGCCAAAAGCGCGTTGTCGTAGAGCATCTTCTCGAAGTGCGGGACGAGCCATTTTTCATCGGTGGAGTACCTCGCGAAGCCGCCGCCCAGCTGGTCGTACATCCCGCCCTGGGCCATCTTGTCCAGCGTGCGGGTGACGAGCGGGAGGATGCCGGGGTCCTTCGTCCGGGCCTGTTCGCGCAAGAGGAATGTGAGCGCCATCGACCGGGGGAACTTGGGGGCGTGGCCGAAACCGCCCCAGGTCGGGTCGAACGAACGGCGGTGGTGGTCCGTCACCGCCTCGAGGACCCGGGGACCCGGGAGGGCCCCGCCGGCCCCCGGGGGGGAATCTCCCCGGGCCAAGAGGCCCGTGAGGGTTTCCCCGGCCCGGACGGCCTCGCCCCGGCGGGTTTTCCACGCGTCGGCCAGGTCCAGGAGGATCCCGTCGAACCCGGGCCTCCCCCACTTCGGCGCCGGGGGAAAGTACGTGCCGCCCCAAACGGGTTTCAGGTCAGGCGTGAGGAAGAGGTTGCAGGGCCACCCGCCCTGGCCCGTCATGGCCACGAGGGCGTTCATATAGAGCTGGTCTACGTCGGGCCGTTCCTCCCGGTCCACCTTCACGGGCACGAAGTGGCCGTTAAGGATCTGGGCGATCACCGGCGACTCGAAGCTTTCCCGTTCCATCACATGGCACCAATGGCAGGTGGAGTAGCCGATGGACAGGAAGATCATCTTGTCCTCAGCCGCCGCCTTGGCGAAGGCCTCCTCGCCCCACGGATACCAATCCACGGGGTTGTGGGCGTGCTGGAGCAGGTAGGGGCTTTTCTCTTGGGCCAACCGGTTGGCGGGACGGGATTCGGGAAGGGACATGGCGGCATCTTGCGGCGCTGGGGGACCGAAAGGCAAGGACCCCCTCAGTCCGGAGGGTCGGTTTCCAAGGCGTCCTGGATGGCCGCGGCCACCCTCTCCACGTCATAGGGGGGCGCCAGGATGGGACCGTGGGGCCCCTGGGTCTCCTCGAGCGGACCCGACCGGCCGAGACGCACCAAGCGCAGGTCCGGTTGGGCTCCCCGCAGGACCGCCAGGGCCCGGGAAGCGCCGCCGGGTTCCGATTCGGCCGCGAACAGAAGGTCGAAGCGGTACCCGGGCCGATGGGCCAAGGCCTGGGCCGATTCCACGCTGTCGGCCGTGAGGACGGGATAACCCATGGATTCCAGCAGGCGCCGGAGGATCTTCCGGTTGAACTCGTCCGGTTCCAAGAGAAGGATCGATTGGCCGCCGCTGAGCGCCGCGCCCTGGTCCAGGGGCTCCACCACCGGCAGGAACACGCGGACCGTCGTGCCTTTGCCGGACTCGGTCTCCACGTGGAGCCCACCCTGGTGCGAGCGCACGATGCCGTACACTACGGAAAGCCCCAGGCCGGTGCCCCGGCCGGTTTCCTTCGTGGTGTAGAACGGCTCGAAGATCCGTTCCAGGTGCTCCTCGGGGATCCCCTGGCCCTGGTCCCGCACCTCCAGCACCACCCATCGACCCGGGTTGAGGAAATTCGGTCCTTGGGACAGGGGCTCCGCCAGCTGGACGTTTCGGGTGGCCACGCGGATCACCCCGCCGCCGGGCATGGCGTCCTTCGCGTTCAACACCAGGTTCATCAGGACCTGTTCCATCTGCCCGCGGTCGGCCATGATCCAGTCCAGGTCCTCGGACACCTGCACCTCCAACTCCATCCCCGGCGGAAGGAGCCGCTTCAGGAAGGCCTCCAGGTCGAGCGCCACGGCGTTCAGGTGCAGTTCCGTGGGCTCCACCGGGTGGCGGCGGCTGAAGGTCAGGACCTGGCGCGTGAGCTCGGCGGCGCGGCGGCCCGCCTTGCGGATCAGGTCCAGGTCCCGGCGGATCGGGGAGTCCTCCGGCAGGCCCTCGGAGGCCCCCTCGGCGTGCGAGAGGATCACGGTCAGGAGGTTGTTGAAGTCATGGGCCATCCCGCCGGCCAACTTGCCGACGGCGTCCATCTTCTGGAACTGCAGCATCTGGTTCTCGAGCTTCTTCTCGGTGGTGAGGTCCCGTCCCACGCCCCGGAACCCCGGCAACGCGCCGGATCGGTCCGTCTCGGTGCGGAGGTGGACCGACAGGTGCCGTTCGCCGCCGTCGGCGTGTTCCAGCCTCAGGCGGAAGTCGGCGGATCCCGAACCGGCCAACTTCGCCTGGGAGGAGCGTTGGGTCCGGTCCCGGATGTCCTCGGGGACCAGGTCCCAAAAGGACCGGCCCGGGAGGCTCCCCGGGTCCAATCCCAGCACGGCCTTGAAGGCGCTGTTGGCGAAAAGGATCTTTCCCCCGCCGTCGGCCTCGAAAACCAGGTCCTCGCTGGTCTCGATCAGCCGCCGGTACCGCTCCTCGGCTTGCCAGCGTTCCGTCACGTCGCGGGAAGCCCCGTCGAACCGGATGATCCGGCCCTGGGGATTCAGGGTGGGCGACACCGTCGATTCCATATAGAGGCGGCCGCCGTTCTCCCGTTGGAACCGCAGGATGCTGCGGTTCACCGTCTTCCCTTTCCGCAGCTTCTGGAACACCTCGGAGAGCCGGGGCAGGTCCTCGGGGTGGACGAATCCGGAGACCGGGTGCCCCAGGACCTTCTGCTCGGAATAGCCCAGGATGTCCCGAAACGCGGGCGAGATGAACGTGAAGCACCCGTCCCCGTCACAGGACCAGATGATGTCGTAGGAGTGCTCAAGGACCGTCCGGAGGCGTTCGGAGGCTTCCCGGGCCCGCGATTCCTCCCGTTCCAACCTCCAGGCCAGGAACCCGATCAGGAAGGAGAGGGTCCCGCCCACCGCCAACACCAGGACCGGGGCGTTCCAAGGACCCTCGGGCCAGGTGGTGGACTTGGGGACCATGTCCAAACGGACGGTCTGGCCGAAGATCTGGAACTCGTCCCGGGCGTAGCTGTCCGGGGATCGGTCGTTGGGACCCATTCCGAACGAGATCGTCGGGGAAAAATCCTTCTTCCATTCGGGGTCCACACAGCAGTCGAGGATCGATTGGAAGGACAGCGCCGCGTAAACCAGGCCCCGGGAGGGCCCGGGGTCCTTCCCGAGCCGCTTGGCCAACAGGACCCCTTGGACGCCGGTGTAGAGCGGCATCACGTTCGACATGACGACCTGTTGGCTTTTCGCCGCGACCTGGTCGAAGAACCCCTTTCGTTCGGGGGTGCTGAAGGCGCTTTCGTCCTTCCCGGGGCTGGCGGAACTCCGCACGCAGGCCCACCGGATGGTTCCCGCCGGGTCCACTTCCTTGATGCATTGGTACTCGGGGTGGTTCTGGAAGATGAGTTGGGCGGAGCGCTCGAACTCTTGGGGGGACTTGGGGTTCGCCGAATAGCGTTCCGAGAGGAACCGGAGATCCGCGCCCCGCTCCGTCAGGAAATTCCGGATCTGTTGGGCCGTGAGGGAGGAAACATAGGTGCGCAAGAGCTGTCGGCGCTGTTGGGCCTTCTCCTGGGTCTGGCGCACCATCAGGAGCGTGGCGGCCAGGATCAGGAGGGCCAAGGAAAGGGCGTAACGCCCCAGGAAAAAAGCCTTTCTCACCCCACGCTCCCGAACCGAGTCTTAGAGCCCCTAACAAAACTTTTTGAACCACCACCCGTCAGCCTTAGGCCTTCACCACATCGGTCTCTGCGACCTTGTCGTGCCAGGTCCGGGACTGGCTGTCCCAAAGCATCCAGAAGAAACCCAATCCCAAGGGGAAGGCCGACACCAGCTTCATCAGGGTGCGGACCAGCGACTTGCCCCATTGGTCCGGGACGCCCGTCACCCGAAGGCCCATGATTTTCTTGCCGACGGTTTGCCCGTTCCAAAGGGTCAGGAGGGTGGCCTCATAAGCCACCCAGGCCAAGGCGCTGAGCGGGCCCAAGAAGACCCCCAAGACCGCCATCACCACCCCGTCGATCAGCACCGCCACGAGCCGCGAAAGGAAACCCGCCTTCATGGGACCTCCCTGGTTTGGACCTGCCGATAAGCCTCATATAAACCGATGCCGACCGCCGTGGCGAGGTTCAGGCTTCGGGCCCCCTCACCGGGCTGGGGCAGGACCACCAA
>CAYMOV010000175.1:0-4979 GCA_964392085.1 uncultured bacterium
GGAGTGGGGGTCGGGGTCGGGGTATTCGTCCGGGTATAGGTCGGGGTGGGGGTAAAGGTCGCGGTGAAAGTCGGGGTAGGCGAGGGGGTCGGGGTCGGGGATTTCGTGAAGGTGAAGGTGGGAGTCGCGGTATTGGTCGGGGTGGGCGTCGCCGTCGCCGATGGGATCGGCGTGTTGGTGATGGTGGGCGTGAAGGTGGCGGTCGGCGTATGGGTCGGGGTTGGGGTATTCGTCCGGGTATAAGTCGGAGTCGGCGTAAAGGTCGAAGTGAATGTGGCCGTGGGCGAAGGGGTCGGCGTTGGCGTCTGGGTCGGCGTGGGCGACTTGGTGGGGGTCGGGGTGAAAGTATAGGTGTTGGTCGGCGTGTTGGTATTGGTGGGAGTGGGGGACGGGGTATAGGTCGGGGTGGGGGTCTTGGTCGGCGTAAAGGTAAAGGTCGGGGTGGGGGTGTTGGTGTTGGTAAAGGTCGGGGTCGGCGTGTTGGTCCTGGTCGGGGTGAAGGTGTTGCTGGGGGTCGGAGTCGGCGTTTGGGTCGGCGTAGGCGATTTGGTGGGGGTCGGGGTCGGGGTGAAGGTGTTGGTCGGGGTATTGGTAAAGGTATAGGTTGGAGTGGGGGTGAAGGTTCGGGTCGGCGTGTTGGTGAAAGTGAAGGTCGGGGTGTTGGTCTTGGTCGGCGTCGGGGTGGGGGTATAGGTGAAAGTCGGCGTGTTGGTCTTGGTCGGGGTATTCGTGGGCGTGTAAGTATTCGTCGGGGTCGGGGTCCGGGTCGGCGTGAAGGTGAAGGTGGGTGTTGCGTTACACATAATCGTGATCGGTAAGGTATTGGAAGTGACGGCCGCCGCACCGGTCGCCCTAAAGTTATTATTAACCGACGAGCAATATTGGGTTCCGGTCACATAGTAGTCCACACCCGTTGCGGTGACCGAATAACAATACGGCACGGTAGTTCCCGCGCTGAAATTGGCACCCGGCACGCCCTTCATGAAGACCCAGGGCATCCCGGCCGAAGTGGGGTTTCCGACCACCGAGTCGGCATCCACATGGGTGAGGTCAATACAATTACAACTCCAAGGTCCGTATTTCCCAACCGCCCCAATGCCGCTGAAATATGAAAAGAAGGACGGACTATCATCCAAGATGGTGACAGGCCCCGTTGAGACCGGCCCCCCGTAATTGCACACTTGCATCGCCCAAACAACAGTCGCGGCTCCGCCACCGGAGACCGTGACCGGATTCGACGAAACCAATGATTTCGTCAAAACCAAATTGGGCGCCGGAGGCTGTGTGATGACAACGAGGGGGACTGTCTGGCTGAAATACATCAATGCGCAGCTATCGCCCCCAAGCCCACCTTCACCACCGCTGCTATTGACGGATAAGGCGGGTACCATTTGCCCCGTGGCCGGGTCGATGATCTGTTTGGTCCAGAGTTGACCCGAGGATTGGGTTAGGTTGGCCGGGACGACCACAGCGGCCGCTCCCCAAGCCCCAGTCACGGTGGCGTTGGCATCGTACCAATTGCCGCTGGAAACCGGCGGCGCGGCATCGGGCACGCAAGAAGGGTTATAGGGAGACGTTGATCCGTTGTTGCCGGTTCCCGTTGTGGTGTACATCTTGGTGTTTGCGCCATTGCTGTCAACGTATGAGTGTTTGCCGCCACCGCAATTCACATCGACCCACCAACTGCCGAAGGTGTCGTTTTGTTTCGCGTTTGAGACTTGGGCCGCGACGGTGATATTGCCGGTTGTGGCGATGGCCGTGGAGACCGCCGCGCTGGGGGTAAAGGATATGCAGACCGGGTTGGGACAGACGCTCCAGGGGTCCTGGGTCCCCGGGCAAAGCACGTGGACGAAACGAAAATCGTTACCAACCCCCACCATGACCCCATTGATGTAGATCGTCTCGAAATCGTCGGCCACGCCGCAAACCTGGATGCTGGAGGCGTTGCAGGCACCCATGGCCGTTGGAACCGTTTCCAACCCGTATAGGGTTAGGAGCAGCAGGAAGATTTTGAGGAGTTTCTTGCGGCGCAAAGGCGTCCCTCTGGAGGATCCAACAAACGTTTTTAACCGTCTTGGGATTTTTCACGGACAAGGAATAGGCGCTATCAGGACAAATTATCCCAGGTTTTAATCGAATTGGGCTCAATTTGACAACGGTATACCGAGATTAAGATTGAAGGTTCAACCAAACGCAATCATTGCAATTCATATCAATTAAACCGGTCGGCCAGGTCTTGCCTAACATTCCGACAAATCGATTCAGTCATTTTCGACCTTATGCTCCTCGGAACCCGGCTTTAAATAAATGAACCCGGGGGGGCCCGTCGGTCTTGAGTGTAGTCCATCCTAAGTTTGAAGCCTCGGATCGGAACGCAAACCATTGGAAAAAACGGAGGATCAACTATTTTTGAACGAGGATCTTGGTGCTGTAGCGGCCCTGGAACTGGGTCGAGGCGTCATACACTTCCACCAGGGCGATGTAGAGTCCCGAGGCCTTGCCCGACGTGTCCCACTTGACCTGGCTGGTCCCCGCCGTTCCCGTGATCGCCCCCACCTTCTCGCCCGCCACCGTGTAAAGCGTGGCCTTCAAGGTCAAGCCGGGTACACCCACCGAGATCACCGCCACCGGGTTCGCCGCCGTCAACACGTTCGGAGCCGCCACCAGCCCCGGCCCGGGACCGCCCGCCGACAGGACGTTCACCGATTTCGTCACCACCGTCTGGTTGCCCTTGCCGTCGTCCGCCGTGATCTCCACGTAGTACATCCCGTTGGACACCACGACCCCCGCGTCATTGCGACCGTCCCAGGTCGCCGCCACCCCGTTGGAGATCACGACGGAGGTGGAAGTCACCGCGCTCGGGTCCGACCCCACGTACCCCGGCTCGATCGTCTCCGCCGAAAGCGCGGCGCTCGTCACCGACCCGATGGGCAACCCCGTGGTCGAATAGAGCGTCCTCACCAACTCACCCGCCTGGTTGTAGACCTTCACCGTCAGCGTCGACAGGCTCCGGTCCACCGTCACATTCGTCGTCACGCTCGTCTCGGCCCCGAAGGAGTCCACGTTGTCGATCTTGATGTAGTATTCGCCGTTCCCGACCGGCTGGCCCGAGCCGCTCGTCCCATCCCAACTCCCGATGACCTGGCCTTTCCACACCAGGTTCACCACATCCCCCACGTGGTCGATCACCGCGTCCTGCGACGCCGTCACCTGGTCCACGCTCTGCGAGTACTTCGCCACCGTGATTTCCTTCACCACCTCGCCGGCGGAGTTGTACACCGCGATATTGACCGTGTAGTCCCCCACCACCGTCACCGGCGCCTGGGCGTTCCTCGTCGGCGCGTTCGAGCTTTGGGCCTGGGCTTGGTTCAACAGCACCGTCCCGCCCGTGGCGAAGTCGTTCACCTTGGCCTGGTATTGGACCTGGTACGTCCCGGGCTGCACCAACCCGAGGGTCCAGACCAACGTCTGGCCCGTCACCGCCGGCGCCGGGGCGCCCAGCGATCCCACGTAGGCCATGCCGGCCGGCAACACGTCGGTCACCACCAAGTTCTGCGCCGCTAAGCCGCTCACGACCACTTGTAGGGTATAGGTCACCGTCCCGCCGCCCTGGGGACCGGTCGGGTTCGCCGTCTTGGTAAGGTTCATCCCCGCCACCGGTATCGGCGTCCAGGTCGGGGTGAACGTCGGCGTGTACGACGGCGTGGGCGTCGGGGTCTGGGTATCCGTCGGGCTGTAGGTCTGGGTGGGTGTAAAGGTGTTTGTCCAGGTCGGGCTGTTCGTGAAGGTCCAGGTGAAACTCGGCGTGTAGGTTGGGGTAAAGGTGTAGGTCGAAGTCGGGCTGTACGTCTGGGTCCAGGACGGGGTGTCCGTCGGGGTGTTCGTGAAGGTCCAGGTATTGCTCGGCGTGAACGTGTCCGTCGGGCTGTTCGTCGCCGTAGGCGTGAACGTCGGCGTCGCCGAGGGCACCGGCGTCCAAGTATCGGTCGGCGTGAAACTGTCCGTGAAGGTCGACGTAAAGGTCAGGGTAAAGGTGGACGTGAAGGTCGCGGTATAGGTCGGCGTAAAGGAGGGGGTGAAACTGGCAGTGAACGTCGGCGTGAAGGATGGCGTGAAGCTGGCGGTCGAGGTCATCGTGTTGGTCGGGGTCGGCGTCGCCGTCGCCGACGGGATCGGCGTGTTCGTGACCGTCGGGGTGAAGGTGTTGGTAAAAATCGCCGTGAAGGACGGGGTAAAAGTGGGCGTGAAGGTCGCGGTGTAGGTCGGCGTGAAGGTGGCGGTCTGGGTCGCGGTACTGGTCAAAGTATGGGTAAAGGTTGGTGTTGAAGAGGGAGTCCAAGTTGGGGTTGGGGTGAAGGAGTTGGTGTAGGTGTTCGTGAAAGTTGGCGTCGGCGTCGCCGTCGCCGACGGGATCGGCGTGTTCGTGACCGTCGGGGTGAAGGTGTTGGTAAAAATCGCCGTGAAGGACGGGGTAAAAGTGGGCGTGAAGGTCGCGGTGTAGGTCGGCGTGAAGGTGGCGGTCTGGGTCGCGGTACTGGTCAAAGTATGGGTAAAGGTTGGTGTTGAAGAGGGAGTCCAAGTTGGGGTTGGGGTGAAGGAGTTGGTGTAGGTGTTCGTGAAAGTTGGCGTCGGCGTCGCCGTGGCCGACGGGATCGGCGTGTTCGTGACCGTCGGCGTCATGGTGGGGGTCGGCGTCGGTGTGGACGTCGATGTGGCGGTGAAAGTTGGCGTAAAGCTGGCGGTGGAGGTCAAGGTGTAAGTTGCGGTAGGCGTCGGGGTGGAGGTCCGGGTCGGCGTGAATGTGGCGGTCGATGTCATCGTGTTGGTCGGGGTCCCAGTTGGTGTCAAAGAAGCCGTTGGTGTCTGGGAGGCTGTCGCACTCGGCGTCGCCGTCGCCGACGGAATCGGCGTGTTCGTGACCGTCGGCGTCGGGGTGGAGGTCGACGTGGCGGTAAAAGTCGGCGTAAAGCTGGCGGTGG
>CAYMOV010000176.1:0-2383 GCA_964392085.1 uncultured bacterium
ACCCAATCGGGGCCGAAGGTGCTGGGCGCGGCCCTGGCTTTTTCCGCCGGGACGTTCGTGCACGTGGCGGCCACCGACCTGGCCCCGGAGATCCACCGGGCCCGCAAGCATCGGGCCGCCCATGTGGGGGTCTTTTTACTGGGGGTCTTGCTGATGGCGGTCGCGCTCTTGTTGGAACCCGCACAAGGAGGCTGACGATGGGGAACGAACCGACGATCTACGACGTCGCGAAGCAGGCCGGAGTCTCCATTTCCACGGTGTCCCGGGTGTTGAACAACCATCCCAGCGTCCTGCCGGAAACCCGGGAAAAGGTCATGAAATCAGTGGCCAACCTCGATTTCAAGCCGAACCCCATCGCCCGGGGACTCGTGGTGAAGCACACCAACGTCCTGGAGGTGTTCTTTTCCTGGCCGGGCTACGTCCTGAACTTCTACGATTCCTGGTACATGAGCCTGTTGACCGGCATCTCCGAGGGCATCCGGGACAGCCAATATGGGCTCCTGATCAACACCCTGGCGGGGCCCTACGACCGCACGGAGGCCTACGAGAAGGCGTTCCTGGGCATCGTGGACGGCATCATCCTGCTGGCCCCGCGGCTGGAACCCAAGATGACGGCCCGCATCCTGAAGGAGCGGGTGCCCGTGGTGGTGACCAACTGCCGCGCCGAGGATCCGCGGGTGGATTGGGTGGACACCGACAACGCCGGGGGGGCCGCCTTGATCGCGGGGCACCTGGCGGGGCTCGGCCACAAGAAAATCGCCTGCATCACGGGCCCCCTCGACATCTCCGAGAACGCCCGGGACCGCCTGAGGGGCTTCGACGAGAAGCTCGCATCCCTCGGGGTGGCGACCCCGGACCATTACCGAGTGGCGGGTGGTTTCACCGAGGATTCGGGCGAGAAGGCCATGGACCAGCTGTTGGACCTGAAGGATCCCCCCACGGCGGTGTTCGCCTGCAACGATTCCATGGCCCTGGGCGCGGTTCGGGCCCTTCGGATGCGGAAGCTGAAGCCGGGCGTCGACATGGCCGTGGCGGGTTACGACAACATCCGGGAATCCGCCATGCCCGATTACGACCTCACCACGGTGGACGCCAAGGTTCCCCTCCTCGGCCGGGAAGTGGCCCGTTTGCTGATCCAAAAAATCCAAAAAAGAGGGTCGGATTGGACGCCCCAACACTTGGTGATTCCCGTGGAGATGGTGGTCCGGTCCTCTTCGGGTCCCAAGCGCTGATCAGGATGCGGGTTCCGGTGGAATTTCAGGGTCCCTGCCTTGCGTTGAAGGTGAAACCCGTCCGGGGATCATTTCCTTGAAATGGGCACTTTCACCGCCCCCATGAGGGGAAGCCTGGGGGCTGAAATCGTTGCAGGTCCCCAGGGCCGTTGCTACAATGCCCCCGCAGAATTTCCCGAGCTGTTATCCATTGGGACGCGGGTTTCCCCGCGGGATCCATCCTCCGATTGAAGGACTCTGCATGCGCCGCCCTTGGACCCGAATCCTCCTCATCCTCCTGGCCGTGGTCTTGGCCTATATGCTTATGGTGGGCCTCGGCTTGACGGGCCGCCACAAGGGCAAATCCCCGAAGCGGATCCTGGTGTTGAATGATTTCGAGGATCCCGCGAACGACCTCCAGTGGGCCAACGGGGGTTACGTCGAGATGGAAACCTCCACCGAGAACCTCACCCACGGCAAGCGCTCGGCCAAGGCCCGTTTCCTCCTGGCCAAGCAATTCAACCCAACCCCGACGCCGGGCATGGCCTGGGCGCCCGCCATCTCCCTTTCCCACAAGAGCGTGACCTCCCTCACCGAGTTTGATTGGAGCGATTACGACACCCTGAACCTTGACCTGTACAATCCCGGGGATGTCGCCGTGACGACGGTCCTGGAGCTCAGCGACGGCCGCGGGTTCATCTACGACCAGACGATCCAAATCGAACCGAAGAAGTTCAACAACGCGGCCGTCACCCTGGCCGACGTTAAGAAGCAGCGGTTGGACCTCACCTCCATGGATTCCATCACCTTCAAACCCGATGTGTCCAAGGCGGCCGAGCCCCTGGAGTTGTACCTCGATTACCTCCGGCTTGAGGGCGACCCGATCGTAGTGAAGAAGAAAAAGAATTAAAAGTCCCGCCTCCGCGGACCGGACCCGAACCGGGTTAAAAGCGCCTCGGGGTACGTAGGGGCGGAGCCCTTAATAGACCCGAAGGGGCTGTCAACGGCCAAGGAATAATATCCCCTTCATTCCGTTATGAGTGTACGCCGCGGAGGTCCGCACAACGCCTCCACGGTTTGGACTCAATCCGGTTTAAAAAGTTGTCTCGGGGTACATAGGGGCGGAGCCCCTATGAGTGTACGCCGCGGAGGTCCGCACAACGCCTCCACGG
>CAYMOV010000176.1:2483-4863 GCA_964392085.1 uncultured bacterium
AGGGGCGGAGCCCCTATGAGTGTACGCCGCGGAGGTCCGCACAACGCCTCCACGGTTTGGACTCAATCCGGTTTAAAAAGTTGTCTCGGGGTACATAGGGGCGGAGCCCCTATGAGTGTACGCCGCGGAGGTCCGCACAACGCCTCCACGGGCCGGCTCGAACCAGCGGTTGCGGCCCCGGTCCGCTTTTCCCCCACCGATAGAAAGCCTCCTCTCCCCCCTAAAACCCCCCGTTGTCCCGGCCCTTTTCCGGGCTTAACATAGGCGCTTCCCCGGGTGAAAACCCCATCCACCGGTAAAGGCACTGGGATGCGACACCTACTTCTTGACCTCGACCATACCCTCTATCCCCCCGACAACGGGCTCCTCGCCGAAATCCACCGCCGCATGGAAAGATTCGTCGTGGGGGAACTCCGCGTTTCCCCGGAGGAGGCCGCGAGACTCCGGGACCTGTTCCGCGACCGCCACGGCACCACGATGCGGGGCCTGATGCTGGACCACGGCGTCGAACCGAACCGTTTCCTCTCCGCGATCCACGACGGCCTCCCTGGGGATTTCCTCTCACCCGACCCGGCCCTCCAGTCGGTCCTCGAATCCTACGCGGGACCCATCCACGTCTTCTCCAACGCCCCCGGCGATTACGTCCGCCGGGCCCTGGACCGGCTGGGGATCGCGTCCCGGGTGGACCGGGTCTTCGACATTGAGTTCTCCCTTTACGACGGCAAGCCCCAGGCCTCGGCCTATGAGCGGGTGGAGCGCGAGCTCCAGGCGGCGCCGTCCGACCTCCTCTTCATCGACGACTCCCAGGAGAACGTCCGGGCCGCCTTGGCCCGCGGTTGGCGCGCCGCATGGGTCTCCCATGGGAAGGCCGCTTCCGACCTCCCGACGTTGGAATCCCCCACGGCGATGGGGGCCTTCCTCCAGGCCCTGGCCCGGGAGCGGGGGGCGGCATGAGCGAGGGACGGTCCAAACCCCCGAAGCCCCTCCAGTTCGGCCAAGAGGTGGAACTGACGGTGGAAAGCCTCGCCTTCGGCGGGGAAGGCGTGGCACGGATGGAAGGCTTCACGGTCTTCGTGCCGGGCGCCTTGCCGGGCGAGCGCGTGGTGGCCACGGCGCGGGAGGTCAAGGACCGTTGGGCCCGGGCCGAGCTCAAGTCCGTCCTGACGCCGTCCCCCCACCGCATCGCGCCGACCTGCCCGATCTTCCACGAGTGCGGGGGCTGCCAGTGGCAGCATTTGGATTACTCGCGCCAACTGGTGGCCAAGCGTTCCGCGGTGGCGGAAAGCCTGGAACGCATCGGCCGCTTAAGCGGCGTGACGGTCCAACCCTGCCTCCCCTCGCCCCAGTCTTACCAATACCGCAACAAGGCCCTACCGGTCGTCTCCATGCGCTCGGGGCATTTCATCTCGGGCATCTTCGAGCCCCGGTCGCACCACCTGGTGCCCTACGTCACCTGCCCGATCCAAACCGACCCGATCAACCAGGTCATCCAGAAGGCCCTGCTCAAGGCGGAGCAGGCCGGCCTCACGCCCTACCAACCCAAGAGCCATACGGGGTTCCTGCGGCACCTCGTGGTGCGGCACGGCGTGGGCACCGGTGAGCTGATGTTGGCTTTCGTCACCCGGGAACCGGCGCCCAGCGACCGACTCACGCGGCCCACAGTGGTGCCGGAGCCGCCCGAGCAGGTGCTGCCCCGGATCGCCGCCGAACTGGCCGCCGAGATCCCGAACCTGGTGAGCGTCCTCCAGAACCTCAATCCCGCCCGGACCCACGGCGTGTTGGGCGCCGAGACCCGGGTCCTGGCGGGCCAGGGGTTCTTCCATGAGACCTTCGACGGGTTGACCCTCCAGGTCTCCCTCCCGTCCTTCGTGCAGGTCAACACGCACCAAGCGGGCATCCTGCACGCCGTGGTGCGGGAAGCCCTGGGCCGGCCCCAGGATCGGAAGCGCTGGGGCACCGTGCTGGATTTGTACGGCGGCATCGGCACCCTGGCCCTGGCGGTATCCGATTCCGCCGAGTACGTCCTCGGGGTGGAGGAAGTGGCGGCCGCCGTCGAGGACGCCCGGGAAAACGCCCGGCTCAACCACAAGAGGAACCTCGACTTCATCGTGGGGGACGCCGCCGCCACGCTCCTGAAACTTAAGGACCAGGGGTTGGTGGGGCTCGACGCGGTGATCCTCGACCCGCCCCGACGGGGGGTACCGCCCGAGTTGTTGGCCCGAGTGACCGCCCTACGGCCCGAGCGGCTGGTGTACGTCTCCTGCGACCCGGCCACCCTGGCCAGGGACCTGGCGCTGTTGGTCCAGCACGGCTACGCCGTCGATTGGGTCCAGCCCCTGGATATGTTCCCCCAGACCTATCACGTGGAATCCGTGGCGCG
>CAYMOV010000177.1:0-4840 GCA_964392085.1 uncultured bacterium
CCCATGCGGTAATAGCCGGGCCGGACGAACCGGCTCCAGTTGCCCAGGCACCACAGCTTCTTGGTGGACTGGTTGTCCGACCCGATCAGGGCCTCGTTGGTGCTGCCGCTGGAGGGATAGAGCCACCAGGCGTGATAGGCGTTCATGCTCGCGTCCACGATGCACTGTTGGACCCAATGGGAAACCTGCAGGCCGCTCGTCATGCTGGTGTCATTGGCGGCCCCGCTGACGTCCGACATCTCCGTTTCCCAGCTCTCCTGGGTGGTCAAATGGGAGAACCCGGCGGAGGCGAGGGAATAAGGCGTCGAACCGTTCAGGCCGTAGAGGTGGTTTCCGATGAAGCCGATGTAGCCTGAGATGGTGGCGTCGTTCATGGCGGTGGCGGCCAGGCTCTTATCGTCCTTGAAGCTCTCCGGGATCATGATCTGGGTGGACAACCCGGCGGTTTGCAGCGCGGAATGGAGGGCTTGGGCGAAGACGCTGAACTGCCCGGCGTTCCAAAGGGCGGACTCATAGGTGGGGTTCCAGTCCGGTTCGTTCTGCGGGGAGACGGCCATGACCTGCGTTCCGGAGATCTGCGAGTTGACGTACTTGATGTAGGTCACGAGGTAGCTGGCGTAGCCGGTGTCGGCCGAGTTGGGAGAACCGGACGCCGCGCCGGCGAAGGTGTTATTGGATTGGCCGTAGGTGGCCCCCGAGGTCTTGTAGGCGGTGGGTGGGGTCCATTCGGCCAGCCAAATTTGGGTGCAGCCCAGCCCGATGGCCTGCTTCATGACCGCGGTTTCCCCCGGGTCGGAGGGATTGCCGCCGGTGGTCGAGTTACCGTAGGGGATGTGGCAGCGAAGGATGGACAGTCCGATGCCGTTCGGGTTGTTGCCGTTAATTCCGGTGGCGTCCCAATACCAGGTCGCCAGGTTGCTGGGGTAGGCGCTCTCGTGCCAGGCGCTGCAGGCGCCGAAGCCGCGGATCGATTGGAAGGTCTGGGAGGCGTCCACGGTGGCGGTGCCTGCCCAAAGGGTGGAGGTCCCGCCTGTCAGGGCCAGGATCAGCAAAAGGGTCTTTAATATTTTCATGGTCGGCACCCATCCTCAAATTCGGGCCCCGGAGGCATCCGGTGGCGCGGTGGTTCGGCCGGTCCCCTTAAACCGTTATCCACCAAGGGTCCCAAGCCGTACGACAAGCCGAAGTGTGGTTGATGATTTGGCTTTTTGGCCGATACAAACGTTTACAACGGTGCAACCTATTCCAGACTTCCTCCCAGGACAATAGACTTTGGCAAATCAATGGCGCTTATTCGTCAAAACGTTGTTCTTTTATTTCACGCCCAATAAAGGTCCGGTGGGACAGGGTTTCCGATTAACCTCAGCGAACCTTTGGGTTTTCTGTTGGGCCGTGCAGTTCGATATGATAATCCGCGTCTGGAAACCCCTCAGGAGCCATTCGTGAAACCCACCCGCCCTTCCAAAACACCGATTCCCTTCGAGCCAAGCCAAAAGGGGCCCGGCTGTCGCTTGGCCTGGGGCGGCAAGACCCGGTTGGAAGTCACCCAATTCACGGTCCGCACCTACCGGGGTCAGGGCGATTTTTCGGACACCAAGTTCCCGGTTCCCTACCCGAACGCCGAAACGTGTCCCCAGAACCCCACCCGGAAGTCCAAGGGACGGGACCAAGCCGGCCCCTTCACGGGTTTGGATTATTCAGTCGAGAACGGCCCGGTGAATGGCACCCTCTCGCTCCGGCGTTACGAAAAACTCGGGACCGCGCTTTTCTCCGCCCATGCCTCCAACGCAGACCCCGCCACCTGGTGGAAAGGCGTGCACTTTGGCCTCTCCGGCGAGGGCACCGTGGTGTTCAAACTCAAACTCCCGGGTTTCGCCCAGGGGCTCGCCACCTTCATGAATGAGGAATGGTGGAGCCATCCCCGTTTCCCCAAGCGCCCCGACCAGATCCCCACCCAGACCCGCTTCCTCGCTTGGCGCGAAAAGGACGGCACTTACGGATGTGTCCTTCCCCTCTCAGGCGGTGATTTTGTCTCGGGGTTGGTCGGTGTGCCGGGCGGCCTGGAAGTACGGGTCTCCACGTTCGACGACGCCCGCGCCTCAGCCCAAGGTCCCGCCTTCGTGGCGGCCTTCGGCATGGACCCTTACGAGATGGTGGACCGGGCCTATGGGATCGCCATGAAGATCCTGGGCCGTACCGCCAAGCCCCGGACCCAGAAGAAGTTCCCCGTACCCCTGGAATACCTGGGCTGGTGCACCTGGGACGCCTTCTATAGGGAGGTCAACGCCAAGGGCGTGGTGAAGCAGTTGGAATCCTTCCGTAAGAAGGGACTTCCCATCCGGACGGTCCTGCTGGATGACGGTTGGTACGAGATGAAGGACAACCAGATGATGGATTCCAAGGCCGACCCCCAGAAGTTCCCCGGCGGCCTCGCTCCCGTCATCAAGACCGCCAAGAAGAAATTCGGCGTGAAGTTCGTGGGGGCCTGGCACGCCTTGACCGGTTACTGGATGGGCATCCACCCCCAGAACCGCCTGACCGGCGACATGAAAAAAAGCCTCCACTTTCATAAGGGTTGGCCGCCCGCGCCCCCCGTGGAGGAAGGCCCTGCGGGCAAGTTCTACGGCGCCTGGCATAAGTACCTGAAGGACCAAGGAGTGGACTATGTGAAGGTGGACGGCCAAAGCCACCTTCTCCGCTACAGCCGCAACCACCTGCCCCTGGCCCAAGCCGCCACCAACGTCCAGCGCGCCCTCCAGGGTTCCGTATCCAAGCATTTCAAGGATTGGATGATCAACTGCATGTGCTTAGGGCAAGACCAGAGCTGGAACTGGCATAAGTCCAACATCACCCGATCCAGCGACGACTACATGCTCAACGGCGTTGAGAGCGACCCGGCGGACCACGCCCGCATCAACGCCTACAATTCCTTCTGGCTCTCCCCCGTCAGCTGGGCCGACTGGGATATGTTCTGGTCCTCAAGCCCCAACCGGGTGCTCCATCAGGCCCTGCGCGCCGTGTCCGGCGGGCCCGTCTATGTCAGCGACAAGGTGGGGTCTTCCAAGGCGGAAGTCCTAAAGCCCTTGGCCTTGTCGGATGGCCGCCTGCTCCGTTGCGACAACGTGGGTCAGCCGACCGAGGATTGCCTATTCACCGACCCGGGTTCCCTACCTGCCTTGAAGATCATGAATAAGGCGAATGACTCGGGGGTTCTCTGCCTAGTCCAAGCCGGCAAGATACCCGGCCCCGTCACGGCTTCGTTCCGTCCTTCGGATATAAAGGGATTAGAGGACAATGAATTCGCGGTTTGGGGTTGGCATTTGGGCGAGGGGCGGAAGATGAAAGCCTTGGATTCTTGGAAAGTAAAGCTCTCAAAACGGGGTGTTTCCCTCTTTGTGGCCCAACCGATTCGGGATGGTTTCGCCCCCATCGGGATCGTGGATAAGCTCGTTTCCCCCAAAACCGTGAAGGGCTGGAAGGTCACGGCGACGGGAGCCCAGGTGGAATTGAAGGAAGGCGGCCATTTCGTGGCCTACAGCCAGAAACTGCCGCTTTCGGTGAAGGCCAACGGCCGCGACCTGCCTTATATATATGAGGGCGGGTGGCTCAAAACCCAGGTGCCTGGCTTACGCCAAACGAAGATTGAAATCCATTTCTAACTCCATCGAGCGAGGCTACAGATGGCCACCAACCAGACAAAGGGCCTAAACGGATTAATAGCCCGCTTTTTCCATGCCCCTGATGGCAATAGGTCCAATCTCCAAACCATCCTATGGTGGGAGTCACGCCGTATTCCCTATAACTTTTTCGTCGGGACAACCGGGATAGGAAGTCTCTTACTGTTTTTTATGTTCATCACGAAAACCGGAACTTTGGCACCAGGGGAAGACGCCATCGAACCCATGGCTTTGTTTGCCGCTCCCATCCTCATTAATGTTTTTTATACCTTCGGGTGGATTGTAGAACTCGCCTTGAAATATTTCTTAGGGATAAAACACACCTACGGGCCCAAGTTACTCAAGGCGGGGTTTGGATTTTCATTCGCAGTCGTTCTCTTTCCATCACTGTTTTGGGGCGGATATTTATTTTTCCAATGGATCGGAATCATTCATTCGTCAGTTCACTAAATCGGAAAATAAAAATAGGCCCGGCGCGAACGCGCAGGGCCTATTCGTTTAAGGACTATTTCTTCGGGAAATACTTGTGGTTCAACTCGGGCACCAGTTTCCGGAGCACCTCGTCGGGTTTCCGGGTGCCGATCCAGCAGGGGTCCAGCGCCGGATTAACGCGCCATTACCTTACCGACAATGGCTTTAACCCCGTCAACCGGCCAACCATTTCCAGCAAAAGACGTTTCGTGACCTCAGGCCGGGTTTTTAACCCCACCGCCCAATAGCCCACAGCGGCCGGGATCGGGTTCTTGCCCTGCTCCCACTTCTTCACGGTCTCGGGACTGACCGACATCAGCCTCGCGAACTGAGGCTGGGATACCTTCAGGATGTGGCGCGCTTCCCTGATGTCCTCCCCCAGGATCTTGACTTGGAGGGTCTCGACCTTTACGGCGGACTTATGGCCGCGGGCATACTTTAGGCCCTCGCGGAGGCTTGCTTTGAAACTCGCCAAATCGGTACTTTTTGATTTTGTTTTCATTTTTTTCCCCCTCGGTCCGCGTAAGTTTTTTAATGGCCGCAGCGGCGGCCTTTAGGCTTGTTTCTCTTCAGCGGTCAAATCCATCTTTTTACGGTGGTCATAAACAGTTTGCAGGTAGATGCCCTGTTGGTATCTGAACAACAGGTAAATGAACCTGAACCCACCGCTTTTTCCGATGTTTCGGGTCGGG
>CAYMOV010000178.1:0-1787 GCA_964392085.1 uncultured bacterium
CGAACTGGCCGATTTTTTCCAGGGCCACCACGAAGGTCTGCTGGAGGACGTCCTCCGCCTCCGCGTCCTGGGGGCCCAGGAAGTGGACGCAGACGGGGTAAAGGCGCTTTCGGTAGTCGCGGTAGAAGCGGTTCTGCGCTTCCCCCTCGCCGGAGCGCAACCCCTCGAGGATCGCGGTGTCTGGATTCATGGCCATGGCGGGTCGTCAAACCCTTCCGAAGGATAGTGACCGGCGGCGGCGGTTTATTTCATCCCGTTTTCGGGGGTGGGTTCCAATCGGTCCCGGTTCTTCTCGAGCCATTCCGAAAGGCCCGGGAAATCGGGCTTTATCCTCAAGACCTGCTCGAAACATTGGACGGCCTCACCGGTCCGGCCCACTTGGTAGTAGAGGCGGCCCAGGGCCAGCCAAGCCTGCTCATCCTGGGGCCGGGCGTCCACGGCCGCCTGGGCGCTTTGGAGGTTCTTTTTCCAGCCCTTCGGGGTTTTCCCGGCCGGAACCGGGGTTTCCTCCGGCAGGGAGAAGAACAGCCGGAGCGCTTCGCCCGGCGTCGGCGTCACCGGGGCCGGCGCGTTGTAGGCGACTGGGGTGGGGGTCACCGTCGGGGTCATTTTCAATGTGGGAGTCGGAGTCGCTCTGGGAGTTTCGGTGGGGATCGGGGTCGATGGAACCAGTTCCGCCTTTTCCGAACCCAGCTTGACCCTCAAGCTCACCCGGTGGGACGAACCCAGCTCGCCCTCGGGCAGGAAGGCGTAATCCAGGGCCCAGCCCCCGGCGTTCCAACCAAAGCCCGAGGATAGCCCCCGGAACCCCGACAATTGGTTGTCCTGGAGCGTGGCCTGGTAGCCCAACCTCAAGCACAACCTTTCCACTAGGTGATGTTCCACCCCACCTTGGAGCCGCCTCACCCCATAGGGCTCGTAAGTCGCGCCCAACAGCACGAGGGTCGGCAAGCCCTTGAGGATCCCCAGGGGGACCGAGGCGCCCAACCGCCAGACTTGGCCCGAGGGCGAGGTTCCCACATAGGTGCCGGCCCCCGCCACCGAGGCGCCCAGGGCCCAACCTTTTCCGTTCTTATAAAGGAGGCCGCCGTTGAGGGAAAGCTTGGAAAAGTCCTCGGACTCCAGGAGTAGCTGTTCGTTGTGGAGGACGAGGCCGAAGGAAAAACCATGGCCCAACCCCTTCGCCCAACCCGCCAACACCGATTCGCGCCTGGGATGGATGGAGCCGGTGACGTTGCCGTTGTCATCCCGTGCGTCCTGGGTGCCGTAAAAGGTGCCCTGGACCCCGGCGGCGAAGACGCCCCAAGGTTGGGACGGGACCGCGAAGAACAGGGCTTCCTGGTTCTCACCGCCGATCCAGGAGAAGTGGTGGAACGCAGCCTCGGGGACGGTGAGGCCCAACATCCCGGCGGGGTTCCAGGATAGGGAATCGAGCCCCCCCTCCACCCCCGCGAAGGCGGAGCCCAAGGCGGCGGGCCGCGCGCCGGTCCCCAGTTCCTCCGCCGGGTTGAAGATCATCCCGGGGTCCGCGGCCCAAGCCGATGTCGCGGCGAAAAGGGATAGGAGGAGGAACGGGCGTTTCATCCGGGTCAATGCCGCCCCACGAGGAACCGGCCGGTGGGGAGCCGGACCGTCCGGCCCGAGTCATAACGGAGCGCGACGCGGTAGAAGTAGGGGCCGGGGGCCAACACACAGAGGAGGATCGTGGACTGCTGGGTCCCTGTGGGCCGCGCGTCCGTCACGGTCGTGGCCAGGTCACCGCCTTCGTGGTACACCCGGACCTCGGC
>CAYMOV010000178.1:1887-4833 GCA_964392085.1 uncultured bacterium
CCGAATGGCACCCTGACCGCGACCCCCACCCTCGGCTCGACCTCGCCGACCTTCACTCCTACCGGGACCATCACCAGCCCCACGAATACCCCGACCTGCGCCTGCATCACGGGTACCCCCACCTTTACCCCATCGCCCACCTCCACCCAACCCGTAAGCGTCACGGTCACCCCCACAAACACCCTTTGCCCGGGGATTTTCGGGAATAGCGTGGTCGGGGACTCCAATTCCACATTCCCTCCTAACCTTTGGTTCAGCCCTTTCCAACCCTCCGGGAACCAAGTGATCTACAACCTCTCGATCTACAATCCCGGTGAATACGCCCTGGGGATTTACTCCGACAACGGGGGCGTCCCCACCACCCTTCTGGGGGAAACGGGCGTCCAAGCCGCCACCTCCACCGGTTGGAACACGGTGGCCTTGAACCAACCGGTTTCCCTGACGGCCGGGGTCACCTATTGGTTGTGTGAGCATTCGACCAACCAGTATTACGTCACCACCAACTCGGGGGCCGTTTACGTGGTTGGGAGCGCCGGCTACACCTTCACGAACCTGCCGAACCCCCTGATCGGTGGGACGACTTCCTACACGGGCCGCGTCTTTTCCATCTATGGTTCCTCCTGCGCCCCCTATCCCGGCTCGACCTCCACGTTCACACCGACCCCCACCTACACTTGGACGCCCACCCCGCCGTCACCGACCGCGACCTGGACCCCCAGTGCCGCAACTTACACCTTCACGCCCACGGCGACCCTTCCGGGATGCAACATGATCGGCGACCCATCCATCTCGTTCCTCGGCCAATTACCGGTGGACTACTACGAGGCCATGGGTTGGACCCTCCCGGACTGCGGCTCCACCTTGACCGGGGTTTCGGCTTACCTGTCCACCGATTCGACTGCAGGCAACGTGGAAACGGCGCTATATGACGGCACGACGAGGGTTTTCTCCGGCTCTTTCAACCCGCCCGCTTCCTTCAGCGGATGGGTGACGGTCTCGACCGGGTCCTTGCCGGTGAACTGCGGTGACACCTATACCCTGGCCGTTCATAGCCTCAGCGCCGGCGTCTCGTTGGGTTCCCCCGGGACCACCGGTTGCGCCTCCGCCTACGGAAACTACTTCTCCCTGCTCCCGGCCACTCTTCCCTTCACCCTGTCACCCAGCGGTTTCTGCTTTTCGCTAGGACTCCAGGTTTGCGGCGGGTCGGGAACGGCTACTTGGACCCCGACGCCAGTTCCTCCCACGTCGACCTGGACGCCCAGCGGCTCCACATCCACCTTCACGCCGAGCCCGACTTGGACGAACAGCCCCGTCCCGGCGACGAACACCCCGACGTCGACTCCCGGAACCTGCTCGGGGAGCGCAACGTTCGGGAGTTCCAACATGACGAGCGCCGGTCCGGCCGAGACCTTCTCGCAGTCCACCAGCGCCGGCCACCTGGTGGCCTCCCAGTACACCTTGCCCGTGGACGCCACGGTGGACAGCATCTCGATCGTGATCCCAGCCGTGACGCCCATGACCCCGCCCTACGCCCAGGTGCAGATGGGGATCTACTCGGACACCGGGTCCGGGCCCGGGACCCTCGTCTGCCAGGCGAGCGCGGCCTACACCGGCGTGAACCTGGTGACGGGAACGTTCCCGCCTTCCCAGCACCTCACCGCCGGGACCTACTGGCTCGCCGCCGCGGCCACGATCGTGGGTTCCTCCACCCCCGTGATCCCCGGCAGCATCATGGTCACCTACCAGTCGGGGACCACCCAGGTCGGGTTGAATGAGGCGGGAATCTTCGGCTTACTTCCCAACTCGATCACTTCCCCCACCTTCAACTCGAACCTTTATGAGTTGTCGGTCCACTACTGCCCAGCGGCCACCGCCACCCCGACGCCAACCCCCTCGGGACCCGTCGCATCCTGGCAGGTGGTGGGAAGCGCGAATTTCTCCTCCTCCGCCTACAATCCCGACTTGGTGGTTGCCGGCGGGGTGCCTTATGTCGGTTTTGAGGACGGCAACAACGGCGGGAAGGCCACGGTCGCGCAGTTTTCCGGAAGTTGGTCCCCCTTGGGGTCGGCGGGGTTGAGCCCCGGCTTGGCGGACTATGAATCCCTCTCTTTCGACAACCTCACGGGCCTTCCGTACTTGGCCTATGGGGACGGGGCCAACGGCCTGAAAGTGTCCGTCATGTCCTATGACGGAAGTTCTTGGGTCACGGTGGGGTCCCCCGGCCTCTCCATGGGGGGGGCCGCCCCATCGCTGGTGGTCTACAACAACACCCCCTACGTGGCGTTCCAGGACGGCGGAAACGGAAACCTCATCACCGTCTTGAAGTACAACGGAAGCTCCTGGGTCACCTTCGGAAGCCCCGGATTGACCGGCTCCACCTCGGTCGGCGCCAACAAAGTGGGCCTTCAGGTCGACCTGGGGACGGGGACCTTTTACCTCGCTTGCGGCGACGCGGCCTCCAACAAGGTCACCGTCATGAAAGCCACGACGTCGGGGGTTTGGTCCTTGGTGGGAAGCGCCGGGTTTTCCGACAACCTCTCCGGGGGGTTCTCGCTCGCCGTCTCGAACAACATCCCCTATGTGGCCTATTCCGACAGCGATCACTCCGGAAACGCCACGGTGGAGGAATATAACGGTGGATGGTCCCTGGTCGGGAGCGCCGGTTTCACGGCGGGCGCGGCCATGACCCCCTCCTTATTCGTGGATAACGGCACGCCCTACTTGGCCTTCTTGGATGGGACGATCAACAAGATCTCGGTGATGAAATACTCGGGGACCTGGCAGTTGGTGGGGAGCGCTGGGTTTTCAGTCGGTACCGGGATCTTCCAACAACCTTCCCTATACGTGGATGGCGGCAATCCCTACGTGGCCTATCTCAGCGGATTCAGCCCCTATCCCTTGACCGTCATGGAATATCACTGATACCTGCCGACCATCAGAAAAAAG